>NZ_JAUYQL010000132.1 GCF_030697305.1 Phenylobacterium sp. | reverse complement strand
GCTTTCCCTCGGCGGCGCACGCCAGATCGCCTTTCCGGGTCCCTACTCGCCTGCGAGGTGAGACGCAGCGACGCAGGGGGCTGAAAAGGAACAACCCTGACCGTGTCACGTTCGAACTCGGCGCAGGCGATGGTAGCTTGGCTCGAAGCGTGCGAATCGGGCGGCGCGCGTCACACCCCATGCTCAGACGAGAACGCCTCAATTCATGGACGAACCCGCCCAATTCAGCCTTGAGACCAGCGTGACCCCTGCACGGGCGTCCCTGGTCGGTGACTGGACGGCCACACGGATGGGCTCAGCCGCCGCGGAGCTCGCCGCCGAGCTGCGCGATCTCAAAGACGTGGAGTTCGAACTGCTGGGCGTCGAGCGGCTGGATTCGGCCGGCGCGCTGGCGATCATCCGCGCGGCCTCCGGACGCCTGGACCCCGGCCGCGTCCGCGCTCGCCCCGAGACGATGCGCCTGCTCGAGATGGTCGAGGAGGCGGTGAACACCGAGCCGGTGGTCCATCGCCCGCCCAAGGACTTCCATCAGCTGACCATCCGCATCGGCAAGGGCGTGGTCGACCTGGCGCTGGACGTCTGGGACACGCTGATCTTCGCCGGGCACCTGATGGCCGTGGGCGCGAAGTCGCTGCTCAATCCGCGTCGGATCCGCTGGGCGGCCTGCGTCGCGCAGATCGAACGCGCCGGGCTCGACGCTATCCCGATCGTCGCTACAACCTCGTTCTTCATCGGGGCCGTCGTCGCCCTTTTGGGCGCGAACATGCTTCAGCAGTTCGGCGCCCAGGTGTTCGCCGTCGAACTGATCGGCATCGCTGTGCTGCGCGAATTCAACATCATCATCACGGCGGTGCTGCTCGCCGGCCGCTCCGCCTCGAGCTTCGCCGCAGAGATCGGCTCGATGAAGATGAACCAGGAGATCGACGCCATGAAGGTGATGGGCGTCGACCCGTTCGAAGCCCTGGTGTTCCCGCGCTTCTTCGCCCTCCTGCTGACCATTCCCCTGCTGACCTTCGTGGCCACCCTGGCGGGTCTGCTGGGCGGGATGCTGGTCACCTGGTCGGTGCTGGATCTCGGCCCGGCCTTCTTCATCCAGCGCATCCTCGACAATGTCGGCGCCAGCCACTTCTTGATCGGCATGTCCAAGGCCCCGGTGATGGCTGCGGTGATCGCCGGCATCGGCTGCCGCCAGGGGCTGGAGGTCGGCGGCGACGTCGAATCCCTCGGCCGCCGCGTGACCGCCGCCGTGGTCCACGCGATCTTCGCCATCATCCTGATCGATGCGATGTTCGCGCTGGCCTACATGGAGCTCGACCTTTGAGCCGGGAGCAGCCCACCGCAGAGCGCGACGAGGAGGGCCTGACCACCCAGGGGCCGGTCGTCGAGGTGCGCGGCCTGGTCTCGGCGTTCGGCGACATGGTGATCCACGACGGCCTCGACCTGACCGTCGAGCGCGGCGAGATCCTGGGCGTCGTCGGCGGCTCGGGCGCCGGCAAGTCGGTGCTGCTGAACACCGTGATCGGCCTTCGCGACCCCCAGGAGGGCATTGTGCGGGTGTTCGGCCAGGACCTGCAGAATGCCACGCGCCGGCGCTGGACGGCGATCGAGCGACGTTGGGGCGTGCTGTTCCAGCAGGGCGCGCTGTTCTCCAACCTCACCGTCCATGAGAACGTCGCGGCCCCGATGTTCGAGCACACCGACCTCAGCCGCAAGGATATCGCCGAGCTCGCCGACCTGAAGATCGCGCTGGTCGGGCTGGAGCGCGCAGCGGGCCTGCGCAAGCCCTCGGAGCTGTCGGGCGGCATGCGCAAGCGCGCAGGCCTCGCCCGCGCCCTGGCGCTCGATCCGGAGCTGCTGTTCCTCGACGAGCCCACGGCCGGCCTCGACCCGATCAGCGCCGGCGCCTTCGACGCCCTGATCAAGGAGCTGCAGAGCAGCCTGTCGCTGACCGTGATGATGATCACCCACGACCTCGACACCCTCTATGAGATCACCGACCGCGTGGCGGTGATCGCCGACCGCAAGGTTGTGGCGACGGCGCCGGTCCGCGAACTGGAGCGCTCCACGCATCCGTGGATCCGGGAATACTTCCTGGGCCCGCGCGGACGCGCGGCGGCGAGCGTGAAGATGACGGAAGCCTGATGGAAAAGAACGCCAACTACGCCCTCGTCGGCCTGTCCTCCCTGATCCTGTTCATCGGGCTGGTGGTCTTCTCCGTGTGGCTCGCCAGGCTGCAGTTCGCCCACGACTACGACGTCTACGACATCGTCTTCCAGGGACCGGTGCGCGGATTGAACCAGGGCGGCGAAGTCCACTTCAATGGCATCAAGGTCGGCGAGGTCACCAAGATCGCCCTCGATCGCACGAACCCGAGTCGGGTGATCGCGCGCACGCGGGTCACATCCGACGTGCCCATCCGGGTGGATTCCTTCGCGACTCTCGAGCCGCAGGGCATCACTGGCGTGAACTACGTGCAGATCACCGCAGGTTCAGCGACCAAGCCTCTGCTCAAGGCGACCGTGCCCCGTGATCAGATCCCGATCATCCGCAGTCAGCGCAGCGCGCTCGCCGATCTTCTTGAGGGCGGCGGCACGGTGCTGACCCGCACCATCGAGGCGCTCGACCGGGTGAACCGCGTGCTGTCCGACCAGAACATCAAGACCTTCTCGACTGCGCTGACCGACGCCCAGACGGTGACCGCCGAACTGAAGGCGCGCAAATCGATGATCGCCGACGCGCAATCGGCCCTGGCCAACATCAACCACGCGGCCGGCGAGATCGACAAACTGGCCGCGAGCGGGCGCAACCTCGTGGACACCGATGGGCGGCGCGGGCTCAAGGCCATGGCCGACGCCGCCGAGGAGGCCAAGGAAGCCGCTGGCGAAGCCAAGGCGATCCTGTCGAAGCTCGACGCGCCCGCCAGCGAGTTCGCCACCACTGGCCTGCCGCAGATCAGCGCCGCCGCCGTCCAATTGCAGCAATCCGCGGAATCGCTCGAGCGACTGGTCAACGACCTGCAGTCGAGCCCGCAGGGGGTCATCGGCAAACCGGCCGCCCAGGAAATGAAGGTGAAGCCATGATCGCGCCCAGAGACCTGCTGCGGGCCGCCGTCCTGATCGTCTGCGCCGCGAGCCTGGCGGGCTGCATATCGCTGCTGCCCAAGACCAAGCCGTCCCAGCTCTATCGCTTCGAGGGCGCGGCCGCCGCCACCGGCTTGCCGGCCGCGCCGCCCGTCGCCGGCGTGGCGCTGTTCCGCACCCCTTCGTCGTTTCAACGCGCGGCTTCCGGCGACAGGATTCTGACGCTCACCGGCGGCCAGGCCGCCTATATCGCGGACGCTCGCTGGGTGTCGCCGGCGGTGGTGCTGTTCGACGAAGCGCTGATGCGGGCGTTCGACGCGAACCCCGGCCCGGCCCGGCTGGTGGCGCGCGGCGAGCCGGCGCGCACCCAATATGCCCTGCGCCTGGATGTGCGTGACTTCTACGCCAACTACGACCAGGGCCCGCAGGCGGCGCCCAGCGTCATCGTGCGCGTTCGCGTCAGCCTGGTGCGCAGCGCTGACCAGATCCAGGTCGGTGAGCAGGTGCTGGAGGCTCGTATTCGCGCAAGCGACAACCGCGTCGGCGCGATCGTCGCGGCGTTCGACGAAGCGGTGCGCACGGTGCTCGGTCAGTTGATCGACTTCAGCAACCGCCTGGGCGCTTCAGCCTAGGCCGCCGTCAGACCGTTGATGCGCCTGGCTGCGGTGACCGTGTTCTTCAGCAGACAGGCCACGGTCATCAGGCCCACGCCGCCCGGCACCGGGGTGATCCAGCCGGCCACCTGACTGACTTCCTTGAACGCCACGTCGCCGACCACCCGGGTCTTGCCGGCGGAGGCCTTCTCCGGATCGCGCGAAGGCACGCGGTTGATGCCGACGTCGATGACCGCCGCGCCAGGCTTCACCCAGTCGGCGCGGATCATCTGAGGACGCCCGACGGCGGCCACCAGGATATCGGCCTCGCGGCACACCGCCGGCAGGTCCTGAGTGCGCGAGTGGGCGATGGTCACGGTGCAGTCCGCCTGCAGCAGCAGCTGGGCGATCGGCCGGCCGACCAGCACCGAGCGGCCGACCACCACCGCGCGTTTGCCTGTCAGGTCGCCCAGGGTCTCGCGCAACATGATCATGCAGCCCAATGGCGTGCAGGGCGTCAGCGCCGGCAACCCGCTGGCCAGACGTCCGGCGTTGACCACGTGCAGGCCGTCCACGTCCTTCTCAGGATCGATCGCCGCCAGCACAGCGCGTTCGTCCAGGCCCTTGGGCAGCGGAAGTTGGACGAGGATGCCGTGGATCAGCGGGTCGGCGTTCAGCGCGGCGATCAACGCCAGCAGCTCGGCCTGCGGGGTGTCGGCCGCCAGCTTGTGGGTCACCGAATGCATGCCCACGGCGACAGAGTGCTCGCCCTTGGACCGCACATAGATCTCGCTGGCGGCGTCGGCGCCGACCAGCACCACCGCCAGGCCCGGCTGCAGCCCGTGTTTCGCGCGCAGGTCGGCCACCTCGGCGGCGACGACGCCACGCAGGTGCTCGGCGAACACCCGGCCGTCGATAATCTGGGCTTGCGGCATCGTGGGGCTCCGGGAGTTTCGCGCCCCGACTAGCGGCTCGCCCGTCCCGGCGCAACGACCCGCCGCAGCCAGGCGGACACCGCCCAGGCGTGAGCGTCGTGGCGCAGACGCTCAATGGCCTCGTGTGGGTCGATCCAGACCAGGGTGTGGTCGTCTTCGATCTTCAGCGCCGGCGCCTCGCCCAGCCAGGACACCGACATGAAAGTCGCCCGATTGTTGAACGCCTCGCCGTCGGTGTTGACGAAGAACTGGTCGGCGTGGGCGAAGGCCTCGCCGGCGCTGATGCGCAGACCGGTCTCCTCACCGAACTCGCGCACGACGGCCTGGGCCGCTGACTCGCCGGGATCTATCGCGCCCCCTGGCAGGTCGAGCCACGGCGCAAATCCAGGCTTGTCGACGATCACCAGCGCGATCCGCCCTTCCCGTTCGCACAGGCCAAAGGCCGCCGGCCGGTCCCTGTAGGCCAGCTCGGCCCGCAGGTCGCCGAATTGGGGGACGCCCGCCATCAATCGAGGCCGTAGAGCGAGGTATAGGGATCGGTCTTGCCGTTCACCACGTCGGCCACCGCGACCGCCGGCCAGCCCACCTTGGCCGTAGCGCTGGCCCGCCAGGCGTCGGCGACCATGTCGCGAAGTTCCGAAGCGCCGCGCGCCAGCTCGCGCGTCACGAACGCCGCGCCGCGGGGATCGCCGCGTTGGAACCCGCCCTGCTTCTCCAACGAGTAGAAGGGCTCCACCAGCGCGTGGGTGGCGGCGAGGTAGTTGCGGGTTCGTTCATCGATCGCGCAGGCGCAGGGGCGATATGGCGCCATGCGCGCCCGCACCTCGGCCGAACGCACAGAGGCGCGCACGAACGCGCCCTCCACCGGGCTATGGACCTTGGCGGTGGTGAAGCCCTTGGGGTTCGGGAAGTCGCCCCAGCCGTTGTAGTGCAGCGTCGCGTGCAGGGGCTGCGCCCCGTCGCCGACGAAGTGCGCCAGCTGGCCCAGCGTCTCGAAGATCAGCGCCTCGCGACGACGCCGGTCGTCGCGGAACCAGGCCTGGTGGCCACGCCAGGCGTGGTTGCGCTCAGCCGCGTCGAGCACCCGCCAGTATGCGAAATCTACCACAAGCTGTTGATGTTGCTCGACGATCGAGTACGGAAGGTAGCCCGCCTTCCAGCTATCCTGGCCGACGGCCTGCAGCGCCGCCTCATATTCCGCGCGAGTCGGCGGCAAGGCCCGCAGGCTCGGACCGCCGAACGCCTTCCCGGCGTCGTCAAGGTCGATGTAGTGGGCCGGGTCGAGGTTCGAGTCGTGGGTCTTGCCTGCGCCTTTGGAGCGGTCGGGCTCGCGCGCCAGTTCGCCCACGTCGGCCGCGGCGCGGGGATTGCGCAGGAAGGCCGGCAGGTCGCGCGGTAAGGCGGCGATCGCCTCCTCGCCGACGATGCGATGACCGGTGGCGCCCCAGGCCAGCGCCGCGTCGGGCGCAGCCGTCGCCAGCACGATCGCCAGGATCGCGGCCGCGGTGCGCGGGACGTGATGGCGGGCGGCCCTGGTCATTCGATCCCCATCGCCTGTTCCACCCGCCCGATCCAGCCCTGCACCGCCGGATAGTCGGTGAGCTCGAAGCCGCCATGATCGGCCCAGCGGGTGTAGGCCACCAGGGAGACATCAGCCAGGGTGACAGCCGCGCCGACCAGGAACGGCGATGCGGTCGCGGCCAGCTCCAGCCGGGCCAGCGCGGCGCGCCCGCGCTCGACGATCCGCGGCTCCAGCTCGCTCACCGCGCGGCCCAGGTATCGCACCTGGAAGCGCGCGACGGCGACGTAGGGCTCGTGGCTGTACTGCTCCCAGAACAGCCATTCGAACATCTTCGCCCGATCGTAGGCGTCTGCGGGGATCAGGTCAGAACCTTCCGCCAGATGCAGGATGATGGCGTTCGACTGCGCCAGTGGCCGACCGTCGTCGAGGATCACCAGCGGGACCTGTCCTGCAGGATTGAGCGCCAGATATTCTGGCGTCCGCGTGGTCCCTTTCTGGAAATCCACCTCGATCCAGTCGTAGGGAATTCCCAGCCGGTCGGCCGTCCATTTGACCTTCAAGCAGTTGCCGGAGATCGAGTCGCCATAGACCTTCATGGCGCGCCCTCTTCTAGGGGTGGTGGTATAGACCGCGTTCCCGGCCCTAGCTGTTGTGTGGCGGTTCGCAGTGCGCGCGCAAGTCGCTGCGACAACGCCGGGGGTTGTCGCCTGCGCTGAGTCCGGCTAGGAGTCGGTCAAGCTACCAGTTCAACGACGAAGGAGACGCCGTCCATGCGACGCCGCCTCGCCGCTCTGGCCGCAATCTCCCTGATCGCCGCCACATCAAACGCACAAGCTGCGTCCACCGATCCAATCGGTGATCTGATCATGTCGGTGGTCACCGGCTCGCTGCCCGGCAGCCCCGGCTATCGGCTGAAGGCGACGCTCTACCACGCCGGCGCGCGTGGCGTCGGCGCGCTGGATTCGCTGGGCTGCAAGGTCGTGGCGATGCGCACCGCGGCCATCGACAGGAACCTGATCCCCCGCCGGACCGTGCTGTTCATCAAGGAGACCGTCGGCCTGCCGATGCCCGATGGCGGCGTCCACGACGGCTACTGGTACGCCTCCGACGTCGGCGGCGCGATCAAGGGCGAACGCATCGACCTGTTTACCGGCGCGGGCTCCGGCTCGATGAAATCGATGATGCCGCTGAACCTCTCCAAGCTCTCGGCCGTCAAGGTCGGTGAATTCAAGGGCTGCCCGCCTAAATAGGCGGCCGCATCAGGCCGGCGTTTCGGCGGGCGCTTCCAGCCTTCCCCACGCGATACGACGCCAAGCGCGTTCATGCAGGTAATACAGCGCGATCTTTGTGATGACCTCGGCTACGGCGATCGCTGAGGCGTGCTTCAGGCTGCCAGTGACCAGGAAGCTCAGGCCGAAGGTGTCGAGGCTACCCACCACGCGCCAGCTGAAGGCCTTTAGAAGTGAGCGCAGACGCGCGTTCGGCGACCAGCGGATCAGCCGCCAGGCGCGTTCGTGCAGGTAGAACAGCCCGATCTTGGTCAAGGTCTCAAGGCCGGCGATGGCTCCGGCGCCCTTTGGGTCGCCGGTGATCAGCCAGCTCCACAGGAAGGTGTCGGCGGTTCCGACCATGCGCCAGGTGACCGCCTTGGCCAGCGCGCGCGCGTGGGACTCGACGCTGCCGAGATGGATTTTCTCGAGCGGCAGATGCACCGCGCGATTGTGCTCTTCGATCGGTGACATCGCACGTCCGGACGGTGGGTGGGTCAGACCGCCTCAGGTCTCGACGAAGGCGCGTTCCAGCACGAAGTCGCCCGGCTTGGCGATCGAGCCTTCAACATAGCCGCGATCCAGCATGATCTGCTTCAGGTCCGCCAGGACCGAAGGGCCGCCGCACATCATGAACCGGTCGACCGCCGGGTCGAACGGCGGCACGCCAAGATCGGTGAACAGCTTGCCCGAGGTGATCAGGTCGGTGATGCGGCCCTGGGTCTTGAAAGGCTCGCGCGTCACGGTCGGGTAGTAGCGCAGCTTGGGCCCGATCAGCTCGCCCAGGTCCGGATCGTTCGCCAGGTCCTGCTCCAGCATCTGGCGATAGTTGAGGTCGGCGACCTGACGCACCGTGTGGGTGACGATCACCTCGTCGAAGCGCTCATAGACCTCAGGGTCGCGCGCCAGGGCCAGCCAGGGCGCGAGCCCGGTGCCGGTTCCGAGCATGTACAGCCGCTTGCCGGGCTTCAGGCCGTCCAACACCAGGGTTCCGGTGGGCTTCCTGCCGACCAGCAGCTCGTCGCCGACCTGGATCTTCTGCAGGCGCGAGGTCAGCGGACCGTCCGCCACCTTGATCGAGTAGAACTCGAGATATTCGGCCCACGACGGGCTCGCGATGGAATATGCGCGCACCAGCGGGCGCCCCTCTTCGGTCATCAGGCCGACCATCACGAACTGGCCGCTCTCGAAGCGCAGCGACGCATCGCGCGTGGTGCGGAACGAGAACAGGCTGTCGGTCCAGTGCTGGACCCAGGTGACGCGTTCGGTGAGGAAGGCGCCGCCGGCCTTGGCGGCCGGCTTGGCGGCAGTGACTTCGGTCATGAGGGGTCCAGGAAGGCTGGGAACTAGATGTCGCCGCCGACATCGACGATGGCGCCGGGCGCGCGGGCGAGATGGATGCCGCACTCAGACTTCTGCGAGCCCTTCCAACGGCCAGCGCGGACATCTTCGCCTTCGTCGACGGGTTGCGTGCACGGCCAGCAGCCGATCGAGGCGAAGCCTTGGGCGACCAGCGGATGGGCCGGCAGGTCATGGGTCGCGACATAGGCGTCGAGTTCGTCCTTGGCCCAGTTGGCCAGCGGGTTGAACTTCAGCTGCGAGCCTTGGTGCTCGACCACCGGCAGCGACATGCGGTCGCCGCCGTGGAAGCGCTTGCGTCCGGTCACCCAGGCGTCGAACCCGCCCAGGGCGTCGTCCAGCGGAACGACCTTGCGCAACGCGCAGCAGGCGTCGGTGTCGGTCTGCCAGAGGTTGGCCCTGGGGTCGACCACCGCCAGATCCTGATAGTGCGGACGCAGGTCACGCACGTCGGTGAGGCCGAGCCGCGCGGCCAACGTCTTGCGGTAGTCCAGGGTCTGGCCGAACAGCATGCCAGTGTCGAGAAACAGCACCGGGATATCCGGCTTGATCTGCGCGGCCAGATGCAGGAGCACCGCCGACTCCGCCCCGAAGGACGAGACCAGGGCCAGCCGGTCGCCGAAGGTGTCGACCGCGGCGGCCAGCACGCTCGAGGGGTGCGCGCGGCGCAGTTCGGCGTCCAGACGCGCCGCCAGCGACTGCGAGCTTTCGATGTTGTCGTAAGCCATGCTCACTCTCCGCGCTCCGCGAAAGCAGGCGCTCGACCGTCCGAAGCGCGTTGATAGACGTGTCGGAACCGACGCGACGCCTGTTCCCATTCCTCGGCGCTGGAGCCGTCGGCCGGCGCGAAGGCGTCAACGCCGCAGCGGACCATGAACTGGGCCTGTTCGCGCAGCACCTCGCCGACCGCCCTCACCTCGCCCTTGTAGCCGCAGCGCTCGCGCAGCAGCCGCGCTGAGGTGTAGGCCCGCCCGTCGCGGTACTTCGGAAAGGCCAGCGCGACCAGCGCGATGCGCGGCAGATCGTAGGCCAGCGCCTCGACCTCCTCGGCCGGCTCCAGCCGCACGCCGACGGAGCGGCCCTCGGCCAGAAGCCGTTCGCCTTCCGCCTGGAAGCGGGTCAGCGAGATGATCACGTCGCCAGGAGCCATGCCCTCATCGTCGGCGATCTCGGTGAATGGGTCGTCGACGGCGGTCATGCGACCGCCCTCGAACCTAATGAGCGCCGGCATAGACGGCCTCCTTGAACGGCGCGGCCCCAGTGCGGCGGAAGGTGTCCAGGAACCGCTCGCCGGCGCTGCGTTCACGCAGATAGACCTCGACCAGGGTGTCCACGGCCTCGGCCACCCGATGGGCGGGCAATGCCGGGCCGAGGATCTGGCCGACCGCCGCGTCCTCCGCGCCCGATCCGCCCAGGCTGAGCTGGTAGAACTCCTCGCCCTTCTTATCGACGCCCAGAATGCCGATGTGGCCGACATGATGGTGGCCGCAGGCGTTGATGCAGCCCGAGATCTTGATCTTCAGCTCGCCCACATCCTCAGCCCGGTCCTGGTCGCGGAAGTGCTCGGCGATGTCCTGGGCGATGGGGATGGCGCGCGCGTTGGCGAGCGCGCAGTAGTCCAGCCCCGGGCAGGCGATGATGTCGGTGATCAGGTTGATGTTCGCGCTCGCAATCCCGGCCGCAGCCAGGGCGGCGTGCACCGCCGGAACGTCGTCGAGCTTGACGTGCGGCAGCACCAGGTTCTGCTCGTGGGTCACGCGGATGTCGTTCTGGCCGTAGCGCTCGGCCAGGTCGGCGATCACGTCCATCTGGTCGGCCGAGGCGTCGCCGGGCGTCTCGCCGATCGCCTTCAGCGAGACCTCGACGATCGCATAGCCTGGCTTCTTGTGCGGCTTGACATTGTTGCGGGCGAAGCGGGCCAGCGCCTTGTCGGCGGCCTTTGCGGCCTCGAAGGCCTCGGAGCGGGCCGGCAGGGTTTCGAAAGCGGTAGGCGCGAACGCCGAGCGGATGCGCGCGAGCTCGGTGTCCGGCAGATCGGACTCAGGGCCGATCTGCGCCCATTCGGCTTCGACCTGGCGGCCGAATTCCTCGGCGCCGAGCGCGGCGACCAGGATCTTAATCCGCGCCTTGTAGATGTTGTCGCGCCGTCCGTGGCGATTGTAGACCCGCAGCACCGCCTCCAGATAGGAGACCAGCCGCGCGGCCGGCAGGAACTCGCGGATCGTCGAGCCCACGTAGGGCGTGCGCCCCATGCCGCCGCCGACGATCACCTCGAAGCCCAGAGTCCCGTCGCGGGCGCGCTTCATCACCAGGCCGATGTCATGGACCTTGGCCGCCGTCCGGTCCTTGGGCGATGCGGTCACCGCGATCTTGAACTTGCGCGGCAGGAACGAAAATTCCGGGTGCAGGCTGGACCACTGGCGCATGGCCTCGGCCCACACGCGTGGGTCGTCGACCTCTTCCGCCGTGGCGCCCGCGAACGGGTCGGCGGTGACGTTGCGGATGCAGTTGCCGCTGGTCTGGATGGCGTGCATGTCCACCGACGCTAGCTCGTCCAGGATGTCCGGCGCGTCGGCCAGCTTGATCCAGTGGAACTGCAGGTTGGTGCGCGTGGTGAAGTGGCCGTAGCCTTTGTCGTAGGTGCGCGCGATCTCAGCGAGCTTGCGCATCTGGCGTGCATCCAGCGCGCCATAGGGAATGGCCACCCGCAGCATGTAGGCGTGGAGCTGCAGATAGAGGCCATTCATCAGGCGGATCGCCTTGAACTGGTCCTCGGTGATCTCACCGCTCAGGCGACGACCGACTTGCTCGCGGAACTCGCTCGCGCGGTCAGCCAGGAATTCCTTGTCGAGGGTGTCGTAGACGTACATGGCGACCTTACTTACGCTTGATCAGATTGACCCGGCCGGTCGAGCGCGCGGCGCCCGACGCGTGCTGCAGGGCCTCGACGACATCGCCGCCTTCGACCTGCTTGCCGTGGTCCAGTCGATTGGTCGGTCCGAGCGCGCGCAGGCGCTCGCGGTAGGACAGCGGCGCCCACAGCTCGCCGGCCTCGATAAGGTCGATGAGGTAGGGCTCGATGACCACCGTCGGCTGGGCCTTGGCGTGCCCCTCGGCGGTCTCGCCGGGGCCTGCCTCGGCGAACAACTCCGCGTCGGCGAAGCGTTCGACCCAGCGGCCTTGATTCCAGAAGACGACCTCGCCGTCGGTCAGTCGGTTGGCGGTCAGCGCCTTCATGCCTTGGCCTCCAGTTCGGCGCCCTCATACCCGGCCAGACCGGCGGCGTCGACCTGGGCCAGCGCCATCGCCTCGCCCAGCAGCAGCAGCGCCGGGCCGTCCAGGCCCTCAGCGGCCTGAGCCAGGCCTCCCAGGGTCGTGATGATCCGCTGTTCGTTGGCGCGCGAGGCGTCGACCACGATCAGCGCCGGCGTCGCGTCGGCCCGGCCGGCGGCGATCAGCCGCTCGGCGATCAGGCCCGATGTGCTCAGACCCATGTAGATCACCACCGTCTGGTTGGCGCGGGCCAAGCTCGGCCAGTCGAGATCGGGAGCCTCGCCCGTCGCCGCGTGGCCCGTGACGAAGGTGACCGCCTGGGCGGCTCCGCGATGGGTGAGCGGCGCGCCAGCCGCGGCGCCGGCCGCCAAGGCCGCGGTGACGCCCGGCACCACGCCGCACTCGACGCCGGCCGCACGGCAGGCTTCCAGCTCCTCGCCGCCCCGTCCGAAGATAAACGGGTCGCCGCCCTTCAGGCGCACGACCTCCAGCCCGTCGCGCGCGAAGGCCACCAGCATGCGGTTGATCTCGTCCTGGGCGTAGGAGTGTCGCGACTTGCGCTTGGCGACCGAGATGCGGCGCGCGGCGGGCGGCGCCAGATCCAGGATCTCGGCCGGCACCAGGCCGTCATGCACCACGACGTCGGCGCCTTGCAGCACTCTCAGAGCCTTGATCGTCAGCAATTCCGGATCGCCCGGACCGGCGCCGACCAGCCACACGCGACCAGGCGCACGCCCGCGGCGCTCGCCCAGCACGACGAGCCGCCTTGCGCCCTTCGCAGCCTTGTCCCTGTGAGCCACCATGTTAGCTTCTCTAAACCCCATCGTGATCGTATCAGAGGAATCGCCCCCCCGAAACGAGACGGGACGGGCTTTCGCCCGCCCCGTCATATACCCGACGATGAAAAGGGCCGATACACCGCCGGACGCTTGCAAATTGGTGCGGGGCGGCCCACTTCGCAAGCGCAAGACTTCTAGCGGGGCTGTCAGCAAAACTCATGGAACGCAACGCCGAGCGCCGCCGTCTGCCCCCGCTCAACGCACTCCGGGCCTTCGAAGCCGCGGCCCGGCACCTGAACTTCAGTCGCGCGGCCGATGAGCTGTCGGTGACGCCTGGCGCCGTGAGCCAACAGATTCAAAACCTTGAGGACTATGTGGGCGCCTCGCTGTTCAAGCGCACGCCCAAAGGCCTGCTGCTGACTGACGCAGCGCAGACCGCCCTGCCCGCCCTGCGCGAGGCGTTCGATCGGCTGGCCGAGGCCGCCTCCCTGCTCACCGCCGCCGTCGACGGCCGCCGGCTGACGCTGACCGCCGCGCCGTCGTTCGCCGCCAAGTGGCTGGTGCCGAGGCTGGGGAAATTCGAACAGGCGTTTCCGCAAGTCGACGTCTGGCTGTCCGCCGGCCTGGAGCTCGTGGACCTCACCACAGGGGAAGTCGACGTGGCGATCCGCTACGGCGGCGGACGCTATCCGGGGCTCGAGGTGCGCCGGCTGATGAGCGAGACCGTGCTGCCGGTGATCAGCCCAGAGCTCCTGGCCGCCCAGCCGCTGGCCGAGCCCAAAGACCTGATGAACCACATCCTGCTGCACGACGGCTCGCCGGAGCCGGACGATTCGTGCCCCGACTGGGCGATGTGGCTGGCGGCGCGCGGCGTGCGTGGTGTGGACGGCGCGCGCGGGCCCCGCTTCAACCAGTCCAGCCTGGTGATCGAGGCGGCGCTGAACGGACGGGGCGTCGCGCTGGCCAAGCGGACGCTGGCCCAGGCCGATCTCGAGGCCGGCCGGCTGATAGCACCGCTGCAGATCGCCACCGCGGTCGACTTCGCCTACTACCTCGTCCACCCCAAGCCCAAGGGCCGGCTGCCGCAGGTCAAGGCGTTCGTGAACTGGATCACCGCCGAGGCCGAAGCGCACGAAGCCGCGCTGATGGCCATCGACAACGGCGCGGGCATCTAGGGCTCAGCGCGGGGTCTTCAGCGACTGCAACGCGCGCTCGTGGGCGTAGGCGGCCACGTCGGCCAGCGCCGCATCCAGCGCGTCGTGCACGCCGCCCAGCTTCCCCGAGCCCTCGACCTCGGCCGCCTCGCAGGCGTCGCCCAGCGCGAAGGCCCCGACCCCACGGGCCGCGCCCTTCACGGTGTGCACCGCGTCGCGCCAGCCCTCCGACGCCGGATTCAGCATCGACGACCAGATCGCGGCCTGTTCACGGAACAGCGCCAGCACCTCATCGACCACCTGCGCATCACCCGCCGCAAAGCTTTCCAGATAGGCGAAATCGACCGCCCCGGTCAGGTCGCGCCGCGCCATCTCAACCTCCGTATTCGCATGCCTTGCCATGGGCGCGTTTTCGCGTATTTTCCGCGCCCTCGCCGCCAGCCCTGGATCAGGGGCGACGCAGCGAGAATGGGTGCATAGCTCAGTTGGTAGAGCAGCTGACTCTTAATCAGCGGGTCGTAGGTTCGAATCCTACTGCACCCACCATTGTTTTCACAAACAATTTGGTGGTCGTCCAATCGCGAATTGGGATCAGATTGGGTTCTGCTCGCGTAACAGAATTCCTTCGATCAAAATCGATCAGCAGGTCCCATCTCGCGCGATGCGGCGCAAATCATTGTTTTGAAAGCACCATTGCATCCCCAAGCCGGGGATGATTGGGATCACGCAGGTCGGTTATCTTGTAATTTTTTGAGCCCGACGGGTTTGTAGTCGCACCAGCCGACGGTCGCAGCTGCCTCAAAGACAGCGTAACTTGGCAATTGAATCAGGTACTTACGCGTTACGCGGCGGCCGTAACAGATTTTGAACCCAGCCCGATCCCAGTGCCTTGGCGGGTGTTTTCGGCGTCTTTTTCGCGGAAAACGGCTGAATCGATGAACCTACGGAAACCATGCGTTATGCTCCGCTCACGGAGCAAATGTTACGCACTTTGGCCGTTTGTAACATGTCGGAATGGCGGGCGCCGGACGGCGTTCTCGGCAGGCAGCCGATTCGTTGCGTTACGGCTCACTCGATCGCAGAACCCCCGTAGTAGGGTGCATCGTCGAGCGCCTCCTCAATCAGCGAGGCATACTTCTCGAGGGCCATTTTGCGCTGAGGAAAAAACTGATGTCGCGCATAAACCCGCGCGATGGTCGACGTGGTCGACGCCCCAACATGGTTGAGGCATCGGTCCGCCACTTCTGGACGTACATTCAGGACTTCGCAGGCGATGGTCGCGAATGAGCGACGAAAATCATGAAACCGCCACGGCTCAAGCGGCTCCGCGCCGCCCCAGCCGGTAATCGCATCATCAAGCCTTCTCTTGACCTTGGACCAGCCTGAAACGGGTGACACGCCGGTCGTGGTGAAGACGAAAGGGCTAGCGTCGGGACGCGCATCCAGAGCTTGCTCCACCAATCGGCGTGCGAGCGGGCTGAGAGGGATCTTCAGGGCTCGCCCGTTTTTGGTGCGCGCGGGCGGGATCATCCACTCGCCCGTCTTCGCTCCTTTAGGGAGATGGAGTTCTCTCACCCGCATCGCCCCCACTTCCTCGCGTCGGCAAGCGGTGAGAATCATCAGACGGATGAGGTGGCAAAACGGATATTCCAAGAACTCCGCGCAGTCGAAAATCAGCGCCAATTCCTGAAGGGTGGGCGTTCGATCCCTGGACCGCTCGCGGACCGGTTTAGGCACATTCTGGGCAGGGTTCGCCTCAAGGAGGCCGTGGGCCACCGCCCAGCTGAACATGGCCTTAGTGTAGGCCAGAATTCTATTGGCGTGGATCGGCGCCGACACCGCCACCAGTTGGATGGCTTCGCTGATATCGCGACGGGTTATCCGCAGGTAACTCCGGGTCAGCAAAGGCCGTAGCCCAAGCGTGAGCGAACGATGCACAGACGATCCACGTCGCAGATCTCGCAGTTTCATCCATTCGTATCGCGCAAGCAGATCGCTGACGGTGAGCAGCATCTCCCCCGATCTCATGCCGCTGTCTGGATTTCGGTAGCCTGCCGCCGTCCACCTGGCTTGGGCGAGATCAACTTCCGGCCAAGCGCCAAGCGGAATACGCCGTCGCTTTTCCATATGGTCGGTGACCAGGACTGACCAACTGGCTTTGCGAGGGCCCACGCGCAGCCTCAAACCCGGCTCCTGGGCGTCCATCAATTCGATTCGCTTGTTGTTCGTTGCCGTCGAAACCGCCTTGGCGATAGCAACCTCAGTGAGAATTTCCATGGCAAGACCTCTTATCCACCGGTCAAGATCTCATGCCTTAACCGCTTCGATATATCTATACACTATCGATTCGCAGAACGTGGACATCTGCGGTCGGCTCAGCGTTGCTAGGAGAAATTCGTGGTGGCGGAAGGCCTTGCCGCTTTCAGCGGCCGGACAGGTTGGATTTTGCACGTGGCACCGGAGTCGGACCTCGACGGTGGTTCCTTTGCGGCGCGCGTAGCGTTTGCTCCGGGGTCGACGATGCCGACCTCATCGCCGCTCGTGTTCTGCGCGAGTCGAGTTCCTTGGCAGGGAATTAGATTATACCCATCATTCTATTGCTATCGGGCGTGTGGAAGCTTGCCCCGTTGGTGGAATGGCTTTGCAGCCGCAGCGTAGGCTTCAACCGAGCGTTTAAGATGATAGTCAACATATAATCCTGGTGAGCCATGAGATACAAAGCCAGCCATGCAGCGACCACCCGTGAAAAGCTGCTTGAGGAAGCCGTTCGTACAATTCGAACCCTGGGCGTTCAGGCCGCCACTCTGGGGGGCGTCACCAAGCGAGTAGGCATGACCCACGGAGGGTTTTACGGCCATTTTCAATCGCGCGACGCCATGGTGGATGCTGCGATAGACCGGATGTTCGAACAGGCTCGTGCTAAGCGCCGAAGCTGGGAAGATCTGGCTCCGGTGGCTCAGCTCATTGCGTTCGTTGACAGCTACCTGTCGCCAGAACACCGGGATGACTACACTTCCGGCTGTCCACTCGCGCTCTTGGCAAGCGAGGTCCAACGTTTGCCACTAGCCGCACGCGGGCACTACGCGCGCGATGCGCGGTTGGTGCGCCAGTTTCTTGCGGGACCGCTCACACTCAGAGGCAGAGCAGATGCCGACGCCCTCGCTGCCTCCATTTTAGCCGAAGCGATAGGAGCGATATGTGTC
>NZ_JAUYQL010000073.1 GCF_030697305.1 Phenylobacterium sp. | reverse complement strand
TCGTTCATGCCGGCGTCTCGGACAGCCGCGCACTTAACCGTTCGGCCTGGCGACGCGGCGCGTCGAGCAGCAGGCGCACATCGGGATCCTCCGCGTTCGCCAGCAGGTGAGACGCCGCGCCGTCGGCGACGATGCGTCCGGCCTTCAGCACCACGATGCGATCGGCGAGCAGCACCGCCTCAGCCATGTCGTGAGTGACCATCACCGTGGTCAACGACAGCCGGTCATGCAGGGCGCGGTAGTCGGTTCCCAGCGCGTCTCGGGTCAGGGGGTCGAGCGCGCCGAACGGCTCGTCCATCAGCATGATCGAGGATTCGGCCGCCAGAGCCCGGGCGACGCCGACCCTTTGGCGCTGGCCGCCGGACAGCGCCGCCGGCAGCCGCGCGCCCGTCTCGGTCGGGAGGGCGACGAGGCTCAGCAGCTCGGTCACCCGCGCATCGATCCGCGCCTTGTCCCAACCCAGCAGCTTCGGCGTGATGGCGATGTTCTCCGCGACGGTCATGTGCGGAAACAGGCCTACTTCCTGGAAAACATAGCCGATCCGGCGACGCAGCTCATGCGGGGCGGCGGTGCGCGCATCCTCGCCGGCCACGCGCACGACGCCTGCATCGGCGGGCGCCAGTCGGTTGATGGTCTTCAGTAAGGTGGTCTTGCCCGACCCCGACGCGCCGACCAGGGCGACAAATTCGCCGGCTGCGATGCTCAGGCTGACGCCGCCCAAGGCCGCGTGCGCGCCGTATCGCTTTTCGACGTCGACAATATCGATGATCGGAGTCGGCCCCATGCGAGCGAGCCTAGCACGAAGGCCGGGCGGGTCCGCCAGGGCCGTCGTCGCCGATCCGCCGTCAGATCGGCATCCGCATGATTTCCTGGTAGGCGGAGATGACCTGGTCGCGCACCGCCATCACCGTCTCCAGGCTGGCTTCGGCGGCCGAGATGGCGGTGACCACGTCGATCAGCTCTGCCTTGCCCTGCACCTGCTTGGCGATCTGGGTCTCGGCGGTCTTCGACGACTTCATCGCGTCGGTCATCGCCGACTTCAGCAGGTCGCCGAACCCGCCCTTCTCCTCGACAGCGGCCTGCGGCGCGGCGGCGGCGGCCTGGTTCTGGACGGCGGCGTAGGCCTTGGCGACGGTGATGGGGCTGATCACGGCTTAACCCCTACTTCTTCAACAGGTCGAGGGTGCGCATCTCCATGGCGCGCGCCGTCTCGATGACGTTGAGGTTGGCCTCGTAAGCCCGCTGCGCGGCCTTCATGTCCATCGCCTCGATCAGGCTGTCGACGTTAGGCAGCTTCACATAGCCCTTGGCGTCGGCGGAGGGGTGACCTGGCTCGTACTCGGTGCGGAAGTCCTTCCGGTCGGGTTCGACGCGGACCATCTTCACGCCCGTGCCGCCGTCGACCTTCACGGGTGCGAACACCGGGGTCTGGCGCCGGTACGGGTCGCCGCCCGGCGTGCGCGAGGTCGAGTTCGCGTTGGCCAGGTTCTCGGCGATGATCCGCATCCGCGCCTGCTGGGCGCGCAAGGCGGAGGTGGCGATGGATTGCGTGGCGCCCGCCGTCGGCTTGATCTCAGCCACCTAGCGCCCCTAACCGCGGCCCGGCGGACGCGTGGCCAGCCGCAGCATGTTGATGGATTTCTGGTAGAATCCGATCGCCGCGTCGTAGTTCATCCGCGCGTCGGTCATCTTCAGCATCTCGTCCTCCAGCACCACGGAGTTTCCGTCGAGCGTGGTTTCGGAGTCGTGCGTGCGGGTGGATTTCACGCCCGGCCGCCGCACGCTTGGCGATGTCATGTGGCCGGGCTGGGTGACGGCCTGGCCGCTCGCCGCGCTCATCGCGGCGGTGACCCGCGCCTCGAAGCTGAAGGGCTTCAGATCGTGAGGACGATACCCAGGCGTGTCGGAGTTCGACACGTTCTCGGCGATCACCCGCTCGCGCTCGGACAGATAGCCCAGCCGGCTGCGCAGCATCGCGAACAGGGGAATGCCTGCCAGGTCCATCGCCTCATGGTGAAGAAACAGGGTTAATCGCTCCTTAAGACCCCTGCGGCAAACCGTTGAGACGCCGGTGATTTTCGCCGCGCGCCAGCCGCAGTCCGACGCAGCAGAACGCCATGGATTTCGCCGAATTCGCCCGCGCGGTCTTCGCGCTCGCCGTGACCCTTGGCCTTGTGGGCCTGGCCGCCGTGGCCTTGCGCAAGTTCGGCCCCGATGCGCTCACGCGCCTGATCCCGCAACGCAAGAAACGCCGGCTGACGGTGGTGGAGAGCCTGGCGCTCGATCCCGCCCGCCGCCTGGTGCTGATCTCCTGCGACGGGCAGGAACGGCTGCTGCTGCTGGGCGAGGGCCAGCTGCTGCCCGAAGCGCCGCCCGCATCGCGCCGCCGCGCGACCAAGGAGCCCCAGTGATGCGCGGACTGTTCGCCGCCATTCGCGCCCTGCCCGCCGCCGACTGGAAGCGCGCCGCCATGCTGGCGGCCGTCACCACGCTGGCCAGCCTGATCTTCCCGATGGCCGCCGCCGCCCAGGCGCTGAACATCAACCTCGGCACCGGGGCCGGCTTGACCGAGCGCGTCGTCCAGCTCATCGGGCTGATGACGGTGTTGTCGCTGGCGCCGTCCATCGTCATCATGACCACCTCGTTCGTGCGCATTGTGGTGGTTTTGTCGCTGCTTCGCACGGCGCTGGGCCTGCAGCAGCGCCCGCCCAACGCGGTGATCATCAGCCTGGCGCTCGATCCCGCCCGCCGCCTGGTGCTGATCTCCTGCGACGGGCAGGAACG
>NZ_JAUYQL010000018.1 GCF_030697305.1 Phenylobacterium sp. | reverse complement strand
CACTTCGACGAGGCGAACGGAGTTCGACGATTCCGGCGCACCGACGACGATCATCGCATCGACATGCGGCGCCACCCGCTTCACCGCTTCCTGGCGGTTGGTGGTGGCGTAGCAGATGTCTTCCTTGTGGGGCGCGGCGATCTGCGGAAAGCGGCGGCGCAGGGTCTCGACGATCTCGGCGGTGTCGTCGACCGAAAGCGTGGTCTGGGTGACGAAGGCCACATTGGCCGGGTCGCGGGGCGTGTAGGCGGCCGCATCGGCGACCGATTCGATGAGCTGCACCGCGCCGTCCGGGAGCTGGCCCATGGTGCCCACCACCTCCGGGTGGCCGGCGTGGCCGATCAGCAGGATCTCGCGGCCCGTCTCGTGATGGCGTTGGGCCTCCACATGCACCTTGGAGACCAGAGGGCAGGTGGCGTCGAGGAACAGCATCTTGCGGTCGCGGGCCTGCGCCGGCACCGACTTGGGCACGCCGTGGGCGGAGAACACCACCGGCCGGTCGAGCGGGCATTCGTCCAGCTCCTCGACGAACACCGCGCCCAGCGCGCGCAACCGCTCGACCACGTGACGATTGTGGACGATCTCGTGGCGGACGTAGACGGGCGCGCCGTACTTCTCGATGGCGCGTTCGACGATCTGGATCGCCCGGTCGACGCCGGCGCAGAATCCGCGCGGACTGGCCAGTCTGATCTTGAGGGGGCGACGGGGCGGCGCGGACGGGATCATCGGCGCAAACTAGTCGGCGAAGGGCTTCGCCGCCAGCCGCGTTGCAGCCTCAATCGATTGGCTTTACTAGACGCCTCGAACCGTGGGCGCGCATGCGTCGTGCGCCGCTCCCCCAGCTCTGGACGCCTCCCATGCGCCGCTTCCTGATTCCCGCCATCGCCCTGGCCGTCGCGGCGACTTCGGTCCCGCATCTGGCGCTCGCCCAGGGACGCGACCGCGGCGACGACCAACGACAGGAAGAAGCCGCGGCCAAGAAGCGCAAGCAGAAGGAAGAGTGGAGCGACGTCCAGGCGCCGCTGCCGCAACTGCGCAACGCCGGACCTTGCCCGTTCGTGAAGGTGCTGTACGACGCCGCCCGCTACACCGAATTCAAGGAAGGCCGCGAGGCCTCGGCCAACGTCGGCTACACCGGCGAGGTGCAGGGCATCTCGGCGACGTGTTCGTACAAGGACGCCGAGCCGATCGACGTGGCCATGCAGGTGCTGTTCGAGCTCGGCAAGGGTCCGCAAGCCGAGGGCCGGACGAAGTCCTACCGCTACTGGGTGGCGGTGACGCAGCGCAACCAGTCGGTGATCACCAAACAGTTCTTCGACCTGCCGGTGACGTTCCCGGAAGGCCAGGACCGGGTCTACATCACGGACAAGATCAACCACATCATCATCCCGCGTGCGGCCATGACCACCAGCGGGGCCAACTTCGAAGTGCTGATCGGCTTCGACGTGACGCCGCAGATGGCGGCGTTCAACCGGGAGGGAAAGCGCTTCCGCGTGAACGTCGGCGCGGTAGCCGCCGCCGGGGACGCCGCCGCGCGCCAATGAGCGATCTAAAACGGGGCCTCTCGGAGGTCGTCGCCCAGGCCTTCGCCGACGCAGGCCTGCCGCCAGAGCTCGGCCGCGTCACCGCCTCCGACCGCCCTGACCTCGCAGACTTCCAGTCGAACGGCGCCCTGGCTGCGGCCAAGGCCGCGCGGCGCAATCCGCGAGAGCTGGCGACCCAGGTGGCCGAGCGGCTGGCAGGTGACGCGCGGATCGCGGCCGTGGAGGTCGCGGGACCCGGGTTCATCAACCTGAAGGTCAGCGACGACGCGCTGTCGGCCCGCGCTCAGCAGATCGCCACGGAGCCGCTGGCCGGCGCCTCAGCGGTCGAGGCGGTGCGGCGGGTGATCGTCGACTACGGCGGCCCGAACGTCGCCAAGCCGATGCACGTCGGCCACCTGCGTTCGTCGATCATCGGGGAGTCGATCAAGCGCATCTATCGGTTCCGCGGCGACAACGTGGTCGGCGACGCCCACTTCGGCGACTGGGGCTTCCAGATGGGGCTGCTGATCGGCGCGGTCACCGACGAGCAGCCGCAGATCGCCGCGGTGGTCGAGGCGCTGAACGCCGGCCAGTCGGTGGACGACGAGGCGGTTCGCGCGGCCATGGGCGCAGTGGATCTGGCCGACCTCGACCGGCTCTACCCAGCCGCCGCGGGGCGCGCGAAAGAAGATATCGAGTACCGGGAACGGGCGCGGCGCCTGACCGCTGCGCTGCAGGCCCGCACGCCTGGCTATCATCGGCTGTGGCTGCACTTCCATGACGTGACCCGCGTGGCGCTGGAGCGCGACTTCCACGCGCTCGGCGTCGACTTCGACCTGTGGAAGGGCGAGAGCGATGTCGAGGACCTGATCGACCCGATGGTCGACGACCTGGCCTCCAAGGGCCTGCTGGTGGACGACCAGGGCGCGCGGATCATCCGGGTGGTGCGCGAAGGCGACAAGCGCGAGCTGCCGCCGCTGCTGGTGGTCTCGTCCGAGGGCTCGGCGATGTACGGCACCACCGACCTGGCGACGATCCTCGATCGGAAGACCAGCTTCGA
The DNA here is from genome assembly GCF_030697305.1 of Phenylobacterium sp. Taxonomy (GTDB): domain Bacteria; phylum Pseudomonadota; class Alphaproteobacteria; order Caulobacterales; family Caulobacteraceae; genus Phenylobacterium. The sequence goes on along the minus strand of NZ_JAUYQL010000018.1, from coordinate 18,133 downwards.
TCCCGCCCTTGCGATCTATTGCGTCGACCAGCGCCAGGCCGACCACTTCGAGGTGGTGTTCCGCGCCGCGGTGATGGCCGGGTTCGCCGAGGAGGGCGGGCTGGAGCACGTGGGCTTCGGCACCATGAACGGCGCCGACGGGAAGCCCTTCAAGACCCGCGAGGGCGGGGTGCTGAAGCTCAACGACCTGATCGAAATGGCCAGGACCAAGGCCCGCGAGCGGTTGCATGAGGCTGGTCTGGGCGCGGAACTGGACGCCGCGGCGTTCGAGGACACCGCGCACAAGGTGGCCGTCGCGGCGCTGAAGTTCGCCGACCTGCAGAACTTCCGCGGCACCTCCTACGTGTTCGACCTGGACAGGTTCACCAGCTTCGAGGGCAAGACCGGGCCTTACCTGCTGTACCAGGCGGTGCGGGTGAAATCGCTGCTGCGCCGGGCGGCCGATGAGGGCGTCGCCGCAGGGCCGATCCGCATCATCGAGCCGGCCGAACGCGAGCTGGCCCTGACCCTCGACGCCTTCGACGCCGCCGTGGCCGAAGCCTACGACAAGAAGGCGCCGAACCACGTGGCCGAGCACGCCTACCGGCTGGCCCAGTCGTTCTCGCGCTTCTACGCCGCCTGCCCGATCATGGGCGCGGAGCCCGACGTGCGCGCCTCCAGGTTGGCGCTGGCTCAGGCGATGCTGCGGCAACTGGAACAGGCGCTGGACCTGCTGGGATTCTCCGCGCCGGAGCGGATGTAGCCGCAAGGCTTCGACAAGCACGGGCAGGCTCGGCTAGACCTTGCCCATGAGCGTGGGCGAAACCACACCGGGGGAGGCTGGGAGTTGGCGCGACCTGTTGGTCGGGCCGCTGGCGGCGCGATTCGCGCTGATCATCGCCGGCGTCTGGTTGAACGCCGCCGACGCCCTGATGAGCACCACGATCATGCCGTCGGTCGGCAAGGCGCTGGGCGGCTACGAATTCTTCAGCTGGGCGACCGCGGGCTACATGGTCGGCGCGATCGTCGCCGGCGCGACGGCCGGGCGGCTGTCGGCGCGCATCGGGTTGAAGGCCGGCATGACCCTGGCCGGCCTGACCTACGGCCTGGGCTGCGTGGCCAGCGCCATTGGGCCGGATATCGCCTGGTTCCTGGGCGGGCGGTTGGTGCAGGGGATCGGCGCGGGCTGGATCGCGGGCTTTTGCTACGCCGCGATCGGGGCGCTGTTTCCGGCCCGCCATCTTGCGCGGGTGTTCGCCGCGACGTCGGGGGTGTGGGGCGTGGCGACCTTGCTGGGCCCGCTGATCGGCGGCGCCTTCGCCGACGCGGGGTTCTGGCGCGGCGCCTTCTGGGCGTTCGCGGCGCAGTCCGTGCTGTTCGTCGGCGCTGCGCTCTGGCTGCTGCGCCGGGAGGGCGCGCGCAACGAGGCTCCGCCGATCGCCGTGCCGCAACTGGCGCTGGTGGTGGCCGGCGTCTGCGCGATCGGCGCGGCCGATGTCGTCGGTTTGGTGTGGGCGCAGTGCGTCCTGGTCGTCGCCGGGCTGGGCCTGCTCGCCTGGGCGCTGATGCTGGGCGCGCATGCGCCGGCGAGCCTGTTTCCCCGCAGCGCTTCGGACCTGCGCACGGTGGTGGGCGCGGGCTACTTCGCCTTCTTCGTGCAGGCAGCGGCCTCGATCGGCTTCAGTGTCTACGGCCCCGCGTTCCTGCAATCGCTGCACGGCCTGGGCGCGCTCAGCGCCGGCTACATGATCGGACTGGAGGCGATCGGCTGGACGGCGGCGGCGCTGGTGGTCTCGAACCTGGACGAGAAGCATCACGGGATGCTGATCCGCTGGGGCGGCGCGCTGGTGGCTGTGGCCGTCGCCTGGCTCGCTTGGGCCATGCGCTATGGCGACCTTGTCGCGTGCGCGGCGGGCGCTGTGCTGCTGGGGGTCGCGCAAGGCCTCTCCTACGCCTTCATGAGCCAGAAGGTGCTGGGCGCCGCGCCGCCGGAGGAACGCGAAGTGGCGTCCGCCGGCATTCCGACCGTGCGGCTGATCGGCAATGCGGCCGGAGCGGTGCTGGCCGGCGCGCTGGTCAACCTTCTTGGCGGCGAAGCGGGCCTCACCCGTGCTGGCGCCGAGGCCTCGGCGGTGTGGGTGTTCGCCAGCGCCCTGCCGTTCGCGTTGGTCGGTGTCTGGGGCGCGTGGCGGCTGACGAAGACTGAGCGCTAGGGCCCGCGCGACAAACCGATGGCGGCTCGGCTACAGCTTGGAAATGAGCGAATCGGCGCGGGACGAAGCAGGCAGTTGGCGCGAGGTGCTCACCGGGTCGCTGGCGCCGCGTTTCGCGCTGATCCTGCTGGGCGTGTGGCTGAACGCCGCCGACACCCTGGTGGCTGTCACCGTGATGCCCTCGGTGGGCCGCGACCTGGGCGGGTTCGCCTATTTCAGCTGGGCGACCGCCGGCTACGTCATGGGCGCGTTGCTCGCCGGAGCCACGGCGGGCCAGCTCGCCACGCGACTTGGCCTGCGCCTCGCCATGTGCGGCGCGGGCGGCGTCTATGCGGTCGGCTGCGCGCTCAGCGCGGCCTCCCCGGACATGTTCGCCTTCCTGGCGGGCCGGCTGGTGCAGGGATTGGGCGCTGGCTGGCTGATGGGTTTCTGCTACGCGGCGATCGGTTCGCTGTTCCCGGCAAGGCTGCTGGCCCGGGTTTTCGGAGCGCTGACCACGGTATGGGGTGTCGCCACCTTGCTCGGGCCGATGGTGGGCGGCCTGTTCGCGGAGGCGGGTTTCTGGCGCGGCGCGTTCTGGTCGTTCGGCGGCCAGGCGCTGGTGTTCATCCTGATCGCCGCACTCCTGCTGAAGAACGACGCGCCCCGGCCGGAGCGGCGCCCCCTGGCCTGGGGTCAGCTCGCGCTGATCGCCGGCGGCGTGGTCTGCATTGGCGTGGCCGACATGACCGGCGGCGTCGCGGCCACCTTTGCGATGATCGCGCTGGGCCTGGGCCTGCTGATCGTCGCGATCCGCTTGGGCCGCACCGCGGTTGGCGGCCTGTTCCCGCGCAGCGCTTCAGATATCCGCCACCCGGTCGGGGCGGGCTATCTGGCCTTCGTCGCCCAGTGCGCCTGTTCCATCGCCTTCTACATCTACGCCCCCGCCACGCTTCAGGCGGTGCACGGTCTGGGGCCGCTGGCGGCGGGATATCTGACCGCGCTGGGTTCGCTGTCGTGGAGCATCGTAGGTCTCGGCGTTGCAGGACTTCGCGACCGTTGGCACGGGCCGGCGATCCGCGCCGGCGGGCTGATGATCCTGGCGGCTGTCGCCCTGTTCGTGTGGGTGGTGCCCCACGGACCGGTGGCCGCGATCGCCGCCGCGGCGATGCTCATGGGCTCGGGGTTCGGGATCTCATACGCCTTCATCAATCGCAGGATCATCGCCGCCGCGCCGGCTGACGACCGGGCTCTGGCGTCGGCGGGCGTGCCTTCGGCGAGGCTGCTGGGCAACGCCGCCGGCGCTGGACTGGCAGGCGCTGTCGCCAACATGATGGGCATGCGCCACGGACTGAGCGCCGAGAGCGCGCTGGCGGCGTCTCCCTGGATCTTCGCCGCCGTCGTGCCGCTGGCGGTCGTGGGCGCCTGGGCCTCCTGGCGGGTGGGATCGCCGCGGCTCGAGGGCTGATTTGCAGGCGCCTGCTGCATTTCGCCCTGCGTGCCCTCGTGGCGCGTTGACTCCGCCGGGGCGATCCGTGAGGTTCCTCCTCGACTCTCGCGGGAGATACCGGGGACCACCTCCGGAGCCGAAGGCGCAACCGCCCCGGAAACGCTCAGGCAAAAGGACCGCGCAGGGCTGATGAACGCTGGAAAGCAGCCGTCGACGTGCGGCTCGCCGAAGGAGCAGGGGGCCGGCCTTTAGACCAAGGGCCGACCTGAAATCTCTCAGGCTCAAGGACAGCGGGGGCAAGGCGCGCGCGGGCGATCCCGTGGGCGTCGGAATCATCAGCCGGAGTCCGTCCTTGCCGCCGACCAGCCTTCTCGATCTGAAATCCACGCCGTTGACCGCGGCCCACGAAGCGCTGGGCGCGCGGATGGTGGAGTTCGGCGGCTACGCCATGCCGGTCCAGTATCCCGATAGGGTGCTGAAGGAGCACCTGTGGACCCGCGAGCACGCTGGCCTGTTCGACGTCTCGCACATGGGGCCGGCGTTCCTGCGATTGAGCAGGACGACCGGCGATCCTGACGCTGACCATGCGGCGATCGCCGCTCTGCTGGAGCCGTTGATCAGCGGCGATATCCGTGGCCTCGCGCCCGGCCGGCTCCGCTACACCCTGCTGCTGGGCGAGGACGGCGGCGTACTCGATGACCTGATGGTCGGGCGGCCCCGCGAGGCGGGCCTGCAGGGTGTGCTGCACCTGGTAGTCAATGCGGGAACCAAGGAGGCCGACTTCGCCCGAATCGCCGCCGCCGTGCAGGGGCAAGCGACTCTGACCCGCGCCGACACCGGCGGCCTTCTGGCGCTGCAGGGACCCGAGGCGGCGGCCGTGGTGGGCAGCCTGATCCCCCAGGCGGCTTCGATGTCGTTCATGAGCCTGGCCCGCATCGAGGCCGGCGATCAGGAGGCCTGGGTGTCGCGCTCGGGCTACACCGGCGAGGACGGCTTCGAGATCCTCAGCGCGGCTTTCCCGACCCAACAGCTCTGGGAGATCCTGCTGTCCGACCCGCGCGTGCGGCCGATCGGGCTAGGTGCGCGCGATTCGCTCCGGCTCGAGGCGGGCCTGCCGCTGTATGGCCACGACCTGGACGAAAGCGTCTCGCCGATCGAGGCGAACCTCGGCTTCGCGGTGTCGCGCAAGCGGGTGAAGGCGGGCGCGATGCGTGGTGCTGTGCGGATCGCGCGCGAGCTGGCCGAGGGACCGGCCCGCGTCCGTGTCGGCCTGAGCGTGGTGGGCGCGCCGGCCCGCGAGGGCGCGGAGATCGCCGGCGCAGACGGCCTTATCGTCGGACGTGTGACCTCCGGCGGCTTCAGCCCGAGCCTCGGGCGACCGATCGCCATGGGCTTCGTTCCGCCCGCCCTGTCGCAACCCGGAACCGCCTTGCACGTCATCGTCAGGGGCAAGCCGCAGGCCTGCGAGGTCACGGAACTGCCCTTCGTCCCCCATCGCTACGTGCGCGCCGTCTGAAGGAGATCTGCCCCATGCGTTTCACCAAGGATCACGAGTGGGTCGTCCTGGACGGCGACGTCGCCACCATCGGCATCACCGCCTACGCCGCCGAGCAACTGGGCGACGTGGTGTTCGTCGAGGTGCCGGAGGTCGGCCGCAAGCTCACGCCCGGCGACGGACTGGCGGTGGTCGAGAGCGTCAAGGCGGCGTCCGACGTCTACTCGCCGCTGGCCGGCGAGGTGACCGAAGCCAACACCGCACTCACCGGCCAGCCCGACGTGGTCAACGCCTCGCCGGAGGGCGAGGGCTGGTTCGCCAAACTGAAGATCGCCGATGTCGCCGCCTTCGAGGCGCTGATGGATCGCGCGGCTTACGAAGACTACCTGGGGACGCTCTGAGATGCGCTACCTGCCGCTGACGCCCGCCGACCGGTCGGAGATGCTGGCCGTGATCGGTGCGGCCTCGATCGACGAGCTGTTCGCCGACGTGCCGCAGGCCGCCCGCCACGTTGACCTGTTCGATCTGCCGCTGCACGCCGGCGAGATCGAGGTCGAGCGGGAGCTGGCGCGGCTCGCGGCGCGGAACCGCCCGGGCGGCGCAGGCCCGTTCTTCTGCGGGGCCGGCGCCTATCGCCATCACGTGCCGGCCACTGTCGACCACCTGATCCAGCGTTCTGAATTCCTGACCAGCTATACGCCGTACCAGCCGGAGATCGCCCAAGGCACGCTACAGGTGCTGTTCGAGTTCCAGACCCAGGTGGCTGTGCTCACCGGCCTGCAGGTCGCCAACGCCTCGATGTACGACGGCTCCACGGCCTGCGCCGAAGCGGTGATGATGGCCCAGCGGGTGACCCGTCGAAAAGGCGCAGTGCTTTCGGGCGGCCTGCATCCGCATTATGCGGCGACCACGCGGACCATCGCCCACGCCGAAGGCATGGACATCAACTGCCTGCCGGCGGCGATCGACGCGGAGGCCGCCGTGATCGCGGCGATCGGTCCGGACACCGCCTGCGTGGTGGTGCAGACGCCCAACGTGTTCGGGGTCGCCACCGACGTCACCGCCATCGGCGAAGCCGCGCATGCGGCCGGCGCGCTGCTGGTGGTGGTGACGACAGAGGCGGTGTCGTTCGGCCTGCTGAAGTCGCCGGGCGAGATGGGGGCGGATATCGCTGTCGCCGAGGGCCAGTCGATCGGGGTGGGCCTGAATTTCGGCGGCCCCTACGTCGGCCTGTTCGCGGCGCGCGAGGCTCTGGTACGGCAGATGCCGGGCCGGCTGTGCGGCGAGACGGTGGACGCCGACGGGCGGCGCGGCTTCGTGCTGACGCTGTCGACGCGCGAGCAGCACATCCGCCGCGAAAAGGCGACGTCGAACATCTGCACCAACTCCGGCCTCTGCGCCCTGGCGTTCTCGATCCACATGTCGCTGCTGGGCGAGGCGGGCCTGCGGGGCTTGGCCGAGATCAACCACAGCCTGGCGCGCGAACTGAAGGCGGCGCTGGAGACCGTGCCGGGGGTCGAGGTGCTGAGCCCGCGGTTCTTCAACGAACTGGCTGTGCGCACCCCTGTGCCGGCCGAGGTGTTGGTCGAGTCGTTGCTGGCGGACGGGATCGTCGCCGGCGTGCCGTTCGCGCGTTTGGACCCGACGGCGGGTCTGGACGACGTGCTGCTGATCGCCGTCACCGAGACGGTCACCAGTGAAGACATCGCCGAACTGGCCGGCGCGCTGAAGCGGAGGATCGCGGCATGACCATGCTCAACGTCGGACGCCCGACCCGGCCCGAGGCCGTCGAGATGGATACGCACACCTCGCTGAACGGCGGGCGTGGATTGCTGCAGGACGAGGGCCTGCTGTTCGAGGTGGGCCGCCCCGACCGGACCGGCGTGGACCTGGAACCCGCCGAGCTGGACGCGTCCGACCTGGGAGATCTGGTGCGCACGGCGCCGATCGGGCTGGCGGGGCTGTCGGAGCCGGAGGCCGTGCGCCACTACGTGCGGCTGAGCCAGAAGAACCACGCCATCGACCTGGCGCTCTATCCGCTCGGCTCGTGCACCATGAAGCACAATCCGCGCCTGAACGAGAAGATGGCGAGGCTGGCCGGTTTCGCTGATCTGCATCCGCTGCAACCCCAGTCGACAGTGCAGGGCGCACTGGCGCTGATGGATCGGCTGGCCCACTGGCTGAAGACACTGACCGGCATGCCGGCGGTGGCGCTGTCCCCGAAGGCCGGCGCGCACGGAGAGCTCTGCGGCCTGCTTGCGATCCGCGCGGCGCACGAATCGCGCGGCGACGCAGCCCGCAGGCGGGTGCTGACGCCCACGTCGGCGCACGGCACCAACCCGGCGACGGCGGCCTTTGTCGGCTATCAGGTCACCGAGATCGGCCAGACCGAGGATGGCCGCGTCGACCTTGCCGACCTTGCCGCCAAGCTGGGCCCCGACGTGGCCGCGATCATGGTGACCAACCCGAACACTTGTGGCCTGTTCGAGCGCGACATCGTCGAGATCGCCCGGCTGACCCATGAGGCGGGGGCGTATTTCTACTGCGACGGCGCCAACTTCAACGCGATTGTAGGGCGGGTGCGGCCGGGGGACCTGGGCGTCGACGCCATGCATATCAACCTGCACAAGACCTTCTCCACGCCGCACGGCGGCGGTGGGCCGGGCGCCGGGCCGGTGGTGCTGTCCGAGGCGCTGGCGCGCTTTGCGCCCGCCCCCTGGATCGTGCACGGGCCGGAGGGCCTGCGCCTTGAGGAGGAAGCGAGAGGCGAGGCGGCTGACGCCTTTGGCCGGATGAGCGCGTTCCATGGCCAGATGGGCATGTTCGTGCGGGCCTACGCCTACATGCTGAGTCACGGGGCCGACGGCCTGCGCCAGGTGGCCGAGGACGCGGTGCTGAACGCCAACTACGTCAAGGCCAGGCTGCAGGGCGCGATGACGCCGGCGTTCCCGGTTGGGCCCTGCATGCACGAGGCGCTGTTCGACGACACCTGGCTGGAGGGGACGGGGATCACCACGCTCGACTTCGCCAAGGCGATGATCGACGAGGGCTTCCACCCGATGACCATGTATTTCCCGCTGGTGGTGCACGGCGCGATGCTGATCGAGCCGACCGAGACGGAGTCACGCGCCGAACTCGACCGGTTCTGCGAAGCGCTGCTGGCGCTGGCTCAGGCGGCGAAGGCGGGCGATGTGGATCGCTTCAAGGGGGCGCCGTTCCTGGCTCCGCTGCGCAGGCTCGACGAGACCCTGGCCGCGCGCAAGCCACGACTGGCGTGGCACCCAGAGCCCACAGCTGTGGCGCCGGCGCCTCAGGTGATCGAATAGAGGACAAACTGCACAAATTAACCCGCGGTTGTCTTTACGATTCACAGGTCCGGTCTCATATCAGCATCACGCGGTTGCGACCTGACCTCCCCCTCAGAGGCGCGGACGCGTAGATCAGGTTCCTTCCGTGTCCCTAACCCTCACCATGCCGCGCGCGCGCAACTATGCCTCCGATGACGTCGCTCGCGAGCTTGTCGCCCGTGTTCTGCGCCCGTTGCTGGTCCTGTTGGGCGTGCTCGTGATCATGGCCGGCGTCGCCATCGCGCCGCTGCCGGGTCCTGGCGGCCTGCCGGTGATCGTCGTTGGCCTGATGCTGGTTCTGCGCAATTCATTCAAGGCGCGCAGGCACTTCGTGCGCTTCCAGCGGGCCCACCCGAAGATGGTGTTCCCGATTCGGCGGCTGCTGCGGCGCGAGCCGGAGGTGTTGCCTGTGGCCTGGCAACAGACGCTGCGGATCGAGCGGCTGGTTCTGCCCCGTCGCTTGCGTTTCGTGGTCCGCAGCCGGCGCTATTTCCGCCGCCGGCGACTACGCCGGGCGGAACAAGCCTAGGATTTCCCTCAGACGCGCCGGCGTGCGGCGCGGGCGCCCTCAGTGTGAGGGGAACGCGCGTCCGCCGAGCTGGCCCAGCGCGCTGTCCACCAGCGGGTCGGTCTTGGCCTCGGCCAGGCGCCGCGTCAGCACCGTCTCGGCGATCTCGGCCGCCAGTTCGGCGGCGGCGGCCTTCACGTCAGCTTGGGCCTGAGCTTCGGCGGTGGCTATGCGGCGTTCGGCGAGCTGGCCGCGACGCTGGATCTGCTCGGCGAGCTTCACCTGGGCCTCCGCCTTGAGGCGCTCGGCTTCTTCCTTGGCGGCGATGAGGGTTGCTTCGGCCTGACGGCCGGCCTCTTCGCGCTGGGTCTTGATCTGGTCGAGCAGGGCCTGAGCCTCGGTGCGCAGGGCGGCGGCTTCGTCGAGCTGCGCCTGGACCTTGCGGCCGCTCTCGCCCAAAGCGTTCCACGCCAGCTTGTGGACGCCGGCGCGCGCCAGCACGCCTAGGAAGATCACGAAGGCGACGCCCACCCAGAAGTGGGAGTCGGTCAGCAGTTCCTGGATCATCCTACCCTCTCGCCGCGTCGGCGGCGGCCATCTCGGCGGAGGTCGCCGCGCGGCCGGTCAGCTTCTCGATGATCGCCTCGGCAGTCTCCGTGGCGATGCCGCGCACATTGACCATCGCCTGCTCGCGCGCGAGCGCGATGCCGGCCTCGGCCGACCCCGTGGTCTCGGCGAGTTTGGCTTCCTCGGCGGCCAGGACAGCGGCGACTTCGGCCTGAGCCTGGGCGCGCGCCTCCTGGGCGACCTTCTGAGCCTGGGCCCGGCCCTGGGCCCGCTGCGTCGCGGCCTCCTGGGCTTGAGTCTCGGCTTCGGACTTCAGGCGGCGGGCCTCGGCCACGTCGCCGCTGATCCGGTCCTCACGCTGGGCGATGGTGCCGCCAAGCCGCGGGACCGCGAACAGCCGCATGAACGCCAGGACCACCAGGAAGATGATCAGCAGCCATACGATCTGTCCCGGCCACCAGGTCGGGTCGAACTGGGGAAGGCCGCCGGAGCCGCCTTCGTGGCCCGGCGCGCCCGCGCCCTCGTGGGTTTCGGTCGCCATCGGCTTGGCTTCTTACGCGCCCTAGACGAAGCGCAGCAGCAGCGCGACCACGAGGGCGAAGATGCCCATCGACTCGGTCAGCGCCATGCCGAGGAACAGCATCGGCTGCTGGCTGGCGGCGGCCGCGGGGTTGCGGATGGCGGCTTGCAGATAGTTGCCGAAGAGGATGCCGAGACCGGCGCCCGCGCCGATCATGCCCATCGTAGCCAGGCCGGCGCCGATGTACTTGGCGGCTTCAACTTCCATGATTTCAGTCCTCTTTAGAGATGCAATGTGCAGGGGTGAATGAAGGCGTCAGTGGCCGTGGCCGAAGTTGACGACTTCGTTGATGTAGACGGTGGCCAGAGCGGCGAACACGAACGCCTGAAGGAAGGCGACGATCAGCTCCAGGCCGGTGAGGGCGACGATCATGCCCAGCGACAGGGCCGAGCCGACGAAGCCCAGGGTGGCGATGCCCCCCGACAGGCCGACGATGCCGAGCGCCACGACGAAGCTGCCGAAGATGCTCATCACCACGTGACCGCCCAGCATGTTGCCGAACAACCGCATGGCCAGCGTCAGCGGCCGTGCGAAGTACGAGACCATCTCGATCGGCACCATGAAGATCAGCAGCGGCAGCGGCATGCCTGACGGCACGAACAGCTTCACGAAGCCCGGGCCGTTCTTCACGAAGCCGAGGATCAGGCAGGACAGGAAGGTGAGCAGCGCCAGTGTCGCGGTGACGGCGAGTTGCGCGGTGACGGTGAAGGTCCAGTTGAACCCGGCGAGGCTGCCGACCGACAGGATCACGCCCATCAGGTTGAAGGTCATGATCAGCATGAACAGGCTGAAGATGAAGGGAATGTAGGGCCGGCCCTTGGGTCCGATGATCGGGCCGACCAGCACGTTGTCGATGACGCCGTACAGCGACTCGGCCACGGCCTGGGCGCGGTTGGGCACCAGCTGGCCGCGCGCGGTGAGCAGCAGGAAGCCCATCACGATCAGCGCGCCGGTCATCATCGTCGCCACCGAATTGGTGATCGACAGGTCCAGCGCCATCCCGCCGATGTTGACGGGCGGAATGTCCACGAGCTTGTGGATCATGAATTGGTGCATCGGGTCGATGGCGGGCTGCGCCATGTTGTTCGGCCTCAATCGTTGTCGTCATCGTCGGGCACGCTGGGCAACGGCCCGGCCTTGTCCGACTCGGTCTTCGACCATCGCGCGGCGCCCTGGACGGCCACGTAGATGGAAAATCCAGTGCCCAGCAGCAGTCCCGCCACCAGGCCCAGCGGCGTCGTCCCGGCGAAATGATCGAATAGCCAGCCGAAGCCCGCGCCGCCGAACACCCCGCCCACCACTTCGGCGAGGAAGCGGTAACCCTGGCCCATCGCACGTTGAGCCGTGAAGCTCGCCTTGCGCTCGCGTCCGGTCTCGAACGCGCCCAATCGCTTGTCGAGGCGCTTGAGGGCCTCGTCTCTCGATTCGTCCGGCGTCGGCATGCGTCGGGAGGCCTCTTCGACCACGACGTGACCGCCGCAGCGGGGCTTTCAGTCGCGCGGAACCTACAGACGCGGGTGCAGTGCGTCAAGACTGCGTGAATTGGTCATAAATACAAGAAATTGCTGAAGGTTTTTCCAGAGCGAGGCTGCTGCGGCATTCAGCCCGGCAGCCGCACCACGGCGCGCAGGCCGCCCAACGGGGATCGGTCGAGGGTGATGTCGCCGCCATGGCCGCGGGCGACGTCGCGGGCGATGGCGAGGCCCAGGCCCACGCCCTTTTCATTCTGATTGCGCGCATCGTCCAGCCGATTGAACGCCTTGAAGGCGTCCTCGCGCTGCGCTTCGGGGATGCCGGGGCCGTCGTCGTCGACCAGGATTTCCACGCCGCCCTGGGGTCGGGCATGGGCGGAGACCTCCACGCGGTCTCCGTGCAAGGCGGCGTTCATCACCAGATTGGCCAGCGCCCGCTTCAGCGCCAGCGGCCTCACGCTGGCGGTGAGCGCGGGATCGGCGGCGATGCTGACCTGGGCGCCGACGCGGGCCGCCCCCTCGCCAACTTCCTCCATCATGCCGCGCAAGGCGACGACCTCGACCGCCTCGCCGCCCTCGCCGCGTGCGAAGGCGAGGTACTCGTCGATCATGTGTTCCATCTCGGCCAGGTCGCGCTTCATGCCGGCGGTGCGCTTGGAAGGCTCGGCCAGCGCGAGCTCCAGCTTCAGGCGGGTGAGCGGCGTGCGCAGGTCGTGGCTGACCGAGGCCAGCAGGGCGGTGCGTTGTTCGATGTAGCGCTGGATTCGCGAGCGCATGGCCAGGAAGGCGGCGGCGGCCTGGCGCACCTCGCGCGCGCCGGACGGTTTGAAGGTCTCGGCGTCGGCTCCCCTGCCGAACGCGTCGGCGGCCACCGCCAGCCGCTCGATGGCGCGCACCTGGTTGCGGATGAAAGCGATGGCGACGGCGGTCAGCAGCACGGTCGCCAGGGTCATCCACAAGACGAAGATGTGGCCGTTGGTGGCGAAGGCGCGGTCGCGGGGCGCGAGGATGCGCAGCACCCCGCCTTCGACTTTCACGCGGATGTCGACGTAGGCCGGATAGCGGGTGGTGTCGAACCAGAAGGGATCGTCCAGCCGGTCCGACAAGGCCTTCTGGATCGAGCGGTCGATAGGCGCGAACAGCGAGGACCGCCGGTTGGTGGGCAGGCTGCGCCCCGGCTGCAGCGCGACCGACAGGCCCATGGATTCCTCGGCGCGGCTGGACAGCTTGGCGAAAGCCGCGGGCCCTGGGTCGTCCCGGTAGCTCTCCACCGCCCAGGCGATATCGCCGGCCAGGCCTTGGGAGAGACGGCTGGTGACGGTCTGCCAGTGGGCGTCGAAGAACACATAGGTGACGGCGATCTGCATCAGCGCCACCGGCAGCACGATGATCAGCAGCGAACGGCCGAACAGCGAGCTCGGCAGCACCCGGCGCTTGATCCAGCGCGTGAAGTAGATCCAGGCGAGGCGCGGGCGCATCAGTCGGGGGCCAGTAGATAACCGACGCCGCGCACCGTCTGCAGGTAACGCGGCGCCTTCGGGTCGTCCTCGATCTTGCGGCGCAGGCGAGTGACCTGGACGTCGACGGCGCGGCCGGACGCGTCGACGGCGTCATGCGCCAGGTCGCCGCGTTCGACCGCCTGATGCGGGGTGCGGGCGAGGCGGCGCAGCAGGTCGACCTCGGACTCGGTGATACGCACGGCCGAGCCGTCGCAGACCAGCTCCCCACGGTCGGGGTCGAAGCTGCAGCGACCCAGCGCCAGCGTCCCGGCCGGGCGCGCGCGGCCCTGGGCGCGGCGCAGGATCGCCTCGATGCGCAGCAGCAGTTCCTCCGGCTCGAAGGGCTTGGCCAGATAGTCGTCGGCGCCGACCCGCAGGCCCTCGATACGGTCTTCCGCCAGGCCGCGGGCGGTGAGCATCAGCACTGGCGTGCCGCCGGAGCGCCCGCCGCGCTCGCGCACCCAGCGGGTCAGGGAATAGCCGTCCTCGCCGGGCATCATCACGTCGAGCACGGCCAGGTCGAACTCGAGGGTCTCCATCAGGCGGCGCGCCTGGGGGCCGCCAGGCGCGGCGGTGACCTTGAAGCCCGCACGGGTGAGATATTCCTTCAGCAATTCGCGGATGCGGTCGTCGTCGTCGACCACCAGCAGGTGGCGGGCGCCTTGGGCGGGTTCGGCCATCGACATCAGGCGATCCTCTCGGGGTCGGCGCTGCGGGTGCGCGCGCCTGCGAGCGCGGCCAGGATGCGGCGCGCGGCGGTCACCCCGTCCAGCCCGCCGGACCGATAGGCGCGGGCGAGCTGCGCGCGCAGCCGTTCGCTGACCCGCCCTTCGAATGCGGCGCCGGCCGCCGTGAGGGTCGCGCTGCGTCGCCGGCCGTCCAGTTCGCCGGCGGCCTTCTCGACGAAGCCGTGAGCCGCGAGGTCGACGAGGATGCGACTGGCGGCCTGTTTCGACAGGCTGGTGAGGTGGGCGAGTTCCTGCACGCCCAGGCCCGGGCGGCGGCGCAACAGGAAGGCGGCGCGCCAGTGCGAACGACCCAAGCCTGAGGAATCAGTCTCCAGCACGGCGTCAACGCCGGCCCACAAGGCGCTCTCCGCCAGCATCATCAGCTCGACCCCTGCGTCGAGTTCGTCCTCCCTCAGGATCAGTCTCGGATCGGCCCCTGCGCTCATAGGCCCAGTCCAAAATGTTTGACGCGGCGTCTCTTGCGGTCTGTAAGGGAATTGCCCTGAAAGGAGGCGAAAGCCCGATGAGTATCGTTCCCTTCGATGATCGCGACGGATGGATCTGGTTCGATGGCCAGTTTACGCCCTGGCGCGAGGCGAAGGTGCACGTACTGACCCACGGCCTGCACTATGCGTCGGCCGTGTTCGAAGGCGAGCGGATGTACGGTGGAGAGATCTACGAGCTGACGGCGCATACCGAGCGTCTGTTCAAGTCGGCGGAAATGCTCGACTTCGAAATCCCGTACACGGTGGCCGAGATCGACGAGGCCTGCAAGCAGACCTGCGCCAAGAACGGCCTCGACGACTGCTACGTCCGCCCGATCGCCTGGCGCGGCACCGAAATGATGGCGGTCTCCGCCCAGGACACCAAGATCCACGTGGCGATCGCCGTGTGGCCGTGGCCCAGCTATTTCGATCCCGAGGAAAAGGCCCGGGGCGTCCGCCTGGCCTGGGCCAAGTACAAACGGCCTTCACCCGAGACCGAACCGGTGCACGCCAAGGCCACCGGCCTTTACATGATCTGCACGGTGTCCAAGCATGCCGCAGAGCGTGACGGCTATGCGGACGCGATGATGCTGGACTGGCGCGGCTACATCGCCGAGTCGACCGGCGCCAACGTGTTCTTCGTGCGTGACGGCGCCCTGCACACGCCCACCCCCGACTGCTTCCTGAACGGCATCACCCGCCAGTCGGTGATCCGTCTGGCCAAGAGCCGCGGGATCGAGATCGTCGAGCGGCACATCCATCCGGACGAGCTGCCCAGCTTCTCGGAATGCTTCATCGTCGGCACCGCCGCCGAAGTGACGCCGGTCGCTTCCATCGGCGAACACCGGTTCACGCCGGGGCAGATCTCGCTGTCGCTGATGGACGAGTACGCGCGCATGGTGCGCAGGCAGACCACGGTCGCCGCCTGACGCTTCGCACGGCTTGACAGTGGGCCGGGAGGGTGGACCCTTCCGGCCTGTTGTCCGAGCCGGAAGGAGCCGTCGATGGCCTACAAGTTCGAGATCGTCAAAGACAAGGCGGGCGAATTCCGCGTCCGCTTCAAGGCCAGCAACGGCGAGCTGATGTTCGCCACCGAAGGCTATTCGTCGAAGGCCTCGGCGAAGAACGCCATCGCCTCGATCCAGAAGAACACACCAGACGCCGAGATCGACGACCAGACGGACTGAGCGCGGGCTCCTGGCGCGCATTTGTCCGTCTCCCGTTGTGGGGGAAGGACCTCGGCGCCGCCCCAATTGCCGCTCACCCCGGCGAAAGCCGGGGCCCAAGCTGAATTGCGGTTTGCGCGCGGACGGCCCGCTTGGGTCCCGACTTTCGTCGGGATGAGCGGGTGAAGGAAGCCGGGCCCGCTAGATCAGCCACGCCTTGGGGCGCGGGTAGGCTTCGCCGCGGGCAAGGTAGATCGAGCCGATCACCAGGCGGGCGATGAACCAGACGCCCAGCAGCGACAGGATGATCCATCCCAGCGCCACCACCGGCAGGCCGATCAAAACCAGCGAGAGCGGCAGGCCGACGATCACCAGCATCGAGCCGATCACCGCCCAGGCTATGCCCAGCCAGAAGGTGCCGATCAGGAAGTCGTAGTGGCTGCGGGTCGCGGCGTCGGCTTTGTCGCGGTTCACATAGGCCAGGATCAGGCCCAACAGGATGGTCACGCCGTTCGCCAGACCGATGAAATACAGCGCATAGGCGCTGGCCGGCAGCAGGCGACCGAATGTGGTCGGCGCGGGCAGGGGCTCGATGTGGACGGGTTCGCTCATGGCATCCTCTATGGCTCAGCCCCTAATGTGGGGACCCTTGCGCGCGGTGCAAATCGAGCGTTTCGAGGCGGTCATACCGGGTCCGGCCAGCAGCGCCCCTACCGGGTAGTTCGCTTAGCAAGTTCAGTATGTTGCTGCAGGGCCGACCAGGTCAGCCCCGGACCAGCGTGATCTCGACGCCGGCGGCCGCAGCGTCGGGCGCCAGAGCGAGAGGCTTTTCGACCCGCACGCGCGCACGGGTCACGCGCGGATCGGCGAGGCAGGCGCGGGCCAGCCGTTCGGCGAAGGCTTCGACCAGCAGGATGTGGCCCTCGGCGGCGACGGCGCGGGCGGCCTTGACCACCATCTCGTAGTTCACCGTATCGGCCAGTCGCTCGGCCCCGGCGGTGGGCGCATCCAGCTCGACGTCGACGATCAGCGGCTGCGAGCGTCCGCGCTCATGGCGATGAACGCCGATCTCCGCCTCGATCTTGATCCCGGTGACGAAGATCTTGGTCATCACCACGCGCAGGCTCGAGGCGGCGACGGTGTCGATGTCTGGGCGCGTTTGTGAGGACACTTGGGCGACCTTTCAGGTGCGCGCGGCGAGGTGCTGGCCAGCATCTACGGCGATCATCTGGCCAGTCACTGACGTAGCGTCAATCAGATAGCGCAACGCCTGGGCGATCTCGGCCGTGGCCACGGCACGGCGCAGCGGGGTCGCCGCAGCCTCGGCCGCGAAGGCCGCCGCATCCTGATGGATCGAGGCCAGCGTCGGACCAGGGCCGATGGCGTTGACCCGGACCCTGGGCGCCAAAGCCTTGGCCAGCATGCGCGTGGCCTCCCACAGGGCGGTCTTGGAAAGCGTGTAGCTGAAGAATTCCGGCGCCGGATCCCAGACCCGCTGGTCGAGGATGTTGACCACCTGGCCGGTGCGCGCGGCGGGCAGGCGCCGGGCGAACACCTGAGCCAGCACCAGCGGCGCGCGCAGGTTGGTCTCCATGTGCAGGTCCCACGACGCGCGGTTCATGCTGGAGAAGGCGTCATCCTCGAAGACGCTGGCGTTGTTGACCAGCAGAGTGACGGGGCCGAGTTCGCTCTCAGCGTCTCCGATCAGGGCGACGCTGCCGGCTTCCTGGCGCAGGTCGCAGGTGAGGATCGCGGAGCGGCGACCGCGGGCGCGCACCTCGGCGGCGGCGGCCTGGGCGTCGTCGTCGACGCTGCGGCAATGGATGGCGACGTCGAAGCCCGCGTCGGCGCAGGCGGCCGCCAGAGTGCGCCCGATACGGCGCGCGCCCCCGGTGACCAGCGCCGCGCCGCGCTCGGAGTCAGCCAAGGGGACGCTCCTGGGTCAGGTCAGTCCAGCCGACCGAATTCGTAGACGTTGAGCGCGCCGATCACCACGAGGAAGGCGACGACGATGCCGATAGCGACCATGGGTAAGGCTCCTTGTTGCCATCTGGGCTTTAGCGGCCTCGCCCTGCCGCCGCAAGTCGCGCACGCGCGTGCAGCGGGGGCTTTCGCGCGCTCTGTGCACGACTATGATGCGCGCCGCGGCGGGCGCCGCCCCGATGACGGAGAAGCACGATGCGCGAATACCTGAAGTTCCTGATCGACGGCCGCTGGGTTGAGCCCGTGACGCTGAAGACGCTGGATGTCGAGAACCCGGCCACCGAGCAGGTCTGCGGGCGCATCGCGCTGGGCTCGGCCGCCGACGTGGACGCCGCGGTGACGGCGGCCCGCAAGGCGTTTCCCGCTTGGTCGCAGACCAGCCGCGAGGAGCGTCTGGAAGTGCTGCAGCGCATCGTCGACGAATATCAGAAGCGCTTCGGTGACCTGGCCGACGCGGTGACCGAGGAGATGGGCGCGCCCGCGTCGCTGGCGCAACGTGCGCAGGTGCCGATCGGGCTGGGCCATCTGACCACCGCCATCGGCATCCTGAAGGACTTCGAGTTCGAGGAAGACCGCGGCGCGACGATGATCGTCAAGGAGCCGATCGGCGTATGCGGCTTCATCACGCCGTGGAACTGGCCGCTGAACCAGATCGTCTGCAAGGTGGCGCCGGCGCTGGCGG
>NZ_JAUYQL010000136.1 GCF_030697305.1 Phenylobacterium sp. | reverse complement strand
GGCAAGGAAGGCGTGATCACCGTCGAGGAGGCCAAGGGCCTCGAATTCGAGCTCGACGTAGTCGAGGGCATGCAGTTCGACCGCGGCTATCTCAGCCCCTATTTCATCACCAACCCCGAGAAGATGTCGGTCGAGCTGACCGATCCCTACATCCTCATCCACGAGAAGAAGCTCTCCAACCTGCAGGCGATGCTCCCGATCCTGGAAGCGGTCGTCCAGTCGGGCCGTCCGCTGCTGATCATCGCCGAGGACGTCGAAGGCGAAGCCCTGGCCACCCTGGTGGTCAACAAGCTGCGCGGCGGCCTGCGGGTCGCGGCCGTCAAGGCTCCGGGCTTCGGTGATCGCCGTAAGGCGATGCTGGAAGACATCGCCATCCTCACCGGCGGCCAGCTGATCAGCGAAGACCTTGGCATCAAGCTCGAGAACGTCACCCTCGACATGCTCGGCAAGGCCAAGAAGGTCCAGATCACCAAGGACGACACCACCATCGTCGACGGTTCGGGCGACAAGGCCGACATCGAAGGCCGCATCACCCAGATCAAGCGTCAGGTCGAAGACACCACCTCCGACTACGACAAGGAAAAGCTGCAGGAACGCCTGGCCAAGCTCGCCGGCGGCGTTGCGGTGGTCCGCGTCGGCGGCTCGACCGAAGTCGAAGTGAAGGAAAAGAAGGACCGCGTCGACGACGCCCTCAACGCGACCCGCGCGGCCGTGGAAGAAGGCATCGTCCCCGGCGGCGGCGTCGCTCTGCTGAAGGCTTCGAAGGTTCTCGACGGCTTCAAGGGCGACAATGACGACCAGGAAGCGGGCGTCGCCATCGTGCGTCGCGCGCTGCAGGCTCCGATCCGTCAGATCGCCGAGAACGCCGGCGTGGAAGGCTCGATCGTGGTCGGCAAGATCCTCGAGAACAGCTCGCCGACCTTCGGCTTCAACGCCCAGACGGAAGAGTATGTCGACATGGTCCAGGCCGGCGTCATCGACCCGGCCAAGGTCGTGCGTACGGCTCTGCAGGACGCCTCCTCGGTGGCCGGCCTGCTGATCACCACGGAAGCCGCAATCGTCGAGGCCCCCAAGAAGGGCGGCGGCGCCCCGGCGATGCCGGGCGGCGGCATGGGCGACATGGACTTCTAAGTCCACGTCTCCAGTCGACATGAGAATGAGGGGCGGGGCCGCAAGGCTCCGCCCTTTTTCTTTGCGCCGTTCGCCCCCTCCGTCACGCCGCTACCTCTTGCCCAGGCCCAGCACCAGGTGACCGACCCAGCTCACCGCGCCGGTGACGATCGCGGCCAGCACGCCGGGCACAAACCCGTCGACCGTGAAGCCGCCCAGCAGCAGCGCCACCAGCCCGATCATCGCGGCGTTCACCACCAGCAGGAACAGGCCCAGAGTCACCACGGTCAGCGGCAGGGTGAGCACGAACACCACCGGGCGCACGAAGGCGTTGACGATCCCCAGCAGCACGGCTGCGACGATCAGGCTGCCGACGCCGGAATAGCTGACACCGGGGATCAGGGCGGCGGCCAGCCACAGGCCGAGCGCGGCGATCAACGCACGTATGAGGAAGCGGACCAGCATCGCGAGGTGTCTCCAGCGTGAACCCAAGCTTGAGCGTGACGCGCCGTGTGCGCCGGCGCAATCACTCGCCGGCGACGGTTTCCAACGACGGCACCGTCTGCGACAGCCGCCCGCCGATGCGGATCGGCTCGATGCGGCGCGCCAGCCCGGTGGCGTCGTCGGTCTCCACGAACACGCCGCACAAGGTGGCCGGGCCCTCGGCGGGCTTGTAGCGGCCGCCGGAGATGCGCGTGGTGAAGCGGCGCAGCGGCTCTTCCTTCTGGTTGCCGATCACGCTGTCGTAGTCGGCGCAGGCGCCGGCGTCGGTCTGGTAGGCGGTGCCTCCGGTGAGGATCTGCGCGTCGGCCGTCGGCACATGGGTGTGGGTGCCCACCACCAGACTGGCGCGCCCGTCGCAGAAGTGGCCCATGGCCATCTTCTCCGAGGTCGCCTCGGCGTGCATGTCGATGATCACTGCATCCGCCGCCGAGCCCAGCGGGCAAGCCTCCAGCTCGCGGTCGACAGACGAGAACGGGTCGTCCAGCGCATCCATGTGCACCCGACCCAGGAGGTTGATCACCAGCACGCGACGACCGGCGTCGGTCTCGAACATCTGCGCGCCGCGACCCGGCGCATAGGTGAGCGCTGGATAGTTCAGCGGCCGCACCAGGCGCGGTTCACGGATGATGTAGGTCAGCGCTTCCTTCTGGTCCCAGGCGTGGTTGCCGAGCGTCAGGCAGTCGGCGCCGGAATCGAACAACTCGCGCGCCGTGTTCTCGGTGATGCCGAAGCCGGCGGCGGCGTTCTCGGCGTTGATCACCACGAACTCCAGCCCCAGCCGCCGGCGCAAGGCTGGCAGGTGGTCGGCCACCGACTCGCGGCCGGAACGCCCAATGACATCCCCAAAGAAGGCAAACCTCATGCGCGCGCCCTAGGCCTTTACTTCGAAATAGCCGGTCTCGGTGAGCACGGCGTCCAGGCGCTGGTCATGCTCGCCCATCGGAACCGCGTCCACTTCTTGCCCGGAGTAGGCGAGGCCGAGCACGAAAACCGACTTCATCGCCCGCAGGTTCGCCAGAGTGCGGTCATAATGGCCGCCGCCCTGTCCCAGGCGCCCGCCACGGCGGTCGAATGCGAGCAGCGGACAGATCACCAGGTCGGGATGCAGCTCGGGCGCGGAGGCCGGCGGCGAGGGTATGCCCACGGCGTCCGGTTCCAGGTCCATGTCCGCCTCCCAGGCGCGGAAGATCAGCGGCTGGTCTTTCGCAAGCGCCACCGGCAGGGCGAACATCGCGCCGGTCTGGCTGATCCGGCGGATCAGCGCGCTGGGGTCCAGCTCCGAGCCCGAGGCGTGGTAGCCGGAGAACATCGCGAACGCGGGAAGGCGCTCCATCGGCAGGTCGGCGGCGACGATCTCGCCGGCATGAGGCCCGGCGCGCGCCAGCTCGGCGCGGAGGGTGCGCATCCGTGCGCGAAGGGCGGCCTTGTCGGTTTGCGAGGGATCCACGCGCCACGCATAGCAGGAAAGTGGATGGGTGGCGGCGCCGCGAGAGCCGTGAAGGTGGTTAAATTCCCCTCGGACCTGTTGTAGACAGGTGGGCGCCGTGTGTCCGGGTCCACGGACCCGGCCAGGGACAGCTCCCTTAGAGGTGAATTAAGGTCCCCGGGAATTTGGCCTTCGACGCGAGCCGCAGCAGACCCGCCAAGGTCCAAGGTAGTGCGTCGGGCGGCGCTTCTCAACCAGCCATCGCAGCGATCAAAGGCCGGCGAGCTTTTCGATGCGTTTGGCGGCGTTCTCCAGGGAGAGGACGGCGCGGGTCTCGACCCGCGACTGGTCGGTGCGCAGGCGGGTGAGCTCGGCCTGCTGGGCGGCGAGGCGGCCCTTGGCGTCGGCCAACTCGTCGGCCAGCAGCAGCGCGCCCATCAGCAGCAGGCGCGTGTCGCCGAGCTGGCCCATGTCCTGCGACACTTGGCGCACCTGGCGGTCGAAGATTTCCGCCAGTTCGCGCAGGTGCTGTTCCTGGCCGTCCGCACAGCCCACGGCGTAGGGGCGGCCGTTCACCTCGATGGTCACCTGGGCCATGGTCTTTAAGTCTCCGTCGGTTCGGATGGCGTCTGGCCATCCAGGGCGGCGCGGATCTCGGTGATCGCGCGCCCGAGCGCGGCCGAGGCTTCGGCGCCGGCTTCTTCGAGCTGGCGCTCGCGGGCACGGGCCTGATCCAGTTCCGCCGCCAGCGCGGCGCGGTCCGGCGCGAACGCGGCGTCCGTCTCGGCCTCAGCCGAGGGAACGCGCTGCGCCTGCTGCTGTTCCAGCAGCGTCACGGCCCGCTCAAGCCGTCGTGCGGCTTGGTCCAGGGCGTTCTCGCCGATGGCCTCTCGGATCATTCCACGCTCCTTGCTGTGGTTAATCTATAGACCGCGTGGGCGTTCGACCGGAAGCCCGTAGCGCGCGCAAGCCGCAGGGGAGCGCGCCTTGACCCTCACGCGTGCGCGTGCGACGCCGCGCGCGCTTCCCGCACCCATTAACGAGTCTGCGCAAGGCCCCTCGATGCCCGCTCCCCTTCAGACGATGGCCGACGCTATCCGTGTGCTCTCAATGGACGCCGTCCATAAGGCGAAATCAGGCCACCAAGGCATGCCCATGGGCATGGCCGACGTCGCCACGGTGCTCTGGACGAAGTTCCTGAAGTACGACGCCTCGGCGCCGGAGTGGGCTGATCGCGACCGCTTCGTGCTGTCGGCGGGCCACGGCTCGATGCTGATCTACGCCCTACTGCACCTCGCAGGGTTCGAGGCGGTGACCATGGATCAGATCCGCAACTTCCGGCAACTGGGCTCGAACACGCCAGGCCACCCGGAGTACGGGCACACGCCAGGCGTGGAGACCACCACAGGGCCGCTCGGGCAGGGGATCGCCACCGCCGTCGGCATGGCCATGGCCGAGCGGCACATGGCCGCCCGCTTCGGCGATGACCTGGTCGACCACCGTACCTGGGTGATCGCCGGCGACGGCTGCCTGATGGAGGGCGTCAGTCATGAGGCGATCAGCCTGGCGGGCAGGCTGAAGCTCGCCAAGCTGACGGTGCTGTTCGACGACAACAACACCACCATCGATGGCGAAGCGACGATCTCCGAAACCGGCGACCAAGTGGCGCGATTCAAGGCGGCGGGCTGGGCGGTGAAGGTCGTCGACGGCCACGACTTCGGCAAGATCGCGGGCGCCCTGCGCTGGGCTACACGCCGCAGCCGCCCGACGATGATCGCCTGCCGCACCAAGATTTCTAAGGGCGCGGGCCGGAAGGAAGGCGATCCGCACAGCCACGGATACACCCTGTTCGATGACGAGATCGCCGATGCGCGCCGCGCCATGGGCTGGTCGCACGAGCCGTTCGTGACGCCGGAAGAAGCGCTGAAGCCCTGGCGCGCGGCCGGCAAGCGCGGCGCCAAGACCCGCCGCGCCTGGGAGACCAAGCTGTCCCGCGCGCCGCTCAAGGCCGAGTTCGAACGCGCCGTGCAGGGCGAGCTTCCGGCCGACGCCTTTGCGCGCCTCGACGCCTATATGTCCGAGCTGATCGCCACCAAGCCCGCCAACGCGACCCGCGTGCATTCGGGCTCGGCGCTGGAACAGATCGTGCCGGCGGTGGCTGAAATGGTCGGCGGCTCGGCGGACCTGACGGGTTCGAACAACACCTTCGTCAAGGGCATGGTCCCGTTCGACCAACCCGACTACGCCGGGCGCTACGTCCACTATGGCGTGCGCGAGCACGGCATGGCCGCGGCGATGAACGGCATGGCGCTGCACGGCGGGGTGATCCCGTATTCCGGCACCTTCCTCACCTTCGCCGACTACAGCCGCCCGGCGATCCGCCTAGGGGCGCTGATGGGCGTTCGCGTGGTTCATGTGATGACCCACGACTCTATCGGCTTGGGCGAAGACGGCCCGACACACCAGCCCGTGGAGCATCTGGCCTCGCTGCGCGCGATCCCCAACCTCAACGTCTACCGCCCGGCCGATGCGATCGAGGCCGCCGAATGCTGGAAGCTCGCCCTGCAGTCGAAATCCACGCCGTCGATCCTGGCGCTGTCGCGGCAGAAGGTCCCGGCGGTGCGGATGGAAGCGGCGGGTGAGAACCTGTCGGCCCGCGGCGCCTACGAACTGCGCGAGGCCTCGGGCGCGGCGCGCGCGACGATCTTCGCCACCGGCACCGAGGTCTCCATCGCTGTCGCCGCGCGCGACCTGCTCGAAGCCGAGGGCATCGGCGTGCGGGTGGTCTCGGTCCCCTGCTGGGAGCTGTTCGAGGCGCAGGACGCCGGCTACCGCGCCGGCGTCATCGGCGAGGCGCCGGTGCGGGTGGCCGTCGAAGCCGCTGTGAAGATGGGCTGGGAACGGTTCATCGGCGAGGACGGGGCGTTCGTCGGCATGACCGGATTCGGGGCCAGCGCACCCAGCGATAAGCTCTACGAGCATTTCGGGCTGACGGCTCAGGCTGTCGCGGATGTGGTTAAGCGCAAGCTTGCGTGACCCCGCTCGCCCTTCGCGCGGCGCGCCAGGGGTTGACTTAGAGCGTCCCCGCCCGAAGAAAGCCTCGCGCAATCAACAGGCCGCATCACGGCCGTCGTCTGTCAGGAGACCCTCGATATGACCGTTCGCGTCGCGATCAACGGCTTTGGCCGCATTGGCAGGCTGGTGTTGCGTTCGATCGTCGAGCACGCGCGCCGCGACATCGAGGTGGTGGCGATCAACGACCTGGGCCCGGTGGAGACCAACGCCCACCTGCTGCGCTACGACAGCGTGCACGGCCGGTTCCCCGGAACGGTAACCGTCGACGGCGACTCGATCGACGTGGGCCTGGGCAAGATCAAGGTCACTGCGATCCGCAATCCGGCCGAGTTGCCGCATCGCGAGCTGGGCGTCGACATCGCTCTGGAATGCACGGGCCTGTTCACCTCGAAGGACAAGGCCAAGGCTCACCTCGACGCCGGCGCCAAGCGCGTGCTGGTTAGCGCGCCCTGCGACGACGCCGACAAGACCATCGTCTTCGGCGTCAATCATCAAACGCTGACCGCCGCCGACCTGATCGTCTCCAACGCGTCCTGCACCACCAACTGCCTGGCGCCGATCGCCAAGGTGCTGCACGACCTGGCCGGCATCGAGCGCGGTTACATGACCACCATCCACTCCTACACCGGCGACCAGCCGACCTTGGATACGATGCACAAGGACCTCTACCGCGGCCGCGCCGCGGCGATGTCGATGATCCCCACCTCAACCGGCGCCGCCAAGGCGCTGGGCCTGGTGATCCCCGAGCTGCAGGGCAAGCTGGACGGATCCTCCATCCGGGTGCCGACCCCCAACGTCTCGGTGGTCGACCTGACCTGGGTGCCGGGGCGCAAGCTCGACAAGGATGAGATCAACGCGGCCCTCAAGGCGGCCGCGGCCGACGGCCCGCTGAAGGGCGTGCTGGCGGTGACCGACGAGCCGCTGGTGTCGATCGACTTCAACCACATCGCCGCCTCGTCCACCGCGGCGCTGGCCCAGACCCAGGTGATCGACGGCGGCCTCGGCCGCGTGCTGTCCTGGTACGACAACGAGTGGGGGTTCTCGACGCGGATGAGCGACACCGCGCTGGCCATGGCGAAACTGATCTGATCGCGATGTTTCCGGTTTCCTCTCCGCTCATCCCGGCGAAAGCCGGGACCCAAGCGGCGGTTCGATCTTGCTCAGACTCAGCTTGGTTCCCGGCTTTCGCCGGGACGAGCGGGATGGAGGGCTGATGTCGTTCCGCACCCTGGACGATCTGCCCGACGATCTGGGCGGGAAAGCCGCCCTGGTGCGCGTGGATTTCAACGTGCCCATGGCCGACGGCGCAGTCACAGACGACACGCGCCTGCGCGCCGCCCTGCCGACCATCGAGAAGCTCCGCGCCGGTGGGGCGAGCGTCGTGCTGCTGTCCCACTTCGATCGGCCGAAGGGTAAGCGCGTCCCGTCGATGAGCCTGCAGCCGCTGGTCGAGCCGCTGTCGAAGCTGCTGGGTATGGCGGTCAGCTTCGGGACGGACTGCATCGGCCCGGCCGCAGCGGAGGCGATCCACGCAGCGGGCGCAGGCGGCGTGACCCTGCTGGAGAACGTGCGCTTCCATCCAGGCGAAGAGGCCAACGACGCCGACTTCATCGCCGAACTGGCGCAGAACGGCGACCTCTACGTCAACGACGCCTTCTCGACCGCGCACCGCGCGCACGCCTCCACCGAAGGGCTGGCGCATGTGCTGCCGGCCTACGCGGGCGAGAGCATGCGCCGCGAGCTCGACGCGCTGGAGGCCGCCCTGGGTTCGCCCAAGCGTCCGGTGCTGGGCGTGGTCGGCGGGTCCAAGGTATCGAGCAAGCTCGCCCTGCTGGACAACCTGGTGGGCAAGCTGGACCGCCTGGCGATCGGCGGCGGCATGGCAAACACCTTCCTGGCGGCGCAGGGCGTCGATGTCGGCGCCTCGCTCTGCGAGCACGACCTAGCCGAGACCGCGCGCGAGATCATGGCCACGGCGAAGGCGGCCGGGTGCGAGCTGTTGCTGCCCGTGGACGTGGTCACCGCCAAGGCGGTCAAGCCGGGAATCGATCACCATGTCCGGGCGCTGGACGCGATTCAGCCCGACGACATGATCCTCGACGCCGGTCCGCGCACCGCGGCGGCGCTGAAGGCGGCGATGGACGCCTCGGCGACCGTGATCTGGAACGGCCCCCTGGGCGTGTTCGAGGTCCCGCCGTTCGACGTGGCGACGGTCGACGCCGCCCGTCACGCCGCCGCGCTGGCCAGGGCCGGCAAGCTGGTGGCCGTGGCCGGCGGCGGTGATACGGTGGCGGCGCTGAACGCAGCGGCCTGCACGGACGACTTCACCTTCGTCTCGACAGCCGGCGGCGCGTTTCTTGAATGGATGGAAGGCAAGACGCTGCCCGGCGTGGCCGCGCTTGCTCAATAGGGAGTAGAACGAACCCGATGGATCTCGCGGCTCTGAACACGATCGCCGAGCGCCTGGTGGCGTCTGGCAAAGGCATCCTGGCGGCGGACGAAAGCTCCGGCACGATCAAGAAGCGCTTCGACGCTATCGGGGTGGAGAACACCGAGGAGAACCGCCGCGACTATCGCGAGCTGCTGTTCCGTTGCGGCGAGGCGATGAACGGCTGCATCTCCGGCGTGATCCTGTTCGAGGAGACGCTGTATCAGATCGGCGCCGACGGCACGCCGCTGGTCAAGCTGATCGAGGCGGCCGGCGCGATTCCCGGCATCAAGGTCGACAAGGGCGCGAAGCCGATGGCCGGCTTCCCGGGCGAGACCCTGACCGAGGGGCTGGACGGCCTGGGCGAACGTCTGGCCAAGGACTACGCACAGGGCGCGCGCTTCGCCAAGTGGCGCGCGGTGATCGACATCGCCGACGGCCTGCCAACCTGGGGCGCGGTGAAGGCCAATGCGCATGCTCTGGCCCGCTACGCCGCCATCTGTCAGGAGGCGCAGATCGTCCCGATCGTCGAGCCGGAGATCCTGATGGACGGCGCCCACGACATTGCACGTTGCGACGAGGTCACCCGCTGGGTGCTGCAGACGGTGTTCGCCGAGCTGGCCGAACAGCGCGTGGCTCTTGAGGGCATCGTGCTGAAGCCCAACATGGTGATCTGCGGCAAGGGGTGCAGCTCGCGCGCCTCCGTCGAGGAGGTCGCCCAGCGCACCATCTCGGCCCTGAAGGCGACCGTGCCATCCGCAGTGCCGGGGATCGCCTACCTCTCCGGCGGCCAGTCCGACGAAGAGGCGACGGCGCACCTGGACGCCATGAACCGCATCGGCGGCTTCCCGTGGAAGATGACCTTTTCCTACGGTCGCGCGCTGCAGGCGGCGCCCCAGAAGGCCTGGTCCGGCCGCACCGAGAACGTCACCGCCGCGCAGAAGGCCTTCGCCCATCGCGCCAAGATGAACTCGCTGGCGAGCCTCGGTCGCTGGGACGGCGCGCTGGAACGGGCGGCTTAGGGCGCGCTCCCCTTCTCCCCTTGCGGGAGAAGGTGGCCCGCGGATTCAGGCCGGATGAGGGGTTGAAAGCCCTATCGGATTAGCTTGCTGATGATCGAAGCAGAGGGGTCTGAGAGACCGCTCATCCGACCTTCGGGGCCACCTTCTCCCGCAAGGGGAGAAGGCCACGAATCCGCTCACCCCGTCGCGTCGCCGCCGCCTTCGAGTTCGCCGAGCGCGCTCTGCAGGTAGTTCGCCTCGCCCAGCGCGCGCAGCAGCGACAGCTGGGTCTCCAGGAAGTCGACGTGTTCCTCGGTGTCGGCGAGGATCTCCCGCAGGATCTGCCGCGACACATAGTCGGCGGCGGTCTCGCACAGTCGAATCCCCTCGACGAGCGTGCTGCGGCCGCCCAGCTCGATCTCCAGGTCGGCGGCCAGCGACTCAGGCACTGTCTCGCCCAGCCGCAGCTTGTGCAGGTCCTGCAGGTTCGGCAGGCCTTCCAGGAACAGGATGCGTTTGATCAGCTTGTCGGCGTGCTTCATCTCGCCGATCGATTCTTTGTAAGTAATCTCGCCCAGCCGCTTGAAGCCCCAGTTCTCGTACATGCGCGCATGCAGGAAGTACTGATTGACCGCCGTCAGTTCATTGGTCAGCACGGCGTTCAACAGCCGAATGATCGCCTTGTCGCCTTGCATGGCGGAACTCCTCAGGTACGCGGTGATGCGCGCAAAGTCTCGCCGGCGGCGCGGTGTGTCAAAGCTTATGTTTGCAAGTGATTAGGCCTCGCACTTGCAAGGCTGGACGAATGCTATTCGGCCGCGTAGCGCAGCGCTTCATCCTGTTCGCTGAGCATCTTGCGCATGTCGCAGACGCAGCGGGCGCATTGGGGGGTCTGGCCGCAGGCGCGGAAGATCTCTGCAGGGCGCAACGCGCCGCTGGCGATGGCCGCGCGAATCTCGCGCTCACGAATGCCGTTGCAGTTGCAGACGTACACCTGACGCCCCGCCTCCCATGTCGTTGGACGTAGATTACCATTTGCGAACGCCTTTGCAACTCGTTTGCATGTGACGATCTGATTTGCCGCGGGCGCGCCGGACGATAGAAGGGCGCTGCATGCCCAATCCCTGCCGCCTCTATCTGATCACCCCGCCTCGCATCGACGATCTCGCGGCCTATGGCCAAGCCCTGTCGCAGGCGCTCGACGCAGGCGACGTGGCCGCTCTGCAGATCCGCCTGAAGGACGTCCCTGACCCGATGATCGCCGCCGCGGTCGAGGCGCTGTCGCCGATCGCGCGCGCCCGCGGCGTCGCGGTGATCCTCAACGACCGCCCCGACCTGGCCGCTCAGTTCGGATGCGACGGGGTGCACGTCGGCCAGGAGGATGCGCCCTACGCCCAGGCCCGCAAGCTGATGGGTCCGGACGCAATGATCGGCGTCACCTGCCACGACAGCCGCCACCTGGCGATGGAGGCGGCGGAGGCCGGCGCCGACTACGTGGCTTTCGGCGCCTTCTTCCCCACGAGCACCAAGGACGCGAAGACCCGCGCCGATCCGGAGATCCTGAGCGTCTGGCAGGAGGTCATGCAGACCCCCTGCGTGGCGATCGGCGGGATCACCGTGGAGAACGCCCGCGGGCTGGCCGCCGCCGGCGCGGATTTCCTGGCGGTGTCGGCCGGGGTGTGGTCGTACGGCGACGGCCCCGCCGCTGCTGTGGCCGCGCTGAATGCCGAAATCGCCCTGGGCGTCGCCGAGCGTGGCCGCGCCTGATGAGGCCGACCGCCGCACGCCTTGCCTTGGCGGGCCGGCGCCTCTAGGTTCCGCCGCCGAATTTACGCTACGGCGCGCCCGTTTGCCCTGAAAGCCCGCAATGCCCAAGATCACCGCCAACACCATCAAGCCCGGCAACGTCCTGCTGCACGACGGTTCGCTCTGGGTGGCGGTGAAGACCGCCCACGTGAAGCCCGGCAAGGGCGGCGCCTTCGCCCAGGTGGAGCTGAAGAACGTGCTCGACGGGCGCAAGCTGAACGAGCGCTGGCGTTCTTCCGACACCGTCGAGCGGGTGACCCTGGAGCAGAAGGAGCACTCCTTCCTGTATGAGCAGGGCGAGATGCTGGTGTTCATGGACCAGTCCAACTACGAGCAGATCGAGCTGCACAAGGACTTCGTCGGCGAGGAGCGCGCGCAGTTTCTGCAGGACGGCATGGTGGTGACGCTGGAGTTCCACGAGGACCGCGCGATCGGCATCGAGCTGCCGGAATATGTGGTGCTGACCATCGTCGAGGCCGAGCCCACGGTGAAGGGCCAGACCGCGTCGTCGTCCTACAAGCCCGCCAAGGCCGACAACGGCATGCGTGTGCTGATCCCGCCCTACATGGACGCGGGCGAGCGGGTGCTGGTCTCTACCGAGACCGGAGAGTATCTGCGGCGGGCGGACTGATCCGCCCACCGTGCGCTGAGGCTTCCTAAGCGGGCTGCCAGGCGCTCAAGAGCGAGCGGAGTTTCCACGCGTGTCCACACAATCAGCGCTTCTGAAGGTGATGTCCGACGCCGCGCGCAAGGCGGCGCGAGGGCTGAATCGCGACTTCGGCGAGGTGGCCGAGCTGCAGGTGTCCAAGAAGGGCGCGGCCGATTTCGTCTCCGCCGCCGACCTGAAGGCCGAACAGACCCTGTTCGAGGCGCTGAGCAAGGCGCGACCTGGCTACGGCTTCCTGGGTGAAGAGCGCGGGATGATCGAGGGCACGGACAAGACCCACACATGGATCGTCGATCCGTTGGACGGCACTACCAACTTCCTCCACGCGATTCCGCACTTTGCGATCAACATCGCTCTGCAGCGCGACGGGGTGGTGGTGGCGGCCGTGACCTACAACCCGGCGGCCAACGAGCTGTACTGGGCCGAGAAGGGCAAGGGGTGCTTCGTCAACGACCGGCGCCTGCGAGTCTCGGCGCGCAACCGACTGGAGGAATCGGTGCTGGCCACCGGCATCCCGTTCATGGGCCACGGCCACCACGCCCAGTTCCTCAAGGAGCTGCACCAGATCAGCCAGAAGGTCGCCGGCGTGCGGCGCTTCGGCGCGGCGGCCCTGGACCTGGCGTTCGTCGCCGCGGGTCGTTTCGACGGATATTGGGAGCGGGACCTGAAGCCCTGGGACCTGGCGGCCGGGCTGCTGCTGGTCAGTGAAGCCGGCGGCAAGGTCACCGACGCCGACGGCGGGCTGGAGAGCCTCACCAACGGCTCGATCTGCGCCGCCTCGCAGGACATCCATCCCCAACTGCTCGAGCGCCTGCGCGCCGCGGCCTGAGGACGGCTGGGCCGAGGCGCCTTGGCGCCCCGGCCCGCCTTGATCGTCAGCGCGCGGTGGCCATTTCGCGCTGCGCCTGCTCTTCACGGATCTTGTACTGGAGGTCGCCGTACTTGGAGAACTCCAGGCGCGCGATCGTGCGGTTGTGGACCTCGTCCGGGCCGTCGGCCAGACGCAGGGTCCGCTGGGTGGCGTAGGAGCGGGCCAGGCCGAAGTCCTCGGCCACGCCGATCGCCCCGTGCGCCTGGATGGCGTCGTCGAGGATGCGCAGCGCCATGTTGGGCGCCTGCACCTTGATCATCGCGATCTCCAGGCGCGCCGACTTGTTGCCGGCCTTGTCCATCATGTCCGCCGCCTTGAAGCACAGCAGGCGGGTCATCTCGATGTCGGTGCGGGCCGTGGCCACGCGCTCTTCCCACACCGATTGCTCGGAGATGTACTTGCCGAACGCCTTGCGGGTCATCAGGCGCTGGCACATCCGCTCCAGCGCCACTTCAGCCGCGCCGATGGTGCGCATGC
Source organism: Phenylobacterium sp. (assembly GCF_030697305.1). GTDB lineage: Bacteria > Pseudomonadota > Alphaproteobacteria > Caulobacterales > Caulobacteraceae > Phenylobacterium. Next base: position 25,942 of record NZ_JAUYQL010000136.1, on the reverse strand, counting down.
AGTGGTGAATGCGGCCCGGGCCCAGGCGCCCCTGCGCGATCTCGAAGCCGCGGCCCTCGCCGAGCAGCAGGCTTTCCTCGATATTCACCCGCACGTTTTCCAGCACCACTTCGGCGTGGCCGTGCGGGGCGTCGTCGTAGCCGAACACCGGCAGCATGCGGATGACCTTCACGCCCGGATGGTCGAGCGGCACCAGCACCTGGCTCTGCTGCTGATGGCCGGCCGCGCCGGGGTTGGTCTTGCCCATGACGATGGCGACCTTGCAGCGCGGATCGCCGACGCCGGACGACCACCACTTGCGGCCGTTGATCACATAGTCGTCGCCGTCACGTTCGATGCGCGTCTCGATGTTGGTGGCGTCGGACGAGGCCACCGCCGGCTCGGTCATCAGGAAGGCGGAGCGGATGTCGCCGTTCATCAGCGGGCGCAGCCAGCGCTCCTTCTGCTCCAGCGTGCCGTAGCGGTTGAACACTTCCATGTTGCCGGTGTCGGGCGCCGAGCAGTTGAACACCTCGGAGGCGAAGGCGACGCGGCCCATGATCTCGGCGATCGGCGCGTATTCCAGGTTGGTGAGCTGCTGGCCTTCGAACTCGAAGGTGTTGTCCACGTGGGGATGGCCGGAGGACGGCGGCATGAACATGTTCCACAGGCCGGCGGCCTTGGCCTTGGTCTTCAACTCTTCCAGCACCGGAATGACCTTCCAGCGCTCGCCTTCGGCGACCTGGGCGTCGAACGTCGGGACCGCAGGATAGACGTGCTCGTCCATGAACGCCGAGACGCGGGCGATCAGGTCCTTCTGGCGCGGCGTAAAGTCGAAATCCATGGCGCTTCCTCCGTTCAAACAGTTGTTTGAACTCTTCTCGCACGCACCCCGCCCACGTGCAAGGCGAGCGCGCCCGAGGGCTCGACGAACGGCCAGCGCGGCGCTACGTCGGACGTAGGGGGAACCACGCCATGGGGCATATCCGCCGCCTGTTGCAGGCTTCCGAGCGACCGCTGCGTTGAGCGGATTGATCGGCCTGTTCCTGATCATCACCGCGTTCGTCACCGCGACGCTGTCGGGTGTGTTCGGCATGGCGGGCGGGATGGTGCTGATGGGCGCCCTTGCCCTGGTCCTGCCGGTGCAGGCCGCCTTCATCACCCACGGGGTGCTGCAACTGGTGGCCAACGGCTGGCGCGCGATCCTGCATCGCCGTCACGTGCGCTGGGACATCATCGGCTGGTACGCGGCGGCCTCGATCATTGCTGCTGTGGTGGTGTCGCTGATCGCCTTCGTGCCCTCGAAGCCGCTGCTCTATCTGTTGATGAGCCTGGTGCCGGTGCTGGTCTGGCTGCCGCAGCGCTGGATATCGCTGGACGCCGCCAGGCCGCCCCAGGCTTTCGCCTCAGGCCTGATCGTCACCGGGCTCAACCTCAGCGCCGGCGTCGCCGGGCCGCTGCTGGACATCTTTTTCGTCCGCACTGAGCTCACCCGCCACGCCATTGTCGCGACCAAGGCGGCGACGCAGGTGTTCAGCCACATGGCCAAGATCCTCGTCTATGGCGGGCCGATGCTGGCCTCGCGCCACGCCGACGGCGTACCGCCGCTGTGGGTTTTCGCCATCGCCATTCCGGTGTCGATGGCCGGCACCGCGGTGGGCGGCCTGATCCTCGAGCGGCTGAGCGACGTGAACTTCAAGCGCTACACCCGCTACATCGTCACCGGAATCGGCGCGGTCTATTTCGTCCAGGCCGTGCGGCTGTTCTTCTTCACGCCCTGAGGAGGAGGAGCAAAGGCCAAAAAAAGAGCCGCGTCCCGAGGGGCGCGGCTCAGTCATTAGGGAGGAAACGCCCAGGTTGGGCAGTGCTCATCTATGATGGGCGATCGGCATTGCAAGAGCTTGGCCGTGATAAAGGTGATGCCGGCGTCATATTTGTCGCTCGCCGTGTCTCAGGTGAGTGCGCCGCCGCTGGCGGCCTTGCGGCGGGCGCGGAAGAAGCCCTGCAGCAGGGCGGCGCTCTCCGTCGCCAGCAGTCCACCCTCGATCTGCGGTCGCCAATGGCAGGTGGGCTGGTCGAAGAACCGCGGGCCGTGGACCACCGCGCCCCCCTTGGCGTCCTCGGCGCCGAACACAAGGCGACCGATGCGCGCGTGGCTGATCGCGCCGGCGCACATGGCGCACGGCTCCAGGGTCACCACCAGGGTCAGGCCGGTTAGGCGATAGTTGCCCAGCCGTGCGGCCGCGGCGCGGATCGCCACGATCTCGGCGTGCGCCGTCGGGTCGTGGGCGCCGATCGGGCCGTTGGAGCCGCTCGCCAACACCTCGCCAGTGACGGAATCGACCACGACGGCGCCCACCGGCGTCTCGCCGCGCGCGGCGGCGGCTTGCGCCGCTTCGAGGGCGATGCGCATGTTGCGAAGATCATGATCCACGATGAACACCCAACCGGCGACGCCTCCGCAGGTCAAGCCGACGACGCCGCACGGCCAGGCGAAAGGGTCGCCAAGGCGTTGGCCCGCGCCGGCGTCGCATCGCGCCGCGAGGTCGAGAGGCTGATCGAACTGGGTCGCGTCGCGCTGAACGGCCAGGTGCTGACGACACCCGCGGTCAAGGTCGAGCCCGGCGACATCCTCACCGTCGACGGCGAGGTGGTGAACGAGGCCGAGCCGGCGCGCCTGTTCCGCTACCACAAGCCCGCCGGCCTGGTGACCAGCCATTCCGACCCGCAAGGCCGCCCGACGGTGTTCGCCGCCCTGCCGCCCGGCCTGCCCAGGCTGATCTCCGTCGGCCGCCTCGACCTGAATTCGGAAGGGTTGCTGCTGCTCACCAACGACGGCGGTCTTGCCCGCGCGCTGGAGCTGCCGGCCAGCGGGGTGGTGCGCCGCTACCGCGCCCGCGCCCATGGACGGGTCACCCAAGACAAGCTGGACCGCCTGAAGGCCGGCGTCACCGTCGAGGGCGTCCAATACGGCCCGATCGACGCGCGGCTCGACAAGGCCAAGGAGGGGCCGCAGGGCGCCAACCTGTGGATCACCGTCACTCTGGCCGAAGGCAAGAACCGCGAAGTCCGCCGGGTGCTGGAATCCCTGGGCCTCAAGGTCAACCGGTTGATCCGCCTGTCCTACGGCCCCCTGGCCCTCGGGACGTTGGAGGTCGGAGCCATCGAGGAGGTCGGCCCTCGCGTGCTGCGCGAACAGTTCGTCGAGCACATCGCGCCGGAGGCCCTGCCCAAGGGCGAGCGACCGCAACTGCACGGCGCACGCACCGCCGAGGGTCAGATCTCGCGCGGCGACCGCCGGCGCGAGCCGGGCGTGCAGACCCGCTCGTCGATGCCGCTCGAACCCCGCGAGAAGCAGACCTACAAGCCCGGCTGGGCCAAGCCCAAGAAACCCAAGCCGACGCCGCTGAAGAAGCGCTCCGCCAGCGCGCGACCCAAGAAGCCCGCGCCCGAACGAACCGCGTGGGACAACGCCGCCCCGGCCCGCACAGCGCCCAGCCGCTCGACGACCACCAAGGCAGCGCCGGCTGGAGGGCGCTCCAGCGGCGATCGTCCTGACAAGGCTCCGTCCGCCAGACCCCACGCTGATCGGCCCCGTCCTGGGAAGCCGGGAGCGTCGCGAACCCTGGCGCCTCGCGCGGCTGCCGCCTCGAGCGCGCCGTCCACGGGACGTGCAGGCGAAGATCGTTCCGGCACGCCCGCGTCGAGGCCCCACGGCGAACGGGCCCGTACGGAATCGTCGCGCGGAGAGACGCATCACCCCGAGGGCCAGCGTCCGGGCAAGCCCGTCTCGAGGCGACCAGCGTCGGCCAAGCCCGGGTCGGATCAGCCGCGTTCCGAAAAGCCTCGCACCGACAGGCCTCCTACCGACAGGCCCCGCACCGGCAGGCCAAGCACCGGCAGGCCAAGCACCGACCGGCCACGTCCCGGCAAGCGCTGATCCGGCTCAGCCGGCGGCGCGTTCGGCGAGGCGTCGCGCCAGCGTGCGGGTGCGTCGCACCACCGTCCAGGCCGAGCCCGCGGCGATCACCACCAGGCCGATCAGCATGCACTGGCCGTGCAGGCCCCAGAACGGCTCGAACACCGAGATCACGCAGGTGATGGTGAGCGCCGCCATCCGATGCGGCTTGGCCATGGGACCGGAGAAGTCGGCGGGGAAGTCGAAGCCGCGACCGAGCTCGCGCACATAGGCGGTAAGGATCGCCAGGCAGGCGGCGAGCCAGCCCAGCCACGCGCCCATGTCCAGCTTCGAGCCGTAGGCGCAGTAGCCCGCGCCGACCAGCAGCAGGGCGTCAGCGATGCGGTCCGGCATCTCGTTCCAGATCGGTCCCGAGGGGCCGCCGCGCCCGTGCTCAACGGCCACCATACCGTCCAGCAGATTGCACAGCAGGCGAAGCTGGGTACAGGCGGCGGCCCCGATCAGCGCCAGCCCGCGGGCCAGCGGCGACTCGTTGATCCCGGCGAGCATCAGCAGCGCCGCGCCCAGCCCGGCGAAGGCCACGCTGGCGGCCGAGATCAGATCGGGGCTCGCCCCGCCCCGCGCCGCCGCCGCGGCCAGAGCTTGGGCCCAGCCTGCCGCCCGGCTCTTCAGCGGCCGTCGATCGCCGCTCGCGGCCTCGTTCATGATCCAGGGGTCCCGTTGCGCGCCCGCACCAGCGTCGCGGTGTAGAGGATCGCATACAGCGTCGACACCGACCAGGGAACGGCGATGGTGGCGGCGATCTGCGGCGTGCCGATCGCCCGATGCGCCGCATAAAGCAGCACTAGGATTAGGCTGGCGCTGAGCGCAGGCGGCGCCAGATAGGCGATGACGCCGGAAAGCCTGGCCGCCATCGCCTCCAGCGCGCGCTTGAGCAACAGGGTGATCACGCCGCTCATCGCGCCCTGGCCCAGCGCTGCGGTCCACGCCGCCTGGCCGTGACCGCGGTTGGCGAACAGCGCCCAGCCGCCCATCGCCAGGAAGGCGAAGGCCACATGGGTCGGGGTCGCGCGCGCCAGCTTGGCGAAGGACGGGGTCACGGGGAAGCGCCTCCTGGCGGTCCAGCCGCGAGCGAGCCTCGCTTGCGTGCGGGCTCACGGTCAAGGCATGGTCAGGCTTGAGCCGGGTCGGGGAAGCCATGGACGTCATTGCGCGGTTCTTCTCGGGCCAGCCGCCGGCCCTGCTGTGGGGCCTGGGCGGGGTGCTGGGCGCGCTCACCCTGGCGGTGGCGATCACCTGGGGCCTGTCGAAGGCCAAGCCCGCCAAGGACTACACCAACCTTCGCCAACGCATCGCCTCGTGGTGGGTGATGATCGCCCTGCTCAGCGCAGCGCTGCTGGCGGGCTGGGGTGCGGTGGTCGCGCTGTTCGTGGTGATCTCGTTCATCGCGCTGCGCGAATTCCTGTCGCTGGCGCCGATCCGCCGAGAAGACCGGCTGATCGTCTTCGTGGCCTATCTGACGATCCCGATCAGCTACGGCTTCATCGTCGCCGACACCTACGGCTTCTTCCTGGTGTTCACGCCGGTCTACGTCTTCATGTTCCTGCCGTTCCTGATGGCCTGCATCGGCCAGACGCGGGCCTATCTGACGACCATGGCGACGTTCCACTGGGCGATCGCCACCTGTGTCTATGCCCTGGGTTTCGCGGCTTTCCTGATGCGTACGCCGCTCAGTGACGGGGCCCCGGCAGGACCCGCCGGGCTGGTGTTCCTGCTGCTGGTCGCCACCGAGGCCAACGACGTCTTCCAGTACTGCTGGGGCAAGGCGTTGGGTAAGCGCAAGATCATGCCCACGGTCAGCCCCAACAAGACCTGGGAGGGCTTCCTGGGCGGCTGGGCGACCACCGCGGCGCTGCTGTGGTTCGCCGGCCCCGTGTTCACGCCCCTGTCGGGCGTCGGCCTGGCGATCCTGGCGATCAGCCTGCCGGTGGCGGGTTTCGCCGGCGACGTCACCATGAGCGCCATCAAGCGCGACCTGGGCGTCAAGGACACCAGCGGCCTGATCCCGGGCCACGGCGGCATCCTCGACCGGGTGGACAGCCTGCTGTTCACCGCGCCGCTGTACTTCCATATCCTCGCCTACTTCGCCCTGGACCATTTCTGATGCGCTGGCTGAGACGGATCGTGATCGTGCTGGTCGCCCGGCCGCTGGCCCGGGTCTTCACCGGGGCCGATATCGTCGGGCGCGAACGGCTGCCGCTCAAAGGTCCGGCGATTGTCGTCGCCAACCATGCCAGCCATGTCGACACCCTGCTGCTGCTCACCATCTACCCGTCCAAGGCGCTGGACCGGGTGCGACCCGCGGCGGCGGCGGACTATTTCCTCAAGGGCGGCCCGTTGGCCTGGTTCTCACGCAACATTCTCAATGTGGTTCCGGTGGCGCGCGACAAGGTGGCGTCTGGCGAGGACATCCTGGCCCCGGCGCGCGAGGCGCTGGCGGCGGGCGACATCCTGCTGATCTTCCCGGAAGGCACCCGCGGCGACGGCGAGGCGATGGCGCGCCTGAAGAACGGCGTGGCGCGTCTGGCGGCGGCGTTCCCGCAGGCGCCGATCGTGCCGATCTGGCTGCAAGGCGCGGGGCGGGTGCTGCCAAAGGGCGCGCATCTTCCAGTGCCGATGAACTGCACCGTCCTGGTCGGCGAGCCGCTGCATTGGGGCGGCGAACGCGCGGCGTTCATGGAGGATCTGCGTGTGCGGCTAGAGGCCCTGCATGCGCTCGCCCCGCCGCAGCGCTGGACGTAAGGCCGGCGTTCAAGCCAAACAGCCGATGCGCATCGTTTCCGGAGAGTTCAAGGGCCGCAGTCTGACGGCGCCGCCAGGCCTGGCGACCCGCCCGACGTCGGACCGGGCGCGTCAGGCGGTGTTCAACATTCTCGAGCACGCGCCGTGGTCGCCGGGGGTGCGCGACTTGCGGGTCATCGACCTGTTCGCAGGCTCCGGCGCGCTGGGCTTCGAGGCCCTGTCGCGCGGCGCGGCGTTCTGCCTGTTCGTCGAGACCGATGAAGCGGCGCGCGGCGCGATCCGCGAGACCGTCGACGCCTTCTCCCTGTTCGGCCGCACGCGGGTGCATCGCCGCGACGCCGCCGACCTTGGTCAGCGGCCCGGCGGTGACGGTCCGGCGTTCGAGCTGGCCTTCCTTGATCCGCCTTACGCCAAGGGGCTGGGCGAGCAGTCGCTGGCGCGGCTGGCGGCGGGAAGCTGGCTGGCGCCGGGGGCCGTCGTTGTGTTCGAGCGCGGCGTGGGTGAAGCGGCCTTCGCCGTCGACGGTTTCGAGCCGCTCGACGCCCGCGACTATGGCGCGGCGCGGGTGCACTTCCTCAGGTACGCGCCCTAGCGCCGACCAAACAGGCGTTCGATATCAGCGAGCTTGAGCTCCACGTAGGTCGGCCGCCCGTGGTTGCATTGGCCGGAGTGGGGGGTGACCTCCATCTGGCGCAGCAGGGCGTTCATCTCGGCCGCCGTCAGCCTGCGCCCGGCGCGCACCGAGCCATGGCACGCCATCGTCGAGCAGACGTCCTCAAGCCGCTCCTTGAGCGCCAGGGCCTGGCCGTTCTCCGCCAGGTCGTCGGCGATGTCGCGCACCAGTCCGGCCGCGTCGGTCTCGCCCAGCAGCGCCGGCGTCTCACGCACCAGCACGGCGCCCGGGCCAAAGCTCTCGATCACCAGGCCCAACGCCGCCAGCTCCTCGGCGCGTGCGGTCAAGCGTTCGGCCTCGGCGGGGTCGAGCTCGACGACCTCGGGCAGCAGCAGCACTTGGCGAGCCACGCCGCCGGACTGCGCCATCTCGGCCTTCATCCGCTCATAGACCAGGCGCTCATGGGCGGCGTGCTGGTCGACGATCACCACCCCGTCGCGGGTCTGGGCGACGATGTAGGTCTCGTGCACCTGCGCGCGCGCGGCGCCGAGCGGGAAGTCGACCGGATCGTAGACCACGGCCGGCGCGCCGGGCTCGTTGAGGCCGGGATGCTCGAGACTGGACGCGATGAAGTCCGGCTGCGGTTCAGCGCGCGCCGAGACCTCGTCCAGGCCGGGGAGGGCGGCCGCCAGCGCCTGGCCCCAGCCGCCCATCCGCCAGGCGGAGAAACCCTGCGCTGGGGCGGGCGGGCGATATTCGGGCCGGAAGCCGCCGAGCGCGGCCTGCGCCGTCGTGGTCGAAGCGCGATGGCCGACTGAGGCGAGCGCGTGGCGCAGGCCGCCGATGATCAGCCCGCGCACGAGACCCGGATCACGAAACCGAACCTCGGTCTTGGCCGGGTGGACATTGACGTCCACCAGCATCGGATCGAGTTCCAGATAGAGCGCGGCCAGGGGATGGCGGTCGCGGGCTAGGAAGTCGGCGTAGGCGGCGCGCAGGGCGCCTTGCAGCAATCGGTCGCGAACCGGCCTGCCGTTGACGAACAGATGCTGGTGGGCGGCGTTGCCGCGGTTGTAGGTGGGCAGGCCGGCGAACCCGGTGAGCCGCACGCCCTCGCGCTCGTGGTCCAGGGCGATGGCGTTGTCGGAGAACTCCCGACCCATCACCGCCGACAGCCGCGCCAGGCGTCCAGCATCGCCCGCGGCTTCGGCCGGCAGGCGCAGTGCGCGGCGGCCATCGATGTCGAGGGTGAAGGCCGCGGTCGGCCGCGCCATCGCCTGGCGTTTCAGCTCCTCGGTGATCGCGGTCGATTCGGCGCGCTCGGACTTCATGAACTTCAGTCGTGCGGGCGTGGCGTAGAAAAGGTCGCGGACCTCGACCCGGGCGCCGTGCGGACCGGGGAAGGCGGCGGGGGCCACGGCCTGGGCTTCTCCGGCGTCGACGTGGATGGCGTGCGCCTCGGCCCGGCCGCGGGCGCGGCTGGCGATCGACAGCCTGGCCACCGAACCGATCGAGGGCAGGGCCTCGCCGCGGAAGCCGAGCGTGGAGATGCGCAGCAGGTCGATGTCGCCCGCGTCGTCTGGGGTGAGCTTCGACGTCGCGTGACGTTCGATCGCCAGCGGCAGTTCCTCTGGCCCGATGCCGGAGCCGTCGTCGCCGACGAGGATGCGCGCCAGGCCGCCGGCGTCGATCTGCACCTCGATCTGGGTCGCGCCGGCGTCGAGCGCGTTCTCCACCAGCTCCTTGACCACGCTTGCCGGGCGTTCGACCACCTCGCCGGCGGCGATGCGGTTGACGGCGTGCGGCGGAAGGCGGCGGATGGTCATGGTCTGGCCTGGAGGAGAGCCCCATCATTAGCCGATTCCATGGCCGTGGGGGCAGGGTTGGACATATGACGCGCAAGCCTGCGCCGCACCCTCTGTCGCTGATCGCCGCAGCCCTGGCGTTGAGCCTTGGCCTGGGCGCGGCCGCGCAGGTTCCGCTCACCCCGGCGCAAGGCGTAGCGTCCGACCCGGACGCGGTGCTGGTTGAGGAGTTGGTGGTGACCGGCCGGCTGCCGGGGCCTGCGTGGTGGCGCGTCTCGGACGCCGACACCACGGTCTATGTGCTGGGCGTGCCGTCGCTGGCGCCCCGGCAGATGCAGTGGGACCGCGGCGTGTTCGATCGCCGGCTCCAGGGCGCAAACACGGTGATCCTGCCATTCCGTCCGTTGCGGGTGAAGCTGATCGGTGCGCCGCTGGCGTTGGTCAGCTATGCGCGGCTGAAGTCCCGCACCCCATTCGAGGACACGCTGGATGCGTCGACCCGTGCGCGTTTCGTCGCGGTGCGGGGGAGGTTGGGTCAGCCGGCCGATCGCTATGGCACCCGCAATGCGCTCGCCGCCGGCCTGCGGCTGATCGGCGACTACCGCGAACAGGCCAGGCTCACCGACACCGACCCGACCAAGCTGATCCGACTGCTGGCCCAACAGGCCAAGGTTCCGGTCGAGCAGAAGACCTACGACCTGGGCCCGCTGCTGAGCGCAGTGGCGCGTACGCCGGCGGCTGCGGGCCGGGTGTGTTTCGACCAGGCGCTGGCGGAGGCCGAATCCGGGCCGGCTGGCGTGCGCGAGGCGGCCCGCGCCTGGGCCGTCGGCGACGTGCGCGGCGCGCTGGACGCCGAGCGCAGCTACGAGCAGTGCCTGGCCGGCGCGCCCGGAGCCGCGGCCTTCGACGCGCGCACCAAGGCTGATCAGGCCGCCGCCATCGCGCGCGCGCTGCGCACACCCGGGCACGCGATCGCGGTGGTGCAACTGCGCCCGCTGCTCAGCCAGGGCGGCGTGCTCGACCGCCTGCGCAGCCAGGGTTTCGAGATCAGGACGCCGGGCGAGCTGTAGGCCGTGTCGGCGCCTAGAGGCCCGGCAGCTTCAGGCGGGGGCCCTGTTCGCGCTGGATGACCACGGGCTTGCCGCCGGTGATCTTCTTGATGCGCTCTTCCTCGGCCGCGGCGTCCACGGGAGAAGCCGCGTCGTCGCCGACGCCGGCCGGCGTCGGCGCGCTCTTGTCCGAACGCCAGAACATCACCTTGTCGGCGAAGCTCTTGTCCTTGTGCGCCAGGTCGCCGAACTCGTCGTCGACCACGTAGCGGATCAACGGGTCGGCCTTTTCGGCGCCAGCCTTGGCGACCAGCATCTTCTCGCCGTCGGAGCGGGACTCGGCTTCGCGCGCGCCCAACAGGGCGGTGCGCGCGGCGCTTTCGGGGCGCAGTTCCTGCGGGCGCGGCTCGCCGGGGGCCGGCGGGCGCAGCGAATAGTCGGGCGGCACGACGAGGGGGGCCTTGGTCACCACCCGGAACTCGTCGGGCGTGACCTTGGTCATGCCCAGCGCACGCTTGGTGGTTCCGCAGCCCGCGAGCCCGGTCGCCGCGACCAGGGCGAGCGCGACGCACAGTCGGTTGACGCTCATGTACTTGAAGCTCCGCATGGCCCCCTGGCCGTTAATCACGAGCAAATAGCGCAATCGCCCGCCGCACGCCACGCCTTAGGGCGCGGTGCGCTCTTTGCGCACGCTGTCGAGCAGCAGCAGAGCCACGCCGACAGTGATCGCCGCGTCGGCGACATTGAACACCCAGGGGAAATACAGGCGGCTCACATCGATGAAATCGACCACCGCGCCAAAGCGGACGCGGTCGACGGCGTTGCCGATCGCCCCGCCGATGATCAGCCCAAGGCCCGCGCCGACGATCGAGCGTTCGGACCGTCTGGCCCACACCACCAGCACGACCGCGACGATCAGCGAGAACGCCGCAAGCGCCCAGCGCATCAGCTCGCGATCGGCGTGGAACAGGCCGAAGCTGACGCCCCGGTTCCAGACCAGCGTCAGATGCAGGGGTCCCGCGACCTGCACCGCGCCCAGCGCGCCGAGGTTCAAGCCGTTCAAGACCCAGTGCTTCACCGCCTGGTCCAGCGCCAGGACGGCGGTCGCCAGAATATAGGCCTGCCAGCCGTAACGGCTCACCGGCGCATTCAAGCCAGGTTCGCTCAAGCTACAGCCCCGCCGGCGTGGCGCGCGTCCCATTCCGCCACCGCAGCGGCGTCGCGAGGCGTCAGCTCCGGATAGCGCGGGTCGGCTCCGACCTCGGTCGAGATCTTCCACGACCGAGCGCACTTGGCGCCTTCGGCGCGTCGCACGGCCACCGCGACGCCGGGCGCGTCGGCGAGGCGGAAGGCTTCCGACGGTCCATCCTGCCCGACGGTCAGGCTGGCGGCGCTGGTGATCATCACGTCCTCCAGCGGCAGGGCCTCGCCGAACGGCCAGGCGAAGGCCGCATCGGTGACGAAGACGTCGACCGCGGCGTCCAGACTGGAGCCGATCAGCTTCTCGCGCCGGGCGACCTCAAGGGCGCCGGTGACCACGCGGCGTACGGCGAGGGCGGCGTCCCAGCGGGCGGCTTCGGCCTCGTCGCGCCAGGCGGACGGCGTCTCGGGAAACACCCGCAGGCAATTGGAGTCCGCGTCGGGGAAGCGCGTCGTCCACGCCTCCTCCATGGTGAAGGGGATCAGCGGGGCCAGCCAGATGGTCAGGCGTTCGAACACCAGGTCCATCACCGTGCGGGCGGCGCGCCTGCGCAGCGAGCTGGGCTGGTCGCAGTAGAGGGCGTCGCGGCGGATGTCGAAAAACAGCGCCGACAGCTCGTTCTGGCAGAACTCGGTGATCGGCCGGATGGCGTCCTGGAACAGGTAGGTCTCGTAGGCTGCGCGCACCTGGCCGTCGAGCGCGTGCAGGCGGTGCAGCACGAAGCGTTCCAGCGGCGGCATGTCGCCGAGCTCAACCCGCTCGGCGTCGGAGAAGCCGTCCAGCGCGCCCAGCAGGTAGCGCACGGTGTTGCGCAGCTTGCGGTAGGCGTCGGTGGTGGTTTGCAGGATCGCCTTGCCGATCCGCGAGTCCTCCGAATAGTCGATCATGCTGGCCCACAGGCGCAGGATCTCGGCGCCAGAGTCCTTGATCACCGACTGCGGGTCGGTGGTGTTGCCGCTGGACTTGGACATCTTCTCCCCCTTCTCGTCGAGGGTGAAGCCGTGGGTTAGAACTGCGTCATAGGGCGCGCGGCCGCGGGTCGCCGAGCTTTCCAGCAGCGAGGACTGGAACCAGCCGCGATGCTGGTCCGAGCCTTCCAGGTACAGGTCGGCCGGCCACTTGGACTCGGCGCGGCCCTCCAGCACGAAGGAATGCGTGGAGCCGGAGTCGAACCAGACGTCGAGGATGTCCTCGACCTTCTCGTAGCGGGCCGGATCGTGCGCGCCGAGGAAGTCGGCGGAGGGCCGCACGAACCAGGCGTCGGCACCTTCGGCTGCGATGATCTCGACGATGCGGGCGTTCACGCTCGCGTCGTGCAGCGGGTGGCCGGTCTCCTTGTCGACGAACATCGCCAGCGGCGAGCCCCAGGCGCGCTGGCGGCTGATCAGCCAGTCCGGGCGGCTCTCGACCATGGTGCGGATGCGGTTCTGGCCGCCGGTGGGGTGGAAGGCGGTGGCCTCCACGGCTTCCAGTGCGGTCTCGCGCAGCGTGCGCCCGTCGGCCAGCGGCTCGTCCAGGCGGATGAACCACTGCGGCGTGTTGCGGAAGATCACCGGCGCCTTGGAACGCCATGAGTGCGGGTAGGAGTGTTCCAGCCGGCCGCGCGCAAGCAGGCCGCCGGCCTCGATCAGCTTGGTCATCACCGCGTCGTTGGCGGGGCCGAACTTGCCGACCTTCTTGCCCTCGGTCTCCAGCACCTTCAGGCCCGCAAACAGCGGCACGTGCGGGAAGTAGGCGCCGTCCGCGTCGACGGTCTCCGGGATTTCGCGATGGCCGTGGGCGAGCCAGACCATGTAGTCGTCGGCCCCATGGCCGGGCGCGGTGTGGACGAAGCCGGTGCCGGTCTCCTCGGTCACATGGTCGCCGGCCAGCAGCGGCACCTGGAAGGCGTAGTGGGTGTCGAGCGCCGCCAACGGGTGCTCGCAGACCATGCCTTGGCAATCGACGGCCTCGACCTTGCGCCAGCGGGCGATCTTGGCGGCCTTGAACACGCCCTCGGCCAGGCTCTCGGCGACGATCAGGCGGTCGCCGGGCTTGGCCCAGGGTTCGAACGCAAGATCGGTCTCCATGGCTTCGACCTGGAACACCGCGTAGTCGACGGCCTCGTTGTAGGCGATGGCGCGGTTGGCGGGGATGGTCCACGGCGTCGTGGTCCAGATCACCACGCTGGCGCCGACGGCCGCGTCCGATCCCTGCAGCACCGGGAACTTGACCCAGATCGTCGGCGAGACATGGTCGTGGTACTCGACCTCGGCGTCGGCCAGCGCGGTGCGTTCCACCGGGCTCCACATCACCGGCTTCGATCCGCGATAGAGCTGGCCGGTGGTGATGAACTTGTGGAACTCCGCGACGATCGCCGCCTCGCTCGCATAGTCCATGGTCGCATAGCGATGGGACCAGTCGCCCAGCACGCCCAGGCGGCGGAACTCCGCGCCCTGCTGGTCGATCCAGTGGGCGGCGTAGGCGCGGCACTCGGCGCGGAATTCCGCGACCGGCACGTCGTCCTTGCGCTGGCCCTTGGCCCTGTACTGCTCCTCGATCTTCCATTCGATCGGCAGGCCGTGGCAGTCCCAGCCGGGCACGTAGTCCACGTCGGCACCCAAGGCGAAGCGCGAGCGGACGATGAAATCCTTGAGGATCTTGTTCAGTGCATGGCCGATGTGGATCGCCCCGTTGGCGTAGGGCGGGCCGTCGTGCAGCACATACAGCGGCGCGCCGGCCGCCTGACGGGCCTTGCGCAGCGCCTGATAAAGCGCGGTCTCACCCCATCGGGCGAGGATCTCCGGCTCCTTCTGCGGCAGGCCTGCGCGCATGGGGAAGGGGGTGTCGGGGAGGAAGACAGTTTCGCGATAGTCGCGCGAGGGCTTTTCGGCGTCGTCGGCCATGGGACTTTCCAGCTGACTCGAATGGGCGGTGTTGGGGCGGGATATACCCGGCGCGCGCTGGATCGAAGCGTCCGGCGGCGTCACGCCGGGCGGGTAATTCGCAGAGCCGTTCGAGCCGAAGTCATGCAGCGGTCGTAGCAGAGCCCGGCCGCGCATTCAAACGCGGGGGTGCGTCGGCCTAACCGACCCCTAGGATTTCGCGCGCGCGGGCGGCGTCGGCCATCACGTGGCGGTTCATGATCTCGACGTCGGCGAACTTCTCCTCCGGGCGCAGGAACGCGATCAGCTGGGTCTCGAGGATCTGGCCGTAGAGGTCCTCGTCAAAGTCGAACAGCCAGGTCTCCAGCACCGGCGCAACTTCGCCGACAGTGGGGTTGACGCCGAGATTGGCGACGCCGGCCTGCCAGCGCCCGTCGGGCAGGCGCGTGCGCGTGGCGTAGACGCCGAAACGCGGGCGCACATAGTCGTCCAGCGCCACGTTGGCGGTCGGGTAGCCGAACTTGCGGCCCAACTGGCGGCCGCGCTGCACCTCGCCCTGGATGGCGAACGGGCGCCCCAATATGTCGGCGGCGATGTCGGTGCGACCCTCGCGCAGCGCCGCGCGCACGGCGGTGGACGAGTATTTTTCGCCGTCGTCGCCGACCGCTTCAGCGGCGGAAACCGAGAAGCCCAGCTCTGCGCCGTATTCGGCCATCAGCTCGGGGCTGCCGGTGCGGCCCTTGCCGAAGGTGATGTCGAAGCCGACCGCCACGTGGCGCACGCCGAGTCCCTCGGACAGCACCTTGGTGGCGAACTCCCGGTCGGTCATGTCGCCGATCTGCGCGTCGAACGGCAACAGGTAGAGGCGTTCGACGCCCATCTCGGCCAGCACGCGGGCCTGCTGCTCGGCCTTCATCAACCGGAAGCTGGGAGCATCTGGCTGGTAGATGCGGCGCGGATGCGGATCGAAGCTGATCACGCCCAGCGGCGCGCCGAGCGTCTCGGCCGCTCGCTTGGCGTCGTTGATCACCTGCTGGTGGCCGCGGTGCACGCCGTCGAAGTTGCCGAACGCCACCGCCGCGCCGCGGTCCGCGGCAGGCAGGTCGCGCCAGCGTCGGATCACCCGCACGCCGTTCATGGCGCCTTACGACGCGGGACCATCAGCACAGCTTCGCCGTCCAGCGCGGTCTTGCCGTCGACCAGGCAGACGGTGGAGAGCGTGGCGTGCCCGCGGTGGTCGTTGAGCTCGGTGACCGTGACCCGCGCCGTCACCGTGTCGCCGATCTTCACCGGTCGGCGAAAACGCAGGTTCTGCGACAGGTAGATCGACCCAGGCCCGGGCAGCTTCACGCCCAGCACCGCCGAGATGAACGCCGCGGAGAGGATGCCATGGGCGATGCGTCCGCCGAACGCAGTGGTGCGCGCATAGGCTTCGTCCAGGTGCACCGGATTGACGTCGCCCGACACCGCGGCGAAGGCGGTGATGTCGCCCAAGGTGACCACCCGGGTGATGTCGGCGGTCTGGCCGAGACTCAGATCCTCGTAGAACAGTCCCTGCACGCGCGCCTCGCCCAGCCCCTCAGATGATCTAGCCATATCGAACGGGCGTGCGCCTGCGAAGCCCGTCAATGACGCCGCTCACCAGACCAGCCGCGGCATGGCGTAGGCGGCGTGGACGCCCTCCTTGCCCAGCAGCGCATCGACCCCGGCCGCATTCAGGCCCTCGCCGCTCAGCGTCTCCGCGCCATGGATGCCGGCGGCGACGAACATCACGTCCAGGCCCTGGGCGTTGGCGCCGCGCAAATCGGTGGGAACGCCGTCGCCGATGCACAGCACACGCTCGCGCTGCAGCGGGCCGCTCAAGCCTAGGGCGGCTTGCGCCAGCGCAAGGTCGTAGATCGGAGGGTGCGGCTTGCCGGCCATCTGCACAGCGCCGCCCAGGGCTTCGTAGAGCTGGGCCAGCGCGCCGCCGCAGTAGATCATCTTCGGCCCGCGCTGCACGACGAGGTCGGGATTGGCGCAGATCATCGTCAGGCCGCGGTCGGCGGCTGCTTCAAGACGCACGCGATAATCCTCCGGCGTCTCGACCTCGTCGTCGTAGGGGCCGGTGCAGGCGATGAAGGCGGCGGCCTCGGGCGTGGCGAACTCCAGGCCCAGGCCTTCGTAGAGGATCGCGTCGCGGTCGGGGCCGATCGCCCAGGCGGGGCCGGGCGCGCGCTCGGCGAGCAGCACACGGGTTGCGTCGCCTGAGGTGACCAGGGCGGCGAAGGTGTCACGGGGGACCTTCAGCCCGTCCAGTTGCGGCAGCACGTCGGCCCCGGGCCTAGGCGAATTGGAGATCAGCACGACGGGGCCAACTTCGGCGTTCCATCGCGTCAGCGCCGCGCAGGCCAGCGGATAGCTCACGCGGCCGTCGTGGATCACGCCCCAGATGTCGCACAGGAGGACGTCGTAGCGGTCGGCGAGCCGGGACAGTCCGGCGACAGGCTGGGTCATGCGCCGGGCGGTAGCCGCAGCCCTGCTGAACGTCAATGCAGACGCTAGGGCGTGAACGCTTCAGAGGCGGCCGGAAGCCCGGCGGCGCAGACTGTCGCGCAGGAAGGCGGCTGGCGGGTCGGTCTCGGCCAGCACCGCGTCGCGGATCGGCCGGGGCTCGCCGAACAGGTGGCCCTGGCCGTAGGCGACATCCAGCTCCAGCACGTCGACGACCTGACGTTCGGCTTCAACCTTCTCCGCGATCACCTCCACGCCGTAGCGGCGGGTCAGCGAGGCGAAGTCCTCCGCCGCCAGGTCCGGCAGGGAACGCAGCACCATGCGCCCGTCGATCTCGATCAGTTCGTCCAGCATCAGTTGGGCGTTGATCTTGATGAACTTCACGTCCGAGCGCGACAGATCCTGCAGGTCGAGGTCGAGGTCGACCACCTTGTCCAGCGAGAAGCGGAAGCCCAGTTCGGCCAGCTTGCCCATGTTGCGCGCCTCGACCGCGCCGCGGGCGTCGAACGCGCCCTGGCCGAGTTCGAAGATCAGCGCGCCGGCCAGGTCGCGGTTGGCTGACAGCATCTCGAGAAACTGCGGGAAGAAGCTCTCGTCGGCGAGGCTGGCGGTGGAGATGTTGCAGAAGATGCCAATGCGCCGATCCTGCTTGGCCAGCCGGCGCACGATCTGCACGCAGCGGAACAGCAGCAGGTTGTCGATCGAGGCCACGAGGCCCTCGGGCTCGGCGACCGCCAGGTACTCGGCCGGCATCAACACGCGGCCGGTCTCGTCGCGCAACCGCGAGAAGCTCTCGTAGAACACCGTGCGCCGCTGAGGCAGGTTGACCACCGGCTGCAGGTAGAGGTCGACGCGGTTCTCGGTCAGCGCCGCGCGAACGGTCTCCAGCAGCGCGCCCGACTGATGATGGTGATTAGGGCCGCGGCCCTGGGCGATCGGCCCGGAGGTCAGCCGTTCCTCCAGTCGCTCGCCGATCCGCTGGACCAGGTCCTCCAGCATATGGACTTCATCCTCCAGCGCTTCGGATCGGCGCTGGGCGTCGCCGGTGACGCTCTCGACGACCTCGGTGACCCGCGCGTCGATGCGCTCGATCTGCGCCATCATCAGGTTTTGGGCTTCACGCATGGCGGCGAAATCGCGGCGTTCGCTGCCGCTCTGCAAGGCGCGTTCGACCATGCCGTGGATGGCGAAGCAGAGCCCCAGGCCCGCCACCAGTCCGGCCACGCCGGCGCCCCATCCGCCGCCGTTCCGCCACAGGGACAGCGCCACGATCAGCGAGAGGCACAGGTAGGCGCCGCAAAGCAGCGCGAGCGTCAGGCGTCGCATGGTCCCATCGGTCCGAATCAGGGACGAGTATCAGTCGCAGCCCGCCCTGAAGTCGAATGGATTAACCGCCGCAACCGCAGGCAGGCTAAAACGCCGCGCCCCGCTAGCGCGTGGGGACGGGGACTTCCCCGCGATAGTCGTAGAACCCGCGATCGACCTTCTTGCCCAGCCAGCCGGCCTCCACGTACTTGGTCAGCAGCGGACAGGGACGGTATTTGGAGTCCGCGAGACCTTCGTACAGCACATTCATGATCGACAGGACGGTGTCGAGGCCGATGAAGTCGCCCAGCTCCAGCGGTCCCATCGGGTGGTTGGCGCCGAGCTTTAGGGCGGTGTCGATCGCGTCGACCGTGCCGACGCCTTCGTACAGGGTGTAGATCGCCTCGTTGATCATCGGCACCAGGATGCGGTTGACGATGAAGGCCGGGAAATCCTCGGCGTTGGCGGTGGTCTTGCCCAGCGAGCGGGCGAAGGTCACGGCGGTTTCGTAGGTGCCGGCGTCGGTGGCGATGCCGCGGATGATCTCCACCAGCTTCATGCGCGGCACCGGGTTCATGAAGTGCAGGCCGATGAAGCGTTCCGGTCGGTCGGTCACCGAGGCCAGGCGAGTGATCGAGATCGACGAGGTGTTTGAGGCGAGCAGGGTACGGTCCGACAGGTGCGGGCCCAACGCGCGGAAGATGTTCTTCTTGACCTCTTCGTTCTCCGTGGCCGCCTCTATGGCGAGATCGGCGGCGCCGACCGCCTGCAGTTCGTCCGCCGCGCGGATCCGGCCGACCGCGGCTTCCATGGCGCTGGCCTCGATCGTCCCGCGGCTGACCAACCGGGCCATGTTGGCTTGGATGTTGTCGATGCCCGCCTCGATCTTTTCGCGGCTCACGTCGTGCAGCAGCACCTCATAGCCGCCAAGGGCGCAGACCTGGGCGATGCCGCCGCCCATTTGCCCCGCGCCGATGACGCCGACCGACTTGATGTCAACCATGTGCCGTAAGCCTCGCGTGATCCGCCGCCGACAGGTCCGCCGTACGCCGTGGCGCGGTTTCTAGCATGCTCAAGTCACGCCTCGCCAAGGCTTTTGCTGCGCCGCAGCGTAAGGCGGGGCGGTTATTTGCCAGGCGCCGCGCCCGGCGCACGAAAAAGGGGCGACCCAGGCAGGGCCGCCCCTTATCCGTTTCGGCGACGCCGAGCGTGTGCGGACTATTTTCCGATCTTCGCCAGCGCGTCCATCAGTTCGGGGATGGCGGTCTTGTAGTCGGCGACCAAGCCATAGTCGGCGACCTGGAAGATCGGCGCATCGCCGTCCTTGTTGATCGCCACGATGACCTTGGAGTCCTTCATGCCGGCCAGGTGCTGGATGGCGCCAGAGATGCCGATCGCCACGTACAGTTCCGGCGCCACGACCTTGCCGGTCTGGCCGACCTGGGAGTCACCCGGTGCGTAGCCGGCGTCGACGGCAGCGCGGCTGGCGCCGATGGCGGCCCCGAGTTTGTCGGCCAAGGGCTCGATCACCCGCTGGAACTCTTCGGCAGAGCCCATGGCGCGACCGCCCGAGACCACGATCTTGGCCCCCGACAGTTCTGGCCGCTCAGACTTCACTAGCTCCTGGCTGACGAACTCGGTCTTGGCCGCGCCCGGGCCGGCGTCGATGCTTTCCACCGTCGCCGAGCCGCCTTCGCCCGCTGGCTGGAACACTGTCGGGCGCACCGTCAGGACCTGCTTGGCGTCCGCCGACTGCACCGTCTCCAGCGCATTGCCGGCGTAGATCGGGCGCACGAACGTCTTGGCGTCCACGACTTCGATCACGTCGCTGATCTGCGACACGTCCAGCTTCGCCGCGATCCGCGGCGACAGGTTCTTGCCCTGCGAGGTGGCCGGCGTCAGCACCGCGTCGTAGTTGGCCATCAGCGGGGTCACCAAGGCCTCGAAGGCCTCGGCGATGCCCTGGCCCAGCGCGTCGCTCTCGGCCAGCAGCACCTTGCGAACGCCGCTGATCTTCGCCGCTTGATCGGCCGCGCCCTTGGCGCCCTGACCGGCCACCAGGATGTCGACGTCGGGGGAGATCTTCAGCGCCGCGGTCACCGTCTTGTGCGTCGTCTCGCGCACCAGAGCGTTGTCGTGATCGGCGATAACCAGAACAGCCATTAGAGAACCCCCGCTTCAGTCTTCAGCTTGTCCACCAGATCCGCCGCGGTCTCGACCTTGATTCCGCCCTTGCGGCCCGCAGGCTCGCTCACCTTCAGCACCTTGAGCCGGGGCGTGGTGTCGACGCCGTAGGAGGCGAGCTCGCGCACGTCCAACGTCTTCTTCTTGGCCTTCATGATGTTCGGCAGGCTCGCGTAGCGCGGTTCGTTCAGCCGCAGGTCGGCGGTCACCACCGCCGGCAGAGTCACTTCCAGCGTCTGCAGGCCGCCGTCGACCTCACGGGTCACCTTGGCCTTGCCGCCTTCGATCTCCAGCTTGAAAGCGAAGGTCGCCTGCGGCCAGCCCAGCAGGGTCGACAGCATCTGTCCGGTGGCGTTGTTGTCGCCGTCGATCGCCTGCTTGCCCATCAGCACTAGCTCCGGGCCCTCCTCGGCGATCACCGCCTGCAGCACCTTGGCCACCGCCAGCGGCTCCAGGTCCTGATCGGTCTGCACCAGCAGCGCGCGATCCGCGCCCATCGCCAGCGCCGTGCGCAGGGTTTCCTGGGCTTGAACCGGTCCGATCGACACCACCACGACCTCGGTGGCCGTTCCCTTTTCCTTCTGGCGGATCGCCTCTTCCACGGCGATCTCGCAGAACGGGTTCATCGACATCTTCACGTTCGCGAGGTCGACACCGCTCTGGTCGGCCTTCACCCGCGCCTTGACGTTATAGTCAATCACCCGTTTGACCGGGACCAGCAGCTTCATGACTTTTCAAGCGCCTCTAAAAATGATTGGGGAGAAAAATGAATCGCAGCGGGCATAGCGATTCCGGCGTGCATTGCAAGCCTCCGTCGACCGCTTCCCGCGCCGTATTTCCGACTGAGCGACCTGCTATCCGCCTGCGTTAGACGAGTACCGGAACACCATATGAATCGAACAATCAACCGATTGAAAATTGTCTTTCTGGTGGTCTTCATCGTCGCCAGCGCCTTGAGCGTCGCCTACCACGTCGGATGGGTGTTGCCGCGCCAGGCGTGCGAGTCCAAGGGCGACTGGTGGGACTCCGATGGCCGCGTGTGCGCTCACCCGGTGCTGATCTCCGACATCACAGGCCGCGTCGCCGGCGATCCGCCGAAGCCTGCCCCTGCTGCCGCGACCAAGCCCGAAACCGCCAAGGCGGCGGCGACCAAGCCGTAAGTCGCTCAGCGCGTCGCGCCGGAGCGCCAGAGAACTTCCGAGGTTCCGCGGCCGTTGGCGTGGCGCGAGGCCACGAACAGGAAGTCCGACAGCCGGTTCAGGTAGCGGATGGCGTCGTCGCTGACCGGCTCGGCGGCGTCCTCTCGCAGGCGCACGGCTGCGCGTTCGGCGCGCCGGCACACCGTCCGCGCCAGGTGCAGCGCGCTCGCCGCCGGCGTCCCGCCCGGCAGGATGAACGAAGTCAGCGCGGGCAGGGCGTCGTTCAGGCGGTCGATCTCTTGTTCCAGCCTAGCGATCTGGCTGGGGACAATGCGCAGGGCCGACCCTTCGGTCTCGCCGGGCTTGGCCGGCGTGGCGAGGTCGGCGCCCAGGTCGAACAGCTCGTTCTGGATGCGGCTCAGCATGGCGTCGAGCTCGGCGTCGTCTCCGGTGTGGAGCCTGACCAGACCTACGCAGGCGTTGGTTTCGTCGACGGCGCCGTAGGCCTCGACCCGTAAACCCGCCTTGCTCACGGGCTGGCCGCTGGCCAGGCGCGTCGTCCCGTTATCGCCGGTGCGGGTATAGATGCGATTCAGCGTGACCATCGGATCAGGATCGCGAGCGCCACCAGACGGCGGCCATCAGCACGACGATGGCGATCGCCTGCATCACCACCCGCAGGCGCATCAGCTTGTTGGAGTAGGATCGTCCGAAGTCGCCGCCGCGATAGAGCGCATAGATCCCGACGCCGAGGACGACGGTCACCGCTGTCAGGGCCGCCGGTATGAGAAAGTCGAAGGCGTCGCGCATAGGCTCAATCTAGGATCAACGCCTCATCGGCGCCACCGATTCAACATCCTGGGGGACTAGTTCTCCGCAAGCGATCACGATCAGCAGAACGGCGCTCGCGAGTCGCAATACGGCCACACTTCAAAGGTTTGCACCCTCTCTCGCATCACATTGCAGCGTCTGCGTCGGATAAACGCCGACCTTCCGCTGACATGCCATCCCAGCCCGACGGCGCACATGCCGTCCGTCGAACATGATCATCGAACAGCTTTACCGCGACGATCTGTCGAATAAGGAATTGAACCGAGATGCGTCCGACCACGTCGCCTTCGCTACGGGCGCTTATCGCCTCGCGCCGGCCACTGTTTGTTTTTTCAATGGATCGCGATGTTCGAGGACGCTCTTCTCACGGTTGCGAGAATCTCGTCGAATACGTTCAGCAAATTCAGCCTGGAGCCCAGCGATGAACACCGTCACGGACAAGGTGAGCTGCGACCAAGCCACAGCGAGGCCGCTCACGCGGCGAGCGATGGCCAAACAGCAGACCCGGTCCAAGGTCATGATCGCAGCGCGCGGCCTGTTCCGCGAGAAGGGCTACGAAGGCGCCACCATCCGCGACATCGCCAACGCCGCCGGCATGTCCACGGGCGCGGTGTTCGCCAACTTCGCCGACAAGTCCGACCTTTTCCAGGCGATCACCGTCGAGGACGTGATGGAACTGACCGTCGCAATGCGCGGGGCGGCCGAGCGAGGGCGCGGGATCGAGGACGCCCTGCTGAAGATGTTCGCCGCCGGCTACGCCTACTACAAGCCGCAGATGCCGTTGGCTCGCGCGGCGTTTGCGGTGTCGTGGTCGGCGCAGGACGGCTTGGCGCTGCGCGACCTGCCCTGCATGAACAACATCCTGGAGCTGATCGGCGAGCAGATGTCGCTCGCGGTTGGTCGCGGAGAACTGTCGCAGGAAGCCGAGGTTCGGCTGCGCAGTCAGATGTTATACGACGCCTACTTGGCCAACTTCGGCCAGGCGGTCTTCAACGGCTGGAGTCTCGACGCCCTCAGCGCGCGGATGCGCGACCAGATCCGCATCCTTCTGTCCGGCGCCCGCCGCGGCTGAGCCGCTTATACCTCGGCGCGCGGCGTACTGTCGCAACAACCTAAAGTTGCCTGTGCAGGTGCAGCATTTGGCTTAACGACGTTCTCCCAATCCAGGTAGGAGGCGGCGTGAGCACTAGAGGCCTGCAGAAGGAAGCGACGCGTCAGCGAGTGGTGGCGGCGGCGCGAGATCTGTTCGACTCGCATGGCTACGAGGCGACCACCGTGCGTGAGATCGCGCGGCGCGCCGGCGTGTCCGTCGGCTCGGTGTTCACCACCTTCCGTTCGAAGGGCGACGTGCTCAGTCAGGTGATGGAGGAGCGGCTGGGCGCCCTCTACTCCGAACTGGACCGCATGACGCCCAAGCTCCGCGGCTCCACCTGCGACCGTCTGCGCTCGATATTCGCCATCCACTGCGGCTTCGAGGCGTCGCGCCACCGGCTCTTCCTCGCCCATATTGCTGCGGCGTACGATTGGACGGCGAGCGGCGACGCGCGACCCTACGGCCGCACCCCGAGGCTTCGTGAGATCATCGGCGACTGCCTCGCCGACGGCGTCGCGCGTGGCGACGTCGATCCGCGCGCCGACATGGCTCAGATCGTCGACCTGCTGATGGCGGCCTATGCGTGGACTTACCGCTTGGTCGCCTGGGAGGGCGCCGACGCCGAGACGCTGAGCGGCGTCATGGACCGTCAGATCGGGCTGATCGCCCAGGGCTTCGAGCCGCGGGCGCTTCAGAGCGCCTAGCGCCAGGCGTCGGGCTCCGGCTCGTCCAACAGTCCGTCCTGGAAGTCGAATACGGCCCCTTTTGTGAGCGCATGCGGGATAGCGGAGAAATGGTCGCATCCCGGCACAACCACCGCGCGTGCGTCAAACAGCGCGGAAGCGAGGGCTTGGGGATCACCTGCGAGTTCGTCGCGCGCGCCGGCGACCACCAGTGCTGAAGACCTGACGCCAGCGAGATCCGCAGCCTCGAACGGCGCCGCGCGGGCCGCCAGGAACGCCGCGAGCGCCTTCAGGTCCTCACCCTGCTCGTCGGCGAAATGACGGAAGCTGCGGGCCATGGGGTCTTCGATCGTCTCGGGGTCCTCGGCGAGCATGGCGGCGGGCAAGGCCTCGGCCAGAGGCGAGGGGCTTTCAGGCTCCAGCAGCCGCCCGCCAATTCCGCCGCAGATCAGCTTGCCCAGCCGGTCCGGCGCCTCCAGCGCGACGTTCAGCGCCACGTGAGCGCCCATCGAATAGCCGAGCAAGGTGCAGCCCTGGACGCCCAGATGATCGATCAAGCCGATCACGTCGGCGGCCAGCCGCGCACGGCCATAGGCCTGGGCGTCATGGGGTTTGCCGCTCTCGCCATGACCGCGCATGTCGAGGGCGATCACGCGCGAGCCGCGCCGTTCGAAAGCGCTGTACCAGCCCGTCCTTCGCCAGCCTTCGTAGCGGTTCGACGCGAAGCCGTGGACCAGCAAGACCGTGTCGCGATGGTCGAGCGGGGTGATGTCATCGTAGGCGAGCTCGACGCCGTCGGATTTGAAGCTGGGCATGAGCGCAGGCTAGAGCGCGCAGCGCGCGGCGCCAATCATGGCGCTTCGCCGGCCCACTCCCAATGCCACGGTTCGAACGGGTAGTTCACGAATCCGAAGCGCTCGGCGTTGGCGACCAGCCAGCGGTAGGTCGGGGTCTGCGACTGACGCAGTCGGTTGGGTTCAGCGGTGGAGTCGGGGCCAAAGCCGGGAGCCTGGCCGACGTACAGGTCGAAGGCCAGCCCCGTGCGGTGCGGCGAGCAGGTCGCGCGCGCCACACCATCGCAGTTGCCGTCGCGCACGCAGCGCGCGGCGTCATAGTCCGGGCTGCGATAGGCCGAGAAGATCGTCAGGTTGCGGGGATCGGCGGCGATCGTCGGCTCCTCGGCGCGGGCCGCGGCGACCATCCGTCGATAGGCGGCGAGAGCGCGCGGGCGCGCTAGAAGGCGCTTGCCGCCGTAGCTTTCGCGGGGCGAGGCCTGCGCCAGGGTCGTCTCCGGCGGCGGCGCTGGGCAGATGCGGCTGGCGCTGAGGCGCACGAACGGCCGCTGCATCTGCCATGAGACCTTCATGCGGTCGAAGGTCGCCGCCGTCATCTCGCCGCTGGGGCTGACGCCGTGCCGCGCCTGCCAGGTGGCCAGCGCACGGGCGAACGCGGTGCTGTGGGGCGGGCAGGCCTGGCCCAGCTCGCGCGCGACCCTGGGCGCATAGGCTTCCCACCCGGTTTCCGGCCGTCCGAACGGCGACCAGTTCAGTGTGCGCAGCGACCGCAGATTGGCGAGGGCGGCCTGTGCGAGACCTGGCGCATTGCAGCCTGCCGGCGTCGGCGGCGCGGACGGCGGCGAATCGACAGACGGGAAACTTGAGGCCGCTGGGCCTGGCGTGGGCTCCGAAGCCGGCGACGGTGCGCGCGGCCCGCACGCGGCCGCCAGCAGCGCGAGCGTGACCATGAGCGCCGAAAGCCGGAACCTTGGCTGCAATGAAGGCTTGTGTTGCACGCGTGGCATTGTGCGCTGCGCGCCCCGGAGGTCCATGATGGATTGGCGATTGGCTCTGCTTTCCGGCGTCGCCGGGCTGTCGCTGGCCGCAACGGCCTGTTCCGAGCCACCGCCGGGCGGCGCCCCGGCGCAGCCCGCGGCGCCTGCCGCAACGCCGGCGGCGGTCGCAGCGCCCGCCGCGCCCGCACCG
>NZ_JAUYQL010000135.1 GCF_030697305.1 Phenylobacterium sp. | reverse complement strand
TGGGCCCCGGCATTCGCCGGGGTGAGCGGTCGAAGGGGGCCGGCGCGCCTACTTCGCGATGCGTTTGTCGCGCTGGGCCTTCACGCGTAGGCGCAGCGCGTTGAGCTTGATGAAGCCGGCGGCGTCGCGGTGGTCGTAGGCGACGGCGCCTTCCTCGAAGGTCACTAGGTCCTGGTCGTAGAGGGAGTAGGGGCTGGTTCGGCCGATGATGCTGACGTTGCCCTTGTAGAGCTTCACCCGCACCTGGCCGGTGACCATGGCCTGGGAGTGGTCGATAGCGACCTGCAGCATCTCGCGCTCGGGAGAGAACCAGAAGCCGTTGTAGATCAGCGTCGCGTACTTCGGCATCAGCTCGTCCTTCAGGTGCATCGAGCCGCGATCCAGCGTGATCGACTCGATGCCCCGGTGGGCGGCCAGCAGGATGGTCCCGCCGGGGGTCTCGTAGACACCGCGCGACTTCATGCCGACGAAGCGGTTCTCCACCAGGTCCAGGCGGCCGACGCCGTTGTCGTGGCCGAGCTCGTTCAGCTTGGTCAGCAGAGTGGCCGGCGACAGCCGCACGCCGTCGACGGCGACGGGGTCGCCCTTCTCGAAGTCGAGGGTGAACACCGTCGGCTTATCGGGCGCGTCCTCCGGCGCGATGGTGCGCATGTGGACGAATTCCGGCGCCTCGACGGCCGGGTCCTCCAGCACCTTACCCTCCGACGAGGAGTGCAGCAGGTTGGCGTCGACGCTGAACGGGGCCTCGCCGCGCTTGTCCTTGGAGATCGGGATCTGATTCTTCTCTGCGAACTCGATCAGCGCCTCGCGGCTCTTGAAGTCCCACTCGCGCCAGGGCGCGATCACCTTGATGTCGGGCTCCAGCGCGTAGTAGCCGAGCTCGAAACGGACCTGGTCGTTGCCCTTGCCGGTGGCGCCATGACAGACGGCGTCGGCGCCCATCCGGCGGGCGATGTCGATCTGCCCCTTGGCGATCAGCGGCCGCGCGATCGAGGTGCCCAGCAGGTACTGGCCCTCGTAGACGGTGTTGGCCCGGAACATGGGGAACACGTAGTCGCGGACGAACTCCTCGCGCAGGTCCTCGATGAAGATGTTCTCGGGCTTGATGCCCAGCATCAGCGCCTTCTCGCGGGCCGGGGCCAGCTCCTCGCCCTGGCCGAGGTCGGCAGTGAAGGTGATCACCTCGGCGCCGTACTCATGCTGCAGCCACTTCAGGATGATCGAGGTGTCCAGGCCGCCGGAATAGGCGAGGACGACCTTCTTGATCGACGTGTCGGCGGCCATGGGCGCGGGTCCTTGGGGAGGGCAGGGGGAGGAAGCGGGTCGCGCGGGCGTTTAAGGGCGAACGCGGGCGGGGTTCAAGGCCAAAGCGGCATGACCGACCTCAGGACTTGAACTGCTCCTCGCGCTGCATGGTCTCGAGCGCGGCCTGCAGGTAGCGCAGATAGCCGAGCGCGAAGAGCGCGGCGGTGATGGCGCGCAAGCAGAACCACACCAGCGATTCCGGCCCGACCGGCGCCGTGCTTCGGTGCAGGAACAGCAGGACGCCGCCCAGCACCAGACCGACGCCGGGACCCACGGCGAGCGCGACGGTGCGGCTGACGCGCATTCCCGGCATCAGCGGCGGCGGCACGCGGGCGTCCGGCTTCGCGCGTTCCCACGCCGCGCGGCTGGCGCTGGCCATGATCGACAGGGCGATGATCCACAGGGCGTCGGCCGCCAGCGAAAGGACATGCATCGGCTAGACGGTCACCTGGGTGCCCAGCTCGACCACGCGGCCGGGCGGTATCTTGTAGAAGTCCGTCGGGTTGGCGGCGTTGCGCATCAGGAAGATGAAGATCTTGTCCTGCCACAGCGGCATGCCCGACTGGGCCGACGGCACCACCGAGCGGCGACCCAGGAAGAAGCTGGTGGCCATGATGTCGAACTTCAGGCCCTGCTTGCGGCACAAGCCGAGCGCGCGCGGGATGTTCGGGCTTTCCATGAAGCCGAACGCCACGGTCACCTTGGTGAAATCCTCGTTGATCGGCTCGATCAGGATGCGGTCCTCATCCTTCACCCGCGGTGTTTCCGCGGTGCGGATGGTGAGGATGACATTGCGGTCGTGCAGCACCTTGTTGTGCTTGAGGTTGTGCATCAGGGCGACAGGGGCGACCTCGGGGTCGGAGGTCAGGAAGATCGCCGTGCCCGGCGCCCGGTGCGGGCTGCGGGCGCGCAAGATCTCCGACAGTTCGGCCAGCGAGATGCTGTCGCGGCGGGTCTTATCGCTGAGGATCTGAGCGCCGCGCGTCCAGGTCCACATCATCACCACCAGGCCGGCGCCCAGCACCAGCGGCAGCCAGGCGCCTTGCGGGATCTTCAGCAGGTTGGAGCCAAGGAAGGCGATGTCCAGCACGCCGAACGCCGAGGAGGCCAGCGCCGCCTGCCAGGTCGGCCGCTTCCACATATGCTTGACGATGACGTAGAACAGCAGGGTGTCGATGAACATCGAGCCGGTGACCGCGATTCCGTAGGCGGCCGCCAGGTTCGACGAGCTGCGGAACATCACCAGCAAGATCAGCACCCCGATCAGCAGGAAGGTGTTCACCTGCGGCACGTAGATCTGGCCGGCCTGGGTCTCGCTGGTGCGGCGGATGTCGATGCGCGGGAACAGGCCCAGCTGCACCGCCTGCTGGGTCATGGAGAAGGCCCCGGTGATCACCGCCTGGCTGGCGATCACCGCCGCACAGGTGGCCAGCACCAGCACCGGCCAGTAGGCGAAGTCCGGGATCATGTGGAAGAACGGGTTGGCCGCGGCCGATGGGTCCGACAGCACCAGCGCGCCCTGACCGAAGTAGTTGAGCAGCAGGCAGGGCAGCACCAGCACCAGCCAGGCCGCGCGGATCGGGGCTTTGCCGAAGTGGCCCATGTCGGCGTAGAGCGCCTCGGCCCCGGTGACCGCCAGGAACACGCTGCCCAGGATGATGAATCCCAGCAGCCCGTTCTCGAAGAGGAACATCACGCCGTAGTGCGGCGACAGCGCGCGGAAGATCGACGGGTCGTCGCTGATGTGCACCAGGCCCAGGGCCGCCAGCGTCAGGAACCACACCGCGGTGATCGGCCCGAAGAACCGCGCCATGCTGGCCGTGCCGCGCGACTGCACCATGAACAGCACGATCAGGATGCCCGCCGAGATCGGCAGCACCATCGGCTTCAGGGCCGCGCCCACATGCGGCGCCTCCTTCAGGCCTTCGATGGCGCCGAGCACGGAGATCGCGGGCGTGATCACCCCGTCGCCGTAGAACAGCGCCGCGCCGAGCATGCCGAGGACGAAGACCACGCCGGAGCGTCGTCCCAGCGCGCGCTGGGCCAGCGCGGTCAGCGCGAGCGTGCCGCCTTCGCCCTTGTTGTCGGCGCGCATCAGGAAGACCACGTACTTGATGGTCACGATGAGGATCAGCGCCCAGGTCACAAGGGACACGACGCCCAGCACCTCAAGGGCCTCTGTGCCGCCGGCGCGGGCGTGATGCAGCGCTTCGCGCATGGCGTAGAGCGGGCTAGTGCCGATGTCGCCAAAGACGACGCCCACGGAGCCCAGCGCCAACGCCCAGAACTTTTCCTTGTGGGCGTGAGGAGCGCCCTCGCTCGAATCGAGGGCGACGCCGGCCGGGTCTGCCATCCGTAGTCTCCGGAAACCCCACCGGTCCCCTAGGCGGCGCCATGCCGTCACGCGGCGGGCGCGATACACCCAATCCGACGGCGGTTCAATCCGCCGCCACGCCGCAAGGCCATGCTGAACGTATCAGGTTAACGTCGCTGCTGCTTGGTTGAGCTTGGGCGGGTTGAACCGTGGCGCGGCTTTCGCCACCCTGCGACCGACGGCGAGGGGGCCTGGATGGATCGCAGACTGGCGTTGGTGACCGGCGCGTCGGCCGGGATCGGCGCGGCGTTCGCGCGGATCTACGCCAGCCACGGCTATGACGTGGCCCTGACCGCCCGCCGGCAGGACCGCCTGGACGCCGTCGCCGCGGAGATCGGCCAGCGCTACGGGGTCGAGACCCTGACCTTCGCCGCCGACCTCGCGGACGCCCAGGCCCCGGCCGCGCTGCTGGCCCACCTGACCGCACATGGTCGCGTCATCGACGTGCTGGTCAACAACGCCGGCTATGGCGTGCCGGGCGTCTACGCTGACGTGCCCTGGGAAACCCAGGCCGACTTCCTGCAGGTGATGGTCACCGCCCCCTGTGAACTGGCGCGCAAGGTGCTGGACGGCATGGCCGATCGCGGCTTCGGCCG
Organism: Phenylobacterium sp.; assembly: GCF_030697305.1. GTDB lineage: Bacteria > Pseudomonadota > Alphaproteobacteria > Caulobacterales > Caulobacteraceae > Phenylobacterium. The sequence goes on along the minus strand of NZ_JAUYQL010000135.1, from coordinate 89,132 downwards.
GATCGTCAACGTCGCGTCGCTCGCTGGCCTGGTCCCGGGCTCGGCTGGATCCACGCTCTATGGCGCGTCCAAGAGCTTCCTGATCCGCTTCTCGCAGAGCCTGCACCTGGAGACCCTGAACAGCGGCGTACACGTCAGCGCCCTGTGCCCCGGCTTCACCTATTCTGAGTTCCACGACGTCACCGGCTCGCGCGCCCTGGTCGGGAAGTCCGTGCCCGACTGGATGTGGCTGGGCGCCGAGGCGGTGGCCGCGGCCGGCTACGAGGCGGCGGAGGCGAACCGGCCGATCTGCGTGCCAGGCGCGCCCAACAAGGCGATCGCGGCGCTCGCCAGGTTGGCGCCGGAGGAATGGATGCTGGCGCTGATGGCCTGGCAGGGCGCGCGGTTCCGCCACATCTGAGCGACGAAGCCGTTGACCATGGGGCCTGCCTAGCTCATGGACGGGACTTAGCCCAAATCACGAACCGCGCCGCCCGGCGCTTTACACGGAGCCTCGCTATGGCCGCCGCCGACCCGCGCCTGATCGTTCCCCTGGACCTGCCCAGCGTCGACGCCGCCCGCGGCATGGTCGACACGCTGGGCGACGCCGTCAGCTTCTACAAGGTCGGCCTGGAGCTGTTCGCCTCTGACGGCATGACGCTCGCCCGAGCGCTGAAAGCCGAGGGCAAGCAGGTGTTCCTGGACTGGAAACTGCACGACATCCCCACCACGGTGCAGCGCGCCGCCAGCGTGCTGGCCGACGCCGGCTGCGACCTGCTCACCGTGCACGGCGAGCCGCAGGTGATGGCCGCCGCTGTCGCCGGGCGGGGGACGTCGCGGCTGAAGGTGCTGGCGGTCACCGTGCTGACCAGCCTGTCGGACGGGGATCTGGCGGAGATGGGTTATGCGGAGACGGCCCGGGCGCTGGTCGAGCGCCGCATTCATCAGGCGCTGGCCGCCGGCTGCGACGGGGTGGTGGCGAGCCCCCACGAGGCGGCGCTGGCGCGGACCATCGGCGGGCCGGACTTCCTGGTGGTGACGCCGGGGGTGCGGCCCGACTGGGCGGCGAAGAACGATCAGGCCCGCGCCTCGACGCCGGCGGAAGCGCTGCGCGGTGGAGCCTCCCACATCGTCTGCGGTCGGCCGATCACCGCGGCCAACGACCCGCGCGAAGCGGCGCTGCGGATCGCCGGGGAGATGGCCGGGGCCTAGTGGCCCTTGCCGCCGCCCTTGTGGCCGCCGCCCTTGCCGCCGTGGCCGCCCTTATAGCCGCCGCCCTTGTACCCGCCACGATAGCTGATGCTCGCGCTCGAGGAGGCGCTGGCGTGGGCGCGCGCTGAGGCGCCGGCGAAGGCGCCCGCGCCGACGAAGCCATAGCCGCCGCCACCGCTCCAGTAGTCGCCGCCGCCGATCGGGCCGACGCCGCCGGTGTCGGCGAAGAAGCTGTCGTTGATCACGCCGACCGTGGACCAGCCGCCGGTCGACACGCCGCCCCAGGCGATGCCGCCGTTGCGGCAGAGGCAGTCGCGCGAGGCCGGCGAGGCGCGGTGGCCGTACATGAACCAGCTGCCGTCCGGCTTTTCCCAGATGCGTTCGGCCGAATAGCCACGATCGTCGTAGCTGTAGGCGCGCTCGTCGGCGTAGTCCGCGTCGCGATCTTCGTAGCCGCGATCGGCGGCGTAGCTGTTCTCATAGCTACGATCGTCGTCGTAGCGCCCGTCATAGCTGCGCTGGTCCGCATAGCCGTCGCGCCAGCCGCCCGCGTCGGCGCCGTCCACGCGGCTGTCGTAGCTGTAGGACTCGTAGTCATAGCCGCGTTGGCCGCCGTCGCCGCAGACCTGCGGACAGGCCTGGGCCGCGCCGGCCAAGCCGAGGCCGATCAGTAGAGAAATAGCCGCCAAGCGCATGGTCGAACTCCCGGTCACGTCGCACAGTCATAGGCGGCGACGGGGGCGCGGGCGAACGGTTGCAAGCGTGAGGCGAGCGTTGAGGTTAACGGTTCGCGCGCCGCTCAGAAGTCGACGGCGATGCCCTTGCGCTCCCAGTCGCCGAACCGCGTGGGCTCCGGGCCCTTGGGGCCGCCGTCTTCGGGGAGCGTCGGTTCGGCCTGCGCCTGGGCGGCGCGGCGCGCCTCGGCCTCTTCCAGAGCGCGGCGCGCAGCGGGCGTAAGGACCTTGCCTGGGGCGGCGTTGGGGGGCGTATCGTCCATGCCAAGGCATCTAGGCGTGCAGTGGCCGTAACGCCAGTGTTCGCGAAACCGCTTGCGGCCCGCGCCGCGAGCAGGCACGCCGCGCCGCGTGAACGACACCGACGCCGGACTACCCGCACGCGCCGCCGCGCTCGACCTGCTGACCGCCGCCCTGAGCGGCCGCACCGGCCTGGACGACGGGCTGAGCCACCCCGCCCTGCAGGCGCTGAGTCCGCGCGACCGCGCCTTCGCTCGCGCGGTGGTGATGGCGACCCTGCGCCGGCTGGGACCGATCGACCGGGCGCTGGACGCCAAGTTGCAACGGCCCCCGCCCGACCGGGTGCGCAACATCCTGCGCCTGGGCGCCGCACAGGCGCTTGGGTTGGAGATCGCGCCGCACGCGGCCGTGGCCACCAGCGTCGACCTCGCCGACGCCCAGGCGGGCAGCCGCCGGTTCAAGGGGCTGGTCAACGCCGTGCTGCGCGGACTGCTGCGCGAACCGCCGAAGCTGGATGATCCGAACGACCAGGCCCCGCCCTGGCTCTACGCCCGCTGGCGTGCGGCCTATGGCGAGACTGGCGCCGACGCCATCGTCGGCATGGTGGCGAAAGAGCCCGCGACCGACCTGACGCTGAAGGACGCGGCGATGTCGGCCGCGCTGGCCGAGGACCTCGAGGCCGAGCCGCTGCCGGGTGGCGGCCTGCGCACGGCGCGACGGGGCGAGCTCTCGACCTGGCCGGGCTTCGCGGAGGGCGCCTGGTGGGTGCAGGACGCCGCTGCGGCGATCCCCGCGCGCCTGCTGTACGTGCAGCCCGGACAGTCGGTGCTGGACCTCTGCGCCGCGCCGGGAGGCAAGACGCTGCAGCTTGCTGCGACCGGCGCTTCGGTGGTCGCGCTGGATCGATCGGCGCCGCGCCTGCGCCGGGTGACCGAGAACCTCGCCCGCATGGGGCTGGAGGCCGAGGTGGTTTGCGCCGACGCCATCGCCTGGCCCGACCCGCGCACCTTCGACGCCGTGTTGCTGGATGCGCCCTGCAGCGCCACCGGCACCTTCCGCCGGCATCCCGACGTGCTGTGGGCGGCGAAGCCGGGCGACGTCGCCTCGCTGGCCGGCCTGCAGGCGAAGATGCTGGACGCCGCCGCGCGCCGCGTGAGGCCGGGCGGGCGGCTGGTCTACTGCGTCTGCTCGCTGGAACCGGAGGAGGGCGAGGCGCAGATCGCGGCGTTCCTGCAGCGTAACGCCGCGTTCGCCATTGAACCGGCGCAGTCCGGCGAAGGCGGAGCGCCGGCCCCGAGCCTGCGCAAGGACGGCACGCTGCGCATCCTGCCGCATCACGTGGACGGTGGCCTGGACGGCTTCTATGCGGCGCGGCTGAAGCGCGGCGTCTGAGAAGCCTTGCCGGCTTGTGGCGGGCGGGCGCTGTGCGATAAGTCCGGGCCATGAGCAGCGCCGCAAAGCCCCTGATCGCGCCTTCCATCCTGGCGGCGGATTTCGCCCGGCTCGGTGAAGAGGCCCGCGCGGTGGAGGCGGCCGGCGCCGACTGGCTGCACGTCGACGTCATGGACGGCCATTTCGTGCCGAACATCACCATCGGACCAGACGTGGTGAAGGCGCTGCGCCCACTGGTCTCGATCCCGTTCGACGTGCATCTGATGATCTCGCCGGCCGACCCGTACCTGGAGGCGTTCCGCGCCGCCGGCGCCGACTACATCAGCGTCCACCCCGAGGCCGGCCCGCACCTGAACCGCACGCTGAAGCAGATCCGCAACGTGGGCGCCAAGGCCGGCGTGGTCTTCAACCCTTCGACCCCGCCCGAGACCATCGAGTGGATGATGGACGAGGTCGACCTGATCCTGGTGATGTCGATCAATCCTGGCTTCGGAGGACAGGTCTTCATGGACTCGCAGCTCGCCAAGATCGAGCGCTTGCGGGCGATGATCGACGCCACCGGCCGTGATATCCCGCTGGAGGTCGACGGCGGCGTCACGCCCCTGACCGCGCCCCGCTGCATCGCCGCCGGGGCCACCGCGCTGGTCGCCGGCACCGCCGTGTTCAAGGGCGGACCGTCCGCCTACGCGGCGAACATCAGCGCCCTTCGGGGCGATTGAGCGGAGCGGCGCGTGGCCGACCAGGGCCCCGCCTTAGCGCGCCTTCCCGGCGGCCTGGCCGTGATGGCGGTGGCGGCCGCGGTGCGCCGACAGCTGCATCACGAATGGACCGGCTCGTCTCTGCACCGGGCGACGCTCACCCACCCCAGGCCTGAGGGCCTGGCCGCAGCGCCCATCGACCGGCGGCCGCACGATGAGCAGGCGGGCCTGCGCGTCATGATGGGCGACTTCGTGTTCGCCGGCTCGGCCATGCATGTCGGCCCGCGCGGCGACCCGTGGGACCGGCCCAGTCCCAGCCGGCGCTTCGCCGTCGCCCTGCACCGCTTCGTCTGGATGGGCGACCTGCTGACCGCCGGGCCAGACGGCGCTGCCGAGGGCCTGCGCCTGACCCTGGAGTGGAGCCGGGTGTTCGGCGGCTGGAACAGTTTCGCCTGGCGGCCGGAGATCCTCGAGCGGCGGTTGTTCAACCTGGCCTGTGCGGTGCACACAATCTGCGACAAGGCCTCCGACGCAGAGGCTGGCGCCATCGCGCTGGATCTGGCCCGTCAGGCGCGTCACTTGCTGGCCAATGTGGAAGGTCCCGCCCGGGCGGCCGAGCGCGCCGCCGCCGCCGCGGTGGCCGGCGCGGCCTTGGCCGGCAAGGCCGGCGAGCGGCTGGTCGAACAGGCTTGCGCGCAGCTCGAGCGCACCCTGCCGCGCACCGTCGCACCTGACGGCGGCCACGCATCGCGCAGCCCGCAGGCGGCGCTGGAGTTGCTGTTCGACCTGCTGACCCTCGACGCGGCGCTGATGCAGCGGGGCGTCGCCCCGCGCGACGAGATGATGCGGGCGATCGACCGGCTGGCCGGCGCGGTGCGGTTCTTCACCCTGGGCGACGGCGGGTTGCCGGACTTCCAGGGCGGCGAGGAGAGCCGTGCGGCCTATGTCGCCGCCGCCCGCGTCGAGGATGGCGGCGGGGACCGGCCGATCCCCTCGGCGCGCAACGGCTATCACCGGCTGGAGGGCAAGAGCCTGCAGGTTGTGGCCGACGCCGCGCCGCCGGCACTCGGCCCGTGGAGCGTCACCGCCTGCGCCCAGCCGCTGGCCATCGAGGTGCTGGTCGGCCGCCAGCGGCTGATCGTCAACGGCGGCTGGTCGCCCGATGCGGTCGGGCCGCCGGCGCTGCGGGTGGCGGACGCCGCCTCCACCGCGACCCTCGGCGACCTGTCATGTGGCGAGCCCTTGCGCGGCGTCGCGGCCAGCGTGCTGGGACCGCGGCTGAGCGGCGGTTGCCGCCACGTCGACGCCTATCGCCACGAGGCCGAGGGCGGGCGATGGCTGGAGCTGTCGCACGACGGCTGGGCCCCGCGGTTCGGTCTGCGTCACGAGCGGCGCCTGTACATCGACCCGGCTACCGACGAGCTGCGCGGCGAGGACAGCTTCACCCCGCTGACCCCGCCCGACGCCAAGGGCCGCAAGTTCGTGCCGTTCATGGTCCGCTTCCACCTGCATCCGGACGTGCGGGTGTCGCGGGCCAACGACCGCAAGAGCGTGCTGTTGCGCGCGGAGGGCCAGGAGACCGGCTGGTGGCTGCGCAACGACGCCATCGAGGTCGAGGTTGAGCCGTCCATCTACTTCCAGCAGGGCATGCCGAGACGGACCAGCCAGGTGGTGCTGCGCGGGCAGGCGCGGCTGGACTCGGGAGCGCGGATCCGCTGGAAACTCGCCCATGCCGAGGCGTGGCCGCCGCCGCGTTGACTCAGAGGGGACCGCGCGTATAGCTCCCGCCGTCCCGTGTGACTGGCGACTTCGAGGTGGGCGACCACCGGGGAGCGCGGGGCGCTTTTGAAGCCGCTCGCCTGGGCGCCGATCCTTTCACATCTCAGAAGGAGGCCGCCCGTGCCTGAAGCGCCTGATTATCCCGCCGCTCCCGACCGCGCCGCTGTGAAGCGCGCCCTGTTGTCGGTGTCCGACAAGACCGGCCTGGTCGACGCCGCCCGCGTGCTGTCGCAGATGGGCGTCGAGCTGGTCTCCACCGGCGGCACCCGCGCGGCCATCGCCGCCGCCGGCCTGTCGGTGAAGGACATCGCCGAGTTGACCGGCTTCCCGGAGATGATGGACGGCCGGGTGAAGACCCTGCATCCGGTGGTGCATGGCGGCCTGCTGGGCGTGCGCGACGCGCCCGAGCACGCCCGCGCCATGGGCGAGCACGGGATCGGCGGCATCGACCTCGTCTACGTCAACCTCTACCCGTTCGAAGCTACGGTGGCGGCCGGCGCCGACTACGCCACGGCGGTGGAGAACATCGACATCGGCGGCCCGGCGATGATCCGCTCGGCGGCCAAGAATCACGCCTATGTGGCGGTGTGCACCGAACCGGCGGACCTGGCCGAGGTGCTGGCCGAGCTGAAGGCCGACGGGACCACCAGTCTGGCGCTGCGCAAGACCCTCGCCGCCCGCGCCTACGCCCGCACGGCGTCCTACGATGCGGCGATCTCCGCCTGGTTCGCCAAGGTGCTGGAAGATCCCGCGCCGCGCCGCCGCGCCTTCGCCGGCGCTCTGGTGCAGACCATGCGCTACGGCGAGAACCCGCATCAGCAGGCGGCCTTCTACGCAGAGGCCAATCCACGGCGGGGGGTGGCGACGCTTCGCCAGCTACAGGGCAAGGAACTGTCCTACAACAACATCGCCGACACCGACGCGGCGATCGAACTGGTGGCCGAATTCGATGCGGGCGCTTCCGCCGCCGTGGCGATCATCAAGCACGCCAACCCCTGCGGCGTGGCCCTGGGTTCGGATCTGGCCGACGCCTATCGCCGGGCCCTGCAGTGCGACCCGGTCTCGGCTTTCGGCGGCATCGTCGCGGTGAACCGCCGGCTGGACGCCGCTGCGGCGCGCGAAATGGTGGAGATCTTCACCGAGGTGGTCGTGGCCCCCGAGGCTGACGACGACGCCATCGCGGTGTTCGCCAAGAAGAAGAACCTGAGGTTGCTGCTGACCGGCGGCATGCCCGATCCGGCCAGCGCCGGCGACGTCTTCCGCCAGGTGGCCGGCGGCTTCCTGGTGCAGAGCCGTGACGCCAGCCGCATCACCGCCGCCGACCTCAAGGTGGTGACCAAGCGCCAGCCGACGCCGGACGAAGTGCGCGACATGTTGTTCGCCTTCACCGTCGCCAAGCACGTGAAGTCCAACGCCATCGTCTACGCCCGCGATGGTCAGACGGCGGGCATCGGCGCCGGCCAGATGAACCGCCGCGACTCGGCCCGCATCGCCGCCCTTCGCGCTGGCGAGGCTGCAGAGATGGCCGGCTTGCCGCAGTCGCTGGCCGAGGGCTCGGCCTGCGCCTCGGACGCCTTCTTCCCGTTCGCTGACGGCCTGGAACAGGCGATCGAAGCCGGCGCCACCGCGGTGATCCAGCCGGGCGGCTCGATGCGCGACGCCGAGGTGATCGCCGCCGCCGACGCGGCGGGCGTGGCCATGGCCTTCACCGGCGTGCGGGTCTTCCGCCACTGATGGCGGGATCAACCTTCCACATCGCTCATCCCCGCGTAGGCGGGGACCCAGGTGCTTTTGTGTAGCTGAGCTTGGATCGCCTCGGCCCGGCTGGCACTTCGAACAGCGAAAAAAGCCTGGGTCCCCGCTTTCGCGGGGATGAGCGGACTTTTTGCGGAGCTAGCGCGCGCGGCGGGGCGTCTTCGCCGGGCCGGCCGCCTGGCGCGCGGCTTCGGCGACCAGTTCGCGCAGGGCGGCGTTGGCGATGGTCAGCTTGGCGAAGCTCCAGCCGCCGGATGCAGCTTCGATCTCCTCGATGGTGCGCTTGGCGGAGGCGGCCGCCTCGCGGCGCAGCGCCGACCAGGACGTCGCCGCGTGGCGGGCGCTGTCGGCGTCTTCGCCAGCCTGCGCACTCCCGGCGAAAGTCATCACCGCGCGGGTGAGCTCAGTCTGCTCGGCCAGCAGGTCCTCGACCAGACGGCGCACGGCGATGCGTTCGAAGTGGTCGCCGGCCGTGTGGGCGCCGACCGCCGAGCGCAGACGGTCGAAGGCGAAGACCTCGCCGAGCTGGTGATAGAGCCGCGCCACATTGGCCAGCGGCCAACTGGACGCCTGCGCGAGGTCCACCAGGTCGGCGGCGGTGGTCAGCGGCAGCAGGCTGGCCGCTTGGCGCGCCAGCGGTTCCGGCGCGCCCTTGCCGGTCAGGTCCGCGACCCGCGCTTCGAGGGCCGCGCGTTCAACCGGCGAGAGCAGGTCGACGATCAGGCCGCGCAGCTCCTTCAAACCCGGTCCGTATCGATGGATCAGAGCCGCCGCGCCCAGCCGCTCGCGCCCTGCGCGCCTGGCCAGCCAGAAGGTCTTGCCGCGCAGTGCGCGCGTCAGCGTCTGGAACGTCGCGAGCTGCCCGTGAGCGTCGGCCTTGCCATCCAGCGCGGCGGTGGTAGCCCAGACCCGCTCGAGGTCCAGCACAACGCGCGCCGCCTCGTACCCGGCAGCGAGGGAAGCCACGTCGCAGTCGGCGGCCACCTGCAGGCGGCTGGCGAAGGTCGGACCGCAGCGGTTGACCAGGTCGTTGGAGATCGAGGTGGCGATGATCTCGTGCCGCAGGCGGTGGCGCTGGATGGTGTCGTCGTAGCGCCGCAGCGGCTTGGGGAAATAGTCCAGCAGCATGCGGTCGAAATAGTCGTCATCCGGCGCCGGCGAGTCGACGAGTTCGCGCGATAGCTCCAGCTTTCCGTAGGCCAGCATCACCGCCAGTTCCGGCCGGCTCAGGCCGCTTCCGGCCTGGCGCCGCGCTTCGATCTCTATGGCGTCGGGGAGGGACTCCACCGCGCGGTCGAGGCGGCCGGCGGCCTCCAGCTCGACCATGAAGCGCGCCTGCGGGTCTAGTTCGGCGACGCTGTCGAGCTGCATCAACGATAGCGCCAGGGTCTGATCGTAGTTGTGGGCCAGCACGTGGTCGGCGACCTCGTCGGTCATTGAGCGAAGCAGGGCGTCGCGGCGCTTGCGAGTCAGCTTGCCCGAGCGTTCGAGCGCACCGGTGACGATCTTGATGTTCACCTCATGGTCCGAGCAGTCGACGCCGGCCGAGTTGTCGATGGCGTCGGTGTCGATCCGTCCGCCGGCCAGCGCGAATTCGATGCGGCCGCGCTGGGTGAAGCCCAGGTTCGCACCCTCGACGACCACCTGACAGCGCAGGTCGCGGCCGTTGATCCGCACGGCGTCGTTGGCCTTGTCGCCGACGTCCGGATTGGTTTCCGAACGAGCCTTCACATACGTCCCGATGCCGCCGAGGTAGAGCATCTCGACCTGGGCCTTGAGGATCGCCGAGATCAGCTCCGCCGGTCCCAGCGACGCCGCCTCGACGCCCAGCAGCGCCTGCACCTGAGCGCTTAGCGGGATCACCTTGAGCGTGCGCGCGAACACCCCGCCGCCTGTCGATATCAATTTGCGGTCGTAGTCGTCCCAGGATGACCGGGGCAGGCCGAAGAGCCGTTTGCGCTCCTGCCAGGAGGCTTCGGGGTCCGGCGTCGGATCGAAGAAGATGTGCCGGTGGTCGAAGGCGACCTTGAGCTGGATTTGCCGCGACAACAGCATGCCGTTGCCGAATACGTCGCCCGACATGTCGCCCACGCCGATGACCGAGAACGGCTCGGCCTGGATATCCTTGCCCAGCTCGCGGAAGTGGCGCTTGGCCGCGTCCCACGCGCCGCGCGCGGTGATCGCCATCACCTTGTGGTCGTAGCCCGCCGATCCGCCCGAGGCGAAGGCGTCGCCCAGCCAGAAACCGTAGGATTCGGCGACGCCGTTGGCGATGTCGGAGAAGCTCGCCGTGCCCTTGTCGGCGGCGACCACAAGATAGGGATCGTCGTCGTCGTGGGCGATGACATCGGGCGGGCGCACCACCTGGCCTTCAGGCGTCAGGTTGTCGGTGATGTCCAGCAGGCCCTGCAGGAAGGTGGTGTAGGCGCGCACGCCCTCGGCGCGGATCTGGTCGGGCGCACCGGCCCGGGGCAGTTGCTTGGGATAGAAGCCGCCCTTGGAGCCGACGGGCACGATCACCGCGTTCTTCACCTGCTGGGCCTTGGCCAGCCCCAGCACCTCGGTGCGGAAATCGTCGCGCCGGTCGGACCAGCGCAGGCCGCCGCGGGCCACAGGCCCGAAACGCAGATGAACGCCCTCGACGCCAACGCCCCAGACGAAGATCTCGCGATAGGGCTTCGGCGCTGGCAGGTCGGCGACCTGGCGGCTCGCCACTTTAAAGCTGATGTAGGGCTTGGGTCCGCCATCGGGATCCGACTGGTAGAAGTTGGTGCGCGCCGCAGCGTCGACCAGCAGCGCCAGGCGGCGCAGCACACGGTCGTCGTCCAGGCTTTCCACGAGCTGCAGCGCCTCGGTGATCTCGGCCATCACCGCGCGAGCCTGGGCCACGCGGTCGGCGGTGGAGACGCTGATCGCGGGGTCGAACTTGGTGCGGAACATGTCCAGGATCAGGCGGGCGACGCCGGGGTGGTCGGACAGCGCCTGTTCCTGCACACGGTGACCTGGATCGAGGCCGGTCTGCTGGCGGTGGCGGGCGAGCGCGCGGATCAGCGCCGCCTCGCGCCAGGGGATGGACAGCTCCAGCACCAGGCGATTGAAGCCATCGTTCTCGGTGCGGCCGCTCCACACCGCGACCACGGTGTCCTCGAAGGCGGCTTTCAGATCGGAGAACACCAGGTGCTCGCCACGCTGGTCCTCGATCTGGAAGTCGTGCACCCACACCGTGCGGCCGTCCGCGGGGCGGATCGGATAGCCTTCCTCGACCAGCGTGCGCAGGCCCATGTTCTCGAGGATCGGCAGCACGTCGGACAGCGGCGCGGGGACGTCTGGCCGGTACAGCTTGAACCGGAACCGGGTGTTCGGATCGCCTGGATCGCGGGCGGCGCGGGCGCGGATCGGCTCGTCCGGCGTCAGGCTCTCGATAACCGCGAGGTCCTCGAGCGCCTCGGCGGCGACATAGCGGTCGCGATAGCCGGCGGGGAACGCCTCGGCATAGCGCGCCAGCAATCCCGCGAGGGTTTGCGGGTCGGCGTAACTGACCCGTGCGGCGCTCTCGAAACGGTCGCCCCAGGTGCGGGCGGCTTCGGCGATGCGGGTCTCGACGGCGCGCAGATCGGGCTTGGCGTGCTCGCGCGGGGTGAAGCCGATGATGAAGTGGATGCGCGCCAGCGGCGCGTCGAGGAAGGTCGGATAGACCGCCGACACTCGGCCGCCATAGGCCTCGGCGAGGATTTCGCCCGCCGTGCGCTGCAGGTCGGAATCATAGCGCTCGCGCGGCACGAACAGCAGGATCGAGGCGAAACGGTCGAAGGGATCGCGACGCTCGAACAACTTCACCCGCGGCCGGTCGTAGAGGTGCAGGACCCCCAGCGCGGTGCGCAGCAGCTCGGTCTCGCCGATCTGAAACAGCTCATCGCGAGGATAGCCTTCGACGATGGTCTTCAGGCGGCTCTCATTGTGGCTGCCGGGGACAGCGCCCGAGCGGCGCAGCACCTGGGCGATCTTGCCGCGCACCAGCGGGGTCTCGATCGCCGAGTGGTCGTAGGCCTCGGCGGTGAACAGGCCGACGAACCGGGTCTCGCCGATCGGGCGGTTCTCGGCGTCGTAGCGTTTGACGCTGACGTAATCGAGGTGGCCTCGGCGATGCACCCGGGTGCGCAGGTTGGACTTGGCCACCGTGATCGCGGGCTCACGCGCCAGGCGCGCGCCGACCTGACCGGCCAGGACCGCCGGCTCGTTGGTCCGCCTCAGCACCGTGCGTTCCGGATCGCGCAGGACTCCGAGGCCGCTTTCGGCCTGGTACAGCGGCTCTTCGGCGGCGAGGGCGCCGTCCTTGCCGCGAGGGTAGGCGTAGGTGCGCGCGCCGAGGAACACGAAGTGATCGGCTTGCAGCCATTCGAGGAAGGCCGCCTCTTCGGCGGCGTCGCCGTGCGGGCCGGGCCGCTGCTTGAGCTCGGCCAGCGTCGCGCCAACCAGGGCCAGCATCGGCTTGAAGTCGTCGACCGCGGCATGGACGTCGGCGAGCGTCGCCTGGACGCCCTCGATCAACGCCGCCTCGCGGTCCCCGCCGACGGCGTCCAACACGACCTGGATCATCGACTCGCGCTTGATCACGCCGCCGGCCGCGCGGACGCCGGCGCGGTCGCGACGCACCTCGACGACGGGGTGGAACAGGGCGCGGATCGACAGGCCCTGCTCGGCGATCTCGCCCATCACGCTGCGGACCAGGAACGGGGAGTCGTCCTGGACGATCTCCAGGCGATCGAAGGCCGCACCGTTGGCGCCGCTCGCCGGCAGCACGCGCAGGGCGGGCTTGCGCCCACGCCGCTTGTCGCCGAAGCGCCAGAAGTCCGCCAGGTCTGCGGCCAGCGCCTTGGGGTCGTGGTGGGGGAAGTCCTCGGGCGAGTCGTCCCGGGCGGCCTGGTCTGCGAAGGCCGCGGCCGCGGCTGCGTCGTCGCCTAGCGCCGTATTCAGCGCGTCTCGCAGAGTTTCGGCGGCGTTGGCCGTAGCGCGTGGCGCGCGGCTCATGCCCGCCGCACCCATTCTGCGTGCGGTACGGCTCCAGACGCGACTACGCCGCCGGAGGAGAGTGTCCGGCGGCGTATGGTTCCGCCGTCGGGGGTCGGCGGGACTCGCGGCGTCCGCGGGCTTGGGGGACAGACGCCGTTCGCTGGCCTTGGAAGGTTCCAGCTCGTCTCACATAGGCGTTCTGCGATCATTTGGCGCCCTCTATCACGCTCTTTTTACGTGGACGGCGCGTCGGCGGCGGCGTCGGCGGATCGGGTTGGTCGGGAGTGGAGCCGACGACGCGGTCGCGCAGACGGTTGGGATCGCCGTCCGCCGACAGCAGCACCGCCAGCCAGCGGGTGCCCTCGAACTGCGCCAGAATCACCATCAGCATCACCGTCAGCGGCGTGGACAGGAACATGCCGGCCAACCCCCACAGCGCGCCCCACAGCGCCAGCGCCAGAAGCACCACCACGGGGTCGATGTTCAGGCTGCGGCCCTGCATGCGCGGTTGCACGACGTTGCCGACGATGAACTGGGTGGTCTGCAGCACCGCCAGCAGGACGATGGCCTGCCAGAAGGTCTCGAACTGCACGAGGGCGAACAGCGGCGGCGCAAGAATCCCCACCAGCCCGCCGATCACCGGGATGTAGGAGGCGATGAAGATCAGGAACGACCAGAAGATCGCGTTGTCGAGGCCGATCGCGGTCATCGCCAGCCAGGAGGCGACGCCGATCATCAGGCCGGTGACGGTCTGCACCCACAGGTACTGCTCGACCCCGTCGCGGATGCGCAGGAAGGCGTCCACCGCCTCCTGACGTCGCTCGCGCTGTGGGAACAGGCCGACGATCTTGCGCTCGAACCCTCGCCGCGAGGCGATGATGAAGCCCAGGTAGACCATGATGAAGATGGCGTTGGACGCGAAGTCCTGAAGCGCCCGGGCCACGTCGCCCAGGTAGCGGGTCGGATTGAGCTGCGCGAACAATTGGTCGATCGAGGGCGGGACGTCGACGCCGACCATGCCGGCGATCCTGGCGATCAGGCCGTTGAGCCTGGGCGAATAGGTGATCAGTTGGTTGACGAAGCTGGTGGCGTTGTCGGCGATGACCCAGGCGGCGCACCCGAACAACACGATCGACAGCACGATGGCCACCGGCAGCGCGGCGACGCGCGACAGCTTCGGCAGACGCGAATGCAGGACGCGGGCGAACCCGTCGATCATCACCGCCAGGAACACGGCCAGCGCCAGGGGGGTCAGGATGCCCCTGAGCCAGAACAGGGCGGCGCCCGTTGCGATCACGGCCAGGAGGACCAACGAACCTCGGGACACGGCGGAGAATTCGGTAGAGCGCATGCGTCGGAAGACTCGTCCTGTGCGCGACCGAGGTCAATGCTTGCGATTGCCGACTTCCACGATCCTTGGGCTTGCCATCCGCCCTGGCGGAGCCCATGCGCCGCAGATAGCGTAGGCGCTGTTCCAGCGGAGGTTTTACGGATGACGCCAGAAGGCGGCGTGGTGATCGGCTTCTCCGATCATTTCGAGTGTTTGCGGCTCGACCGCGCCAACCGGCATGGCCTGGTCGCAGGGGCCACCGGCACCGGCAAGACCGTGACGCTGCAGGTGATCGCCCAGGGTCTCTCCGACGCCGGCGTCCCGGTTTTCGCCGCTGACGTGAAGGGTGATCTTTCCGGGATCGGCATGATCGGCCAGCCCAACGAGAAAATGCTGGCGCGCGCCGCGACCATGGGCCTGGAGTTGAAGCCGGCCGCCGCCCCGGTGATCTTCTGGGACCTGTTCGGCGAACAGGGCCATCCGATCCGCGCCACGGTGTCGGAGATGGGCCCGCTGCTGATCTCGCGGATGCTGGAGCTCAACGACGTGCAGGAGGGGGCGCTGAACGTGGTGTTCCGCGCCGCCGACGATGAAGGCCTGCTGCTGGTCGACCTGAAGGACCTGCAGGCGGTGCTGACCTACGCTTCGGAGCACTCGGCGGAGCTGGGCGCCAAGTACGGCGGCGTCGCCCCGGCCACGGTGGCGACCATACAGCGCAAGCTGCTGGTGCTGGAGAACCAGGGTGGGACCAATCTGTTCGGCGAACCGGCCCTGTCGCTCAGCGACCTGATGCGCACCGACACTTCCGGGCGCGGCTACGTCAACGTGCTGGCGGCCGACAAGCTGATCAATTCGCCCAGGCTCTACGCGACCTTCCTGCTGTGGCTGCTGTCGGAGCTGTTCGAGGAGCTGCCCGAGGTCGGCGATCCCGAGAAGCCCAAACTCGCGTTCTTCTTCGACGAGGCGCACCTGCTGTTCCGCGACGCGCCCAAGCCGCTGATCGAAAAGGTCGAGCAGGTGGTGCGGTTGATCCGCTCCAAGGGCGTCGGCATCTATTTCGTCACCCAGAACCCGGCCGACATCCCCGAGACGGTGCTGGGCCAGCTCGGCAACCGTATCCAGCACGCGCTCCGCGCCTACACGCCGGCGGAGCAGAAGGGGTTGAAGGCCGCGTCGGGCTCGTTCCGTCCCAATCCGGCGTTCGACACCGCCGAGACCATCCAGGGGCTGGGCGTCGGCGAGGCGCTGGTTTCGGTGCTGGACGAGAAGGGCGCCCCCACGGTGGTGCAGAAGACCTTGGTGCGGCCGCCGGCCTCGAGGCTCGGGCCGATGTTGCCCGCCGAGCGCGCGGCCATCACCGCCGCCAGTCCGGTGGGCGGGCTCTACAACCAGGCGAAGGACCGTGAGTCGGCCTACGAGATGCTGCACGCGAGGGCGGACAAGGCCCAGGCCGAGATCCAGGCTCAGGCGGCGGCGAAGGCTGCACCTGCCCAGGCTCCGGCGCGCGAGGCTCGCGCGCCTGCGGCCCGCGCCGCGCCGCGCCCACAGCGCCAGGGCATGGCGGAGGCCTTCGCCAAGTCGCTGTTGCGCACGATCGGCAGCCAGGTCGGGCGCGAGCTGATCCGCGGGGCGCTGGGCAGCCTGCGCCGCCGCTAGCGGGCGGTCAGGCGGTCTCGGACGTCCAGTCGAGAACCTTGCGCAGCGCAGCGCCGAGCTGTTCGGCGCGGAAGGGTTTGCGCAGAATCGGCCAGTCGGCCGCCGCCGCGGCGGCCCCCCATTGTTCGCCGGCGTAGCCGGTGGTCAACAGGATCGGCAGCTCCGGTCGCGCCTGCCGTGCGGCTTGCGCCAAATCTAGGCCGCTCATCCCGCCCGGCATGACGATGTCGGAGATCAGCACGTCGAAGCGCCCGCCTTCGGCCAGCCGGCGCAGCGCCGACGGGGCGTCGGGTTCCGCCTGCACCTCGCAGCCCAGTTCGATCAGCAGGCCCTCGGCCACCGCGCGCACCGCGACGTCGTCCTCGACCAGCAGGACCTTGGCGCCCTCGGTGCTCACCGCGGAGAATGTCTGGGGCTCGGCCGTCGCGATAACGGTGGGCGGCGCTTCGACGGCTGGCAGCAACAAGGTCACCGTCGCGCCCTGGCCCACCTGGCTGTCGATCGTCACCGCCCCGCCGCACTGAGTGACGAAGCCATAGACCTGCGCGAGGCCGAGCCCGGTGCCCTTGCCCACTTCCTTGGTGGTGAAGAACGGCTCGAACACCCGTTTCAGGACTTCGGGCGACATGCCGGCGCCGCTGTCCGACACCGCGACCCGGACGTAGTCGCCGGCGGCTGCACCCCCGACCTCGCCGTCGCGAAGCGTGGTCCTGTCGACGGCGATCTCTATGCGGCCGGCGCCGGCGCCGATGGCGTCGGCGGCGTTCACCACCAGGTTCAGCAACGCAGCCTCGAACTGGGCGCCGTCGAGGCGGCTGGCGCCCGTCGCGGGATCGGTACGCACGCTCAGCTCGATGGCCTCGCCGGCGGCGCGGCGCACCAGCGGCTCGACCTGGGCGATCAGGGCGCCCACGTCCATGACGTCGAGCTTCAGTTCTTGGCGACGCGAGAACGCCAGCAGTTGCCGCGTCAGCCGTTCGCCGCGCCGGCCCGCCGCCAGGGCCGCCTCGCCCAGGCGCGTGACCCGCGCCGCGTCGTTCGGCGTGCGCAGCATCATGTCGAGCCCGCCGATCACCACGGTCAGCAGGTTGTTGAAGTCATGCGCCACGCCGCCGGTGAGCCTGCCCACGGTCTCGAGCCGCTGGGCCTGGGCGAGGGCCGCTTCCGCGCGCTCGCGCTCTTCCAGGCTCTCCTGCAGTTCGCGGGTGCGCTCGGCGACGCGGGTCTCCAGGTCGCGACGGGCCTCGACGATCTCGGTGATGTCCGACGAGGACCCGAACCAGCGGGTCGCCCGTCCTTCGCCGTCGCGCACTGCTGCGGCGCGGCCCTGGAACCATCGCCAGACGCCGTCGTGCCGGCGGATCCGGTACTCGACGTCGAACGGCAGCGTCCCGGCCACCGCCTGCTCCCAGGCGCGGCGGCAGTCGTCGCGGTCCTCGGGATGGATGGCGTCCAGCCAGCCGAAACCCAGATGATCCTCTGCGCGGACGCCGGTGTAGGCCAGCCACTGGGTGCTCAGGTAGTCGCAGTAGCCGTCGGCCCGGTTGGCCCACATCATCTGCGGCAGGGTCTCCATCAGCGCGCGCATCCGCCCGGCGCCAACGCGCAACGCCTCCTCCGCCGACTTGCGGTCGTTGATGTCCACGGCGCTGGAGATGTAGCCGATCAGCTCGCCCTGTTCATCCAGGCGCGGCGCGGCGAAGCCCTCGATCCAGCGGTATTCGCCATCGTGACGCAGCAGCCGGTACTGGGCGTGGAACGGGTCGCTGTGAGCGATCGACTCCCCGTAGTTCGCCCTCCAGGTCGCCTTGTCGTCGGGATGCAGGCGATCCATCCAGCCGACGCCCAACTCCGCCGCCATCTCCCGGCCGCTGAAGTCCAGCCATCGCTGATTGACCCAGGTGCAACGGGTCGACGCGTCGCTCATCCAGATCATCACCGGCGTAGCGTTGGCGATGTGCTCGAACTCGTCACGACTGCGCCGCGCCTCCGCTTCCGCCGCCCGCACCGCCTCGGCCGCCTGGCGCTCTTCGGTGATGTCACGGAAGGTGACGGCCAGGCTGTTGCGCACCCGCACGCCGGAGGTGCGCACCCAGCGCTCCTGCCCGTCGATCACCCGCTGCGTCTCCAGCAGATCCGGCCCGCCCCTGGCGTGAAGATCGAGATAGCGCTCGAATATCAATTGACCGGCGTCGCCGGGGAACACCGACAGCACGCGTCGGCCGGTCAGTCCGTCGATTCCGGCCGGCGCCATCCGATCGGCGGCTGGGTTGGCGTAGCTCCAGACGAAATCGACGATCCTGTCGCCGGTGCGCACGGCGTCGACGATGACGAAGGCGTCCAGCGCGCGCTCCTGCGCCGCCCGAAAACGCTCCTCGGCGGTGACCCCGTGCAGGATGCCGGCGCGCAGCGCCCTGGCCATCGCCACCATAATCACGCAGGTGGCGGCGAACATCGCCACCTGCACATGCTGGGTCGCCCACAGTCGGTGCGCCGGGATGTGCGGAAGGAAGAAGGCGACCACCGCGACCACGCTCAGCGCCACGGCCAGCAGGCCGCCTCGGCCGCCGGCGACCAGGGTGGCGAACAGCACAGCCGGGAAGAAGGCCATGAACGCCGGGGGATCGGCAATCAACAGCCCGGCGAGGAGCCGGACGCCGACCGCCGCCGCCACGGCGGCGACCACCAGGCCATAGGCCGCGGCCGGGCGTTCGATCGCGGTGGCGAACCGCTGAGCCCATCTGCCGATCATCGAGGCAGCCCTGTTGTCATCCGCCGCCCAACGAACCCTCAATCAGGCCGAAGGTAAAGCGTGCACTGGCCACGGCACGTGCGGCGCGTCAGCGCGATCAAGCCTTGGCGCGGCCTCGCTTGCAGCGTCCATCCTATAGGCGCAAGGCTGGGGACGATGACCGCTGACACCGACGCTTCCCGCGACGTCCACGGCGACCCTTTCGACGCCACGGGGCCGATCGCTCCCGATCGCGCGCTGACGCCGGCGGTGATCCGCCTGAACGAACAACGCGTGGCGACAGGCTTCTGGCCGAAATTCCGCAAGGTCGCCGCGCGCGTCCCGTTCGCCGGCGAGGTGTTGTCGGTATGGTTCTGCGCCCGCGACGCCGAAACGCCGCCGGCTGCGAAGGGCATGATGCTGGCGGCGCTGGCCTATTTCGTCGTGCCCACCGATGCGGTGCCCGACTTCATCGCCGGCATCGGATTCACCGACGACGCGGCGGTGTTCGCGGCCCTGCTGGCGGTGGTCGGGCGCAACCTCAAGCCGCGCCACCGCGAGGCGGCGCGCAGCCTGCTGGACCGGATGCGGCGCGAGACCTGACGGCTCAGGCCGGCTCGCCCATGGTCACGACCACCTTGCCCATCGCCTTGCGGCTGGCCAAGTGGGTGATGGCGTCAGCGGCCTTGGACAGGGGGAAGCGCTCCGAGACGTGAGGTTTCAGCGCGCCGCGCTCGTACATGCCAAGCAGGTTCTGGACGCTGGCCGAAAACGCCTTCGGGTCGCGGCGCATCCAGTCGCCCCAGAATACCCCGACGATGTCGCATCCCTTGAGCAGCGGCAGGTTCAGCGGGATGCGCGGGATATCGCCCGCCGCGAAACCGATCACCAGGTAGCGGCCTTCCCAGTTGATGCTGCGCAGCGCCGGCTCCGCATAGTCGCCGCCCACCGCGTCGTAGATCACGTCGGGACCGTCCGCGCCGCAGGCCGACTTGAACAGCTCCGACAGCGCCTTCTGGCCGGCCCGGTCGATCGGGCCACGTGGATAGACCACGCCATCGTCGGCGCCGTGCGCCTTGGCCAGGTCCACCTTCTCCTGGCTGGAGCAGGCAGCGATCACCCGCGCGCCCATGGCCTTGCCGACCTCCACCGCTGCGAGCCCGACGCCGCCCGCCGCGCCCAGCACCAGCAAGGTCTCGCCGGCCTTCAGCTTGCCGCGCTCGTTCAGGGCATGATGCGCGGTGCCGTAGGTCAGCAGGAAGGCGGACGCGACGTCGAAGGGCATGGCGTCGGGGATCTTCACCAGGAGCGCCGCCTCGATGGCCATCTCCTCGGACATGCCGCCGAATGTCGTTACGGACAGTACGCGGTCGCCGACCTTCACCGCGGTGACGCCGTCGCCCACCTGTTTCACCACCCCGGAGATTTCGCCGCCCGGGGCGAACGGGCGGGGCGGTTTGGTCTGGTACTTGTCCTCGATGATCAACACGTCGGGGAAGTTGACCCCACAGGCCTTGACGCTGACCACAGCCTGGCCCGCGCCCGCCACCGGACTCGGCAGGTCCTCGAACACCAGGGTTTCGGGGCCGCCCGGAGACTTGCTCAGCAGAGCCTTCATCTCGATCACCACACGCTTGCGCAAAAAGTGCGCGACGCTAGCCCAGCCCGTCTGGCGACGGAAGGGCCGGGCGGGACAGCCGCGGCCCGATTTGGCGCAGCGGGTCCCAGGCCCTATATTGCCGCTTCCTCCAACCCTGCGGACCTTGCACCCTTGGGCGTCACCCTGGACTTTTCGCGCGCCGCCGCGGGCGAACCCGCCCAGGCCAGGCCCAACCTTTCGGGGCTGACGCGGCCGGCGCTGGCCGCGGCGCTGGTGTCTTCCGAAGCGGTGCCGCCGGAGAAAGCCCGCATGCGCGCCGGCCAGCTCTGGCGCTGGATGCATCACTACGGCGTCACCGACTTCGAACGGATGACCGACATCGCCAAGGAGACACGCGCGGCGCTGGCCGAGCGCTTCGTGGTTGCGCGGCCCGAGGTCGTGGAGCGCCAGGTCAGCCGCGACGGCACGCGCAAGTGGCTGATCCGCACCGCGCCGGGCATCGAGGTCGAGACCGTCTACATCCCCGACGTCGGCCGGGCAGGCGCGCTGTGCGTCTCCAGCCAGGTCGGTTGCACGCTGAACTGCACCTTCTGCCACACCGGCACCCAGGCGCTGGTCCGCAACCTGACCGCGGCCGAGATCGTCGCCCAGGTGCAGGTGGCGCGCGACGACCTGGGCGAATGGCCGAGCCCCAAGGAAGACCGCCGGCTCTCCAACGTGGTGTTCATGGGCATGGGCGAGCCGCTGTACAATCTGGGCGGCGTCGCCGACGCGATCGACATCATCTCGGACAACGAGGGCATCGCGCTGTCGCGGCGACGGATCACCGTGTCGACGTCGGGCGTCGTCCCGGAACTCGACGCCCTGGGCGCGCGGACTCAGGCGATGCTGGCGATCTCGCTGCACGCCACCAACGACGCGTTGCGCGACGTGCTGGTGCCGCTGAACAAGAAATATCCGATCGCGGAGCTGATCGCCGGCGTGCGCGCCTATCCGGGCCTGTCGAACGCCCGCCGCGTAACCTTCGAGTACGTGATGCTGAAGGGGATCAACGACAGCCTCGCGGAGGCCAAGGCGCTGGTCAGGCTGTTGGCCGGCATCCCCGCCAAGATCAACCTGATCCCGTTCAACCCCTGGCCGGGCAGCACCTACGAGTGTTCGGACTGGGGGACGATCGAACGGTTCGCCGCGGTGCTGAACCGCGCCGGCTACGCCTCGCCGATCCGCACGCCGCGCGGCCGCGACATCCTGGCCGCCTGCGGCCAGCTCAAGTCGGAGAGCGAGAAGGTCAGGGCCAGCGCGCGGCGAAAGACCCCCGCCGGGTCGGCCGTCGCGCCCGAGGCCGCGCCTTGACGTCTAGCCACGGACGTTGCGCGCCGCGCGCCGCGTGCTAACCAGAAGCCCGTCTCCGCCGACCGCCAGGTAAAATCCTCCGATGCCGCCAGAGCTCCAGTCGCCGGAGATCCAGGCTTTCGCCACAGGCTTTCCCGTCACGCTGCTGCACGCGGCGGTGACCACGCTGATCCTGTTCCTGGCCGTGACGCTCTACGTCCTGCTCACCCCGCATCGGGAGATCCGCCTGATCCGCGAGGGCAACGCCGCCGCCGCGGTGTCGCTGGGCGGCGTGTTGGTGGGATTGGCGATCCCGCTCGCCGTGTCGTTGACCGCCTCGACCTCGGTGGTGGAGATCGGCGTCTGGGGTGTCTCGACGGTGATCGTCCAACTGCTGGTCTTCCGCCTTGTCGACATCGTGCTGCGCGGCCTGCCGCAGCGCATCCAGGAGGGCGAGGTCGCCGCCGCGGCCCTGCTGGTGGGCGCCAAACTCGCCACCGCCTTGATCATCGCCGCCGCCGTGGCTGGCTGAGCGGACCATGCACTTCCCCCGGCTACCCGACTGGGCCGTTTATGCGGCGGTGGTCGCAGCGCTGCTGGTCGCCGCCGTCGGACGCCAGGAGCGCGCCGATGCGCCGCCGGCCCCGCCGGAGCTGGATGAAGGCCCGTTGGGCCCCGCCTCGCCCTTCGATCCGGGCGTCGTGGTGGATGTGCCGGGCAAGGCCTCACCGGGCGTCGGCACCGCCTTCTCCGTGTCCGACAGCGGCGTCTGGATCACCGCGCGCCACGTGGTTGACGGCTGCGCCCGCACCGCCATCGTCATCGGCGAGGGCCAGGGCGTCGCCGCCCAGGTGCAGATCGACCCCCGCGGCGAAGCGGCGATCCTGACGACGGATGGCGGGGCCCCGCCGCTGCCTCTGGGTCTTAGCGCCGGCCTGCGACGCGGCGAACGCGCCTTCCACCCGGGCTACCCACAGGGCCGTCCCGGCGAGGCCACCTCACGCCTGCTCGGGCGTGAGACCTTGATGGTTAGGGGGCGAGGCGCCCGCGCCGAGCCCGTGCTCGCCTGGGCCGAGACCGGCCGGACCGATGGCCTGGAGGGCACGCTGGGCGGCCTCTCCGGCGCGCCGGCGCTGGACTCTGCCGGCCGGGTGATCGCCGTGACCGTCGCCGAGTCGCCGCGTCGCGGGCGGATCTACACGACGGTCCCGGAAACGGTCAGCGACGCCATCGCCTATTCCCACAAGCGGGCCGCACCCTTCGCGGCCGGCCAGCCGGTGACCACCGACAACTACGGCCGCGTTGCCGACGGGCTGCGCCGCGACCTGCGCGTGGCCCAGGTGATCTGCCTGACGACCTAGGCGGTCTGCGACTGGCTCTGGGTTTGGGCCGGTGTCTGCGCGGGCGGCTGGCGGCGCGCGACCATGAACACCAGGACGATCGCCGCGACCCCGATCGCCGCCGAATAGAAGAAGAACGAGACATAGCCCGCGCCGAGCGCCGCGGCGCTGACCTGGGACTTGGCCGCTGCGGCGGCGAAGGTCTCCGGCGGCAAGCCCGTGAACAGGCCCTTCAGCATCGCCGCCGGCCCGCCAGCGTCAGCCGATTTCGCCGTGGCCTCGACCAGCCGTCCGGACTGCGACGCGAGCAGCTTGCCGGGCAGGGAATAGAGCGAGGAGAAGAGCGCGTACTGGGTGGCGGTGAACCCTGCGCTGGTCAGGCTGGACATGTAGGCGATGAGGCAGGTGCCCGAGAAGCCCGAGGCGATGTTATCCACGCCGATGGCGACGAACAGGGCGGGCAGGGTCGGCCCTTGCGCCGCCAGCCAGGCGAAAACCAGATTGCTCAGCGGGCCCGCGAACGCGCCGATCACCAGCGCCCGCATCAGCCCCAGCCTGACAACCGCCAGCCCGCCCAGGAACACGCCGGCCATCGACATGAACATGCCGAAGAATTTCCGCACTTCGGCGATCTCGGTCTTGGTGAACCCGAGGTCCAGGTAGAACGGATTCATGATGTTGAGCACGAAGTCGGACAGCCGGTAGAGGCAGATGGTCGCCAGGATCAACCCCGCCACGCGGCCGTAGCGCCCGAAGAAGTCGCCCAGAGGCTCGCCGAACGCGGCCCCCAGATAGATTCCCGGCCGGGTGCGCATCGAGCGCAACGGTCTTGCTGCGACGAAGATGATCAGTCCGCCCACGATCACCCCGGCCACCTGGGCGAACACGCCCCAGGGCTTCGCCTCCCAGACGGCGGTGAGGCTTTCGCCCGCCGAGGGCAGACCGAGAAGGCCCAGCAAACCGGCCAGCAGGTCGGCGTTGCCCGACAGGCCGGAGCCCAGCACCAGGGCGCCTAGGACGAACAGCGCCAGACGGATCACCCACTCGAAGACCTCGCGCGCCGGCGCGGCGGCGACGCCCTCGGCGTGGATCGGCCGAATCTGGTGCTGGGCTTCGCGGGGGGCGCCCAGCACGCCCAGCACGCCCACCACCATGAGGCCCGCCATCACGGCGTAGGAGAAGTTCCAACCGTGGCTCTCGGCCAGCACCAGCGGCGCCGCGCCCGCGGTCAGGGTGGCGATGCGGTAGCCCCACTGGTAGGCCGCAGCCATCGCGCCCTGCTTTTCAACCTCCGCCACCTCGATGCGCCAGGCGTCGATGACGATGTCCTGGGTCGCCGAGGTGAAGCCCACGAACACCGCGAAAGTGGCCATGAGGCCGAGCTGGCTCGCCGGATCCGTACCGGCCACCAGCCACAAGCCGACGATGACCAGCGCCTGGCAGGCCAGCATCCACGAACGTCGATGACCGAGCCAGCGGGTGAGCAGCGGCACCCGCGTGCGGTCGACCAGCGGCGCCCAGAGGAATTTGAACGAATAGGCTAGCGTCGCCAGGCTGAAGAAGCCGATCACCTCCAGCGACAGGCCGGCGTCGCGCAGCCAGGCCGACAGCGTGTCGAAGATCAACAGGTTGGGCAGCCCGGAGGCGAAGCCGAGCGCCAGCATCGCCAGCGAGCGGCGCTCGCCATAGACCGCGATGGCCGACAGCAGGCTGCGCCGGGGCGGGGTGTCGGCGTCCGCGGTCATGGGTCTCGGCCTCGAATCGGGTGCGCGCCGGGAGACCCCGCCGCCGTCAACCGAGCTTGGCCCGCTCCGCGGAGTCCGTCCAGCCGGCCTTGACCCAGCGCGCCAGCATGCCGCGCAGGGCGTCCGGCGACAGCGGCTTGACCAGGAAGTCGTTCATTCCCGCCGCCAGGCAGGCGCGGCGGTCGTCGTCGAAGGCGTTGGCGGTCAGCGCCACCACGGGGCTGGCCACGCCGTCGGCCCGCAACCGCCGGGTGGTCTCCGCCCCCGACAGGCCCGGCATGCGCATGTCCATGAGGATCAAGTCGAAGCGGCCCTGCTTCAGCGCCGCCAGGGCGTCCTCGCCGGAGCGCGCATGGTCCACCGCGCAGCCTTCGCGGGTGAGCAGGGTGCGGGCGAGCATGGCGTTGATCGGATTGTCCTCGACCAGCAGCACCCGCGCGCCGGTCGCCACGGCGTGCACGACGCGTTCGTCCTCGCCGGGCTGGCCCGTCGTGGCGGCGCCGTCGATCGCGGCCAGCACGCGTTCGGCCAACGAGGCGCGACGAAGCGGCTTGATCAGGTACCCACGAAAGCCCGCCTCGCGGTAACGGGCGATCCGCCCGCGCTCGTCGGGCGCCAGCAGGATCACCGCCGCGCGGCCTTCAGGAGGGCGCAACGCCCGGCCGGCCGGCGCCAGGGCGTGGTCGACCAGCAGCACCGCGTCCTTCGGGGCGCGTCGCGACAGGGTTTCGAGATTGTCGGCGACCACCGCGCGGCCGTCGCTGGCTTCGATCTGACGGCGTGCGCCCTCGCGCACGATGGCGCTGGGCGAGGCGACGCCGACGACCCGCCCGGTCAGCGTCGCGTCGTTCTCAGAATCCGGGACGACGTCGAACCGTGCTTCGAACCAGAAGGTCGCGCCGCCGCCGGCGGGGCTTTCGACGCCGACCTCGCCGTCCATGGCATGGGCCAGCCGTCGGGCGATCGCCAGGCCCAGGCCCGCGCCGCCCAGGGAGGCCGCGTGCGGATCGGCCTGGGCGTAAGCCTCGAACACCCGGTCGCGAGCGGCGACCGGCACGCCTGGGCCGGTGTCGGCGACGATGAACCGGGTCGCGCCTTGGACGGTGCGCTCGGCGGTCACCAGCACGCCGCCGGCCTCGGTGAACTTGACGGCGTTGCCGGCGAAGTTGAGCAGGATCTGACGCACGCGTCCCTCGTCGGCCAGAATCCGGCCGGCGGCGGGCGGAACCGCCCAGGCGATCTCAAGACCCTTTTCCCGGGCGCGGGGGGACAACAGCTCGCAGACCTGGCGCAGCAACGCTTCCACGTCGACGGACGCAGGATGCAGCTCGACCTTGCCCTCGCCCAGCTTGGCGAAATCCAGCAGGTCGTTGACCAGGCCAAGCAGATGCTCGCCGCTTTCGCGCAGGGCGGCGACGTAGGCGCGCTGTTCGGCGGTCAGACGGGTGCCTTCCAGCAGTCGCGCCATGCCGAGCACGCCGTTCAACGGGGTTCGGAACTCATGGCTGAGCGCTGCGAGCTGGCCCGCGGCGACGCCGGCCTGGACCTTCGCGCCGCGACGCGGCTGGACGGTGCGTTTCATGACCCGCAGCTTAGCCGCGGCGGCTTAACGCTCGGTCAAGCCGGCGAGACTTCGGTCTCGGCCAGGGACCCTGCGCCCGCGGCGGCCTCGGCCAGGGCGGCCTCGGTCATCTCCTGGGCCAGGGTCAGCAGGGCTGCGCGGGCCCGCGCGCTGGGGATCGCCGCATAGGCATGCAGAATCTCCAGCGCGCCAGGCGTGGCCAGGGCTTCGAACACGTCGTCGCTCTGGGCGCTGAAGCCTTCCTCGCCGACCAGCCAGCCGACGGTGGTCTCCAGCGCCGACGCCGTCGACACCAGGGTGGAGCCCGAAACGCGATTCGCGCCGCGCTCGTACTTCTGCACCTGCTGGAACGACACGCCGATCACCGAGGCCAGTTCGCCCTGGCTGAGGCCGAGCTGGCGGCGACGGGCGCGTATGCGTGCGCCTATGGCCAAATCGATGGGCTCCGGTGGAGCCGCCTCTTTGGGTTGCATCAATGTCTCTAACGTCGATAACTGAACGGGCGTGCGGCCGTTTGGCCGACTTAAAGGCAAACTAGACGAAAAACGCGATCAGTCGTGTACTGTTCGCCTTATGCGAGCATTTCAACCATGACCGCTGATCGCGTCGAGCTGCTGACCCCGCGGGAACGGGAATGTCTGCGCCTCGTCGATCAGCATCTCAGTTCGAAGCAGATCGCCCGCGAGTTGGGGATGTCGAAGAATTCCGTCGACACCTACTGCGACCGTGCGCGCCGTAAACTCGGCGTCGACGACCGCTACGCGGCGGCCAAGCTGCTGGCGGCGCGCGAGCGTGACCCGGCTGTCCTGATCGCATCAGGACACGACGCAATCAGGACAGACAGCCCTGAGTTCTCCTGGCCCGATGAGGACGCATCGGGAGAGGCGGCCTATGGGCGAACGGCAGAACTTCGGGAACAGGGTGGCGATCGGCAGGGCGATTCGTCTTCGTCGGGAGATCGACGAATTCGAGCAGCGCTGGCCCGCGCCCAACAGCTCGGAGGAAACGACACCGACTTTCTCATGGGTGCAGCTGGAACGACAGCTCGTCGATCTGGCCGCAACCGAGATGCAAGCGGAGATGGCTCGCCATTTAGTATCGGCCACACGCAAACTGAGCGCCTTCAAGCCGCCCGAGATGGTGCTGCGGGAAATCCTCTGCCTCACCTGGGTTCTCCTCGACGAGAATTTCAGGCCTGGGATCGGGGAAGGGTCGGACGAAATGACCTAGGCCCGCTTGCTCGCCTGGGGGCGATCGTAGGCGTCGCGATTTTGACGGCGCTTGCTTTCGGCGCGGTGCTTGCCGGGCTTCACGCCCTTCAAGACCTGGCGCGAGCCCTCGTCCGGACCTGATCCGGCTCGACTTTTGAAATCAACGTCAACCTAGGGGCGCGCCGTGCCATTTCGGCGCGCGGGAGAAAACTCATGCTCAAGCAACGCCGCGCCATCGCCGAAAACATCGCCGATGCTCTGTTCCAAGCCGAGGCCGCCATCGACGCGGCGCTCAGCAAAACCGCCACGCTGACCGGCGTCATGCCGTCGATGCGCGCGCAAGCCGGTCTCTCGGCTCTGATCGGTCAAGGCGCTGTCGAACGCGCCAGCCAGGCGATCATGGCGCTGACCGAAGCGCGCCGCGCCATCGTCGAGACCCACAAGGAACTCAGCGTCGCGCAAAGCCAAATCGGCCTGGGCGCTGTCGCCCTGGGCGACGAAGGCGGCGACAAGCCTCCGGTCGAAGGCGGCATCGCGGCTCGCCTGCGCACCGTCCGCGCCGCCTAAGGTTCGCGCTCGGGTTTCATAAGACCTGACCGTCTGCCAGTGTGGGCCCTCGTGCGAACGAGGGCCCACTTTCGTTATGAGCCTGGCGAGCCTGCAACTGCCCCACTGGCTTTGGTGGGTCGCGATCTGCGGCGTCTGCGCCAACGCCGGCTGGCGTGGGGGGCCGTCCGAGCGCATCGGTGCGGCGGCCATCTTCGTGGGCTGGATGATCGCGGTGCTGTTGCCGGACGATCAGTGGCTCCACCTGCGCTGGACCACCACGGTGGTCGACATCCTGGTGTTCGCGGTGCTGATCTGGCTCGCCCTGAGGAGCGACCGCTACTGGCCGATCTGCGCGGCGGCGTTCCAACTGCTGGCGGTGGTCACCCACGTCGCCCAGATGCTCGACCGCACGCTGGGCAACTGGGTCTACTACAGCGCCGGCGTGCTCTGGGGCTACCTGCTGTTGGTCCCGCTGGCGGTCGGCACATGGACCTACCGGGCGGCGCGGCGTCGGGCCGAGGTCGAACTGGCGATGGGGTTCGATCCTGCTATCGGCGACACCCGACGCTAGGCGGCCAAGCCGCGCCCGGGCGGATTGGAACGCGCGCCGCCATGAGCCGTTTCGCAGCATCCAACCGCCTTAGGAACGCCTCTCATGCGCATTGTCGCCCTCGCCATACTCTCCGGTTCAGTCGCCCTTCTCGCGAGCCCGACGCTCGCCAAGGATCGCGCGCCGACGCCACAGGAGCAGGCGGCGATTGAAAAGGTGCTTCGCGCCGAGGGCTTCGTGGCCTGGGAGGAGATCGAGTACGACGACGACCGACCGATCCGTCAGCCGGTCTGGGACATCGACGACGCGCGCACTGCCGATGGCAAGGTGTTCGACGTCAGGCTGGAGCCCGGCACGCTGAAGGTGCTGCGCCGCGCCGCGGACGATTGAACGCGTCAAGCGCCCGACATCACCATCCCCGGCGACACGCGTCGGTAGATGAGCGCCTCGGCGATGTGGAGGCGGCGCACCGACGGCTCGCCTTCCAGGTCGGCGATGGTGCGGGCAAGCCGGAGCGTACGGATCCAGCCGCGGGCGGTCAGGTTGCCGGCCTCCGCGGCGCGCGACAGCAGCGCGCGGGCAGGGGCGTCCATGGCGGCGATAGCGTCCAGGAAGTCTCCGTCCGCCTGGGCGTTCAGCGCAGCCGCGCCGTTTCCGGCCTGCGCTGCGCGATCGGCCTGCAGGCGCCGCGCGGCCAGCACGCGGGCGGCGCCTTCGGCGGTGCCCTCGGCCGGCGGCGGCAGTGCGAGGTCGGCTGCCGTGACCGGCGGCACGTCCACCTGCAGGTCGATGCGGTCCATCATCGGGCCCGACACCTTGCCCTGGTAGTCCGACTGGCAGCGCGGCGCGCGCCCGCAGGCGCCGCGGCCGGCCCCGCCATTGCCGCAACGGCACGGGTTCATCGCCGCGATGAGCTGGAAACGCGCCGGGTAGCGCACGTGGGCGTTGGCGCGGGCGACCACCACCTCGCCGGTCTCCAGCGGTTGGCGCAGGCTATCCAGCGCCTGGGCGGAGAACTCCGGCAACTCGTCGAGGAACAGCACGCCATTGTGCGCCAGCGAAACCTCGCCGGGCTTGGCCTTGATCCCGCCGCCGGTCAGCGCCGCCATGCTGGCTGAGTGGTGCGGCGTGCGGAAGGGTCTCGCCCGGGTCAGCTCGCCCTTGGCGATCAGGCCGGCGATGGAATGAACCATCGAGGTCTGCAGCAGCTCCTCCGGCGTCAGCGGCGGCAAAAGACCCGGTAGGCGCGCGGCCATCATCGACTTGCCAGACCCCGGCGGGCCGCAGAACAGCAGGTTGTGGCCGCCGGCCGCGGCGATCTCCAGCGCGCGCTTGGCCTGTTCCTGACCCTTGACCTCGCGCAGGTCGGGTACGCGCGCACCGTCGACCATCGGCCCGGGCTTCGGAGGCGACAGCATCTGGGTTCCGCGGAAATGGTTGATCACCGCCACCAGCGACGGCGCGGCCAGCAAGCGCACGTCGCCGGCCCAGGCGGCCTCGGCCCCGCAGTCCTTCGGGCAGATCAGGCCGAGATCCATCGATCCGGCGGCGACCGCGGCGGGCAGCGCCCCGGCCACGCCGACGATGCGGCCGTCTAACGAGAGTTCGCCCACCGCCGCCCATCCGGCCAGGGCGTCGGGCGGGATCACGCCCATCGAGGCCATCACCGCGAGCGCGATCGGCAGGTCGTAGTGGCTGCCCTCCTTAGGCAGGTCGGCCGGCGCGAGGTTGGCGATGATCCGCCTGGCCGGCATGGCCAGGCCCAGGCCTGCGAAGGCGGCGCGCACCCGTTCGCGGCTTTCGGCGACAGCCTTGTCGCCCAGGCCGACCAGCATGAACTTGACCTCGCCGCCGGTCAGCTGGACCTCGACGTCGACGCGCCGCGCCTCAACCCCTTGAAAGGCCAAGGTGACCACCCGCGCGACCATCATTCCCCGCTTATTGACGCCTTGAGTTATCCACAAGGCTGCCGCAGAACGCGGTTCGGATCAAGAACAAATGATGAACTTATCGGGAAGATCAGTGGTTTCTGCGCTCTAGCGCCACCACTTCGACTCACAACCTAGCTGTGCCGTAGTCCTGCCCGTCCGGAGCGTGATCGTAGCATCACATAAGCTGAGCCTCAGACGTAATTGAACTTTGGAAACCAGCCGGCCGCGCCCTGCGGCAGCATGGCGAACATGTGCCAGGCGGAGCAGAAGTCGTCGTTCGGCCCGAGCTCCGTGTCCGACACGCGCAGGATCTGATCGCCCTGGCGCTGAAAGACCGACAGCCCCGGCTGCCAGCCGCCATTGCGGTGATAGCCCATGTCGGCGGCGAAGCTGGTGCCCTGGTGACTGACCATCGGGAAACGCCAGCCGCGGCCGGCGGCGAACGCGCGCTGGACGTCCGGCGTGTTGGGGCTGGAGACCACGAAGGCGGCGCGATCGGCCAGGTGGTCGTAGACGCCGTTGAAGCCGTCCGCCCACATGGTGCAGGCGGGACAGCCGGTCCCCATGTTGTGGATGACGAACAGGTCGTCCTTGGCCCCGAACAAATCCGACAACCGCACCGGGCCGCCTGGGCCGCTGAGCTCATAGTCGGCCACCGGCTGCGGGGTGACGTCGGCCTGGATCTGGCGCATCTCGGCGCGCAGCGCTTCGATGCGGGCGCGATGGCCGGAGAGGGTCTCGCGGGTCTGGGCGTAGTCCATCATTCGTCTCCCTTGTCTTGGATCGTCGAGCCGCGCGTCTCGTCGATGCGCAGCAGGTGTTGGGCGAGGGCGTCGAAGCCGGCCTGCCAGTACTTGGCGTAGCGGTTCATCCACAGGGCGGCGGCGTAGATCGGCGCGGCGTCCAGGGTGCAACGGCTAACCCGGCCGCTGCGCGCCTGACGCACCAGGCCTGCGCGCACCAGCACGTGGATGTGACGCGACACCGCCTGCAGCGAGATCTCGAAGGGCTCGGCGATCTCCGAGACCAGCAGGGCGCCGGCGTCCAGCCGTTCGAGGATGGCGCGGCGCACCGGGTCTGAGAGCGCGAAGAACACCGCATCGAGCTGCTGGGCCTCATCCGGGGCCGGGTCGTCGCGCAAAGTCAGAGGCAGAACGTCCATGCCTCAATCAATCAACTGATCGATTGAGAGTCAACTGATTGGTTGATAATTCGAGTTCTGTTCCCAGCGTTGGTCGGGACGAGGAGGCTATCGTCGGAAATGGGTCTCTAACTGGCGCGGATCGCTTCGATGCGTTCCCAGAGCTTTTCGGTGGCGTCTATGCCGGTGAAGCGCTTGAGCTGCTGGGCGCCGGTAGGGGAGGTGACGTTGATCTCGGTCAGGAACTCGCCGATCACGTCGATGCCGACGAACAGCAGGCCCCGGCGCTTCAGCTCTGGGCCGATGATCGCGCAGAGCTCCAGGTCGCGTGCGGTCAGCTCCACAGCCTCAGCCCGCCCGCCGACCCGCAGGTTGGAGCGGATCTGGCCTGCGTTGGGCACCCGGTTGACCGCGCCCACCGGTTCGCCGTCGACCAGCAGGATCCGCTTGTCGCCCTTGACCACGGCGGGGATGAACTTCTGGGCGATCACCGGCTCGCGGCCGATCATCGCGTGCAGCTCCAGCAGGGCGTCGAGGTTGGGATCGTCCGCCAACAGCCGGGCCACGCCCGACCCGCCGCCGCCGTACAGCGGCTTCAAAACGATGTCGCCCTGGCGCGCGCGGAAGTCGTAGATCGCCTCGACGTCGGAGGTGATCAGGGTCGGCGGTTGCACGCCCGGAAAGCCGGTGACGAACAGCTTCTCCGGCGCATTGCGCACCTCGGTGGGGTTGTTCACCACCAGGGTCTTCGGGTGCACCACGTCCAGCAGATGGGTGCTGGTGATGTAGGCCATGTCGAAGGGCGGATCCTGGCGCAGCAGCACCACGTCGACCTCCTCCAGGTTCAACCGCTGATAGTCGCCGAAGGTCGCATGGTCGCCCTTGGTGCGGCGGATCTCGACCGGGCGGCCACGGGCGGTGACCCGACCCTCTTCCAGGGACAGCTTTTCGGGCGTGTAGACGAACAGCGAATGGCCGCGGGCCTGGGCGGTCTCCATCATCAGGAAGGTCGTGTCGCCTTCGATATTGATCCCCTCCAGGGGGTCCATCTGAACAGCGACCTTCAATGGCATGGCGGGCTTCCTCGCGGCGAAGGTGATGCAGATACTCCGCACGCCGGCGACGCGCCAGGATCAGTTCAGGCGCAACCGCATGCGTTCGCGCTGGGCGCGGGCGGCCAACGCCGCGCCGCCGTCCAGCGCCGAGGCCCGCGCCAGCGCCTCCAGCGCCCCGGCCAGAGCGCCCTGGCCTTCCCGCGCGGCGGCGACGTCCAGCCACGGGCGGTGATCCTTGGGGTCGAGCAGGGCGCGCCTCAGCGCCGCGCGCTCGGCGCGGGCGTAGGCGCGCGCCGACTGGGCGCGGGCGAAGATGTTGTTCTGCAGGCGGATCAACACCGCACGGTTGCTTACCGGAGCCATCAGCCGGTCCAACCGGTCGGCGACGTCGGGCGTCAGGCCTGCGTGCAGGGCGCGCCTGGTCAGCTCCGAGGGCATCACCACCCGACCCTCGCTGAACGGATCCAGCGCCAGCGGACCCTCCTCGGTCTCGATGCGGAGCAGGAAGTGGCCGGGAAAATCCACGCCCTGCACTGTCAGGCCGCAGCGCCGCGCCACGTGCAGGTAATAGACGCCCAGCGCCACCGGCAGGCCCCTGCGGCGTTCGGCGACGGCCAGGAGGTCGGCGTTGTCGGGGTGCTCATAGGTGAACAGGTCGCCGTTCAGGCCCAGGTCGCCGGCCATCGCCTCGGCCAGGGCCTCCTCGGCGCTCTCGGTCTTCAGGCGGGCGGACAGGCGGTCGACCCCGGCGGCCGCTAGATCGCGCGCCGCCTGCGGGTCGCGGCTGGGGTCCTCATGCAGGGCGCAGGCGATCGCCGCGTCCAGCAGCGGGAAGTCACCATCGGAAGCCTGGCCGGCTTCGGTCAGAAGGATCTCGGCGTCCTCGCGGGTCATCACGCTACATCAATCGCCTTACGCGCCGTTCCAGGCGTCGCGACTATGCCGGGGAAGCTTGCCAGGGGCGAGCGCGATCAAATCGAGCCGCACGGCCGCGCCCTGAAGGCCTCTTCGGCGGGCAGCCAGCGAGCGCCCGGCGCGCCGCAGCCGTTCGCGCTGCTCGAAAGTCACCGCCTCCAGCGCCTGGGCGAGGCTAGCCCGGCGCTTCACCTCGACCACCGCCAGCACCGCGCCGCGCTGAGCGAGCAGGTCGATCTCGCCCTGCGGGGTGCGCAGCCGGAAACCCAGGATCCGGTAGCCCTTGAGCATCAGCCACAGCGCCGCCCACACCTCGGCCTGGCGGCCGGACAACCGCGCCGCCGCGCCGCGCAGGCTGCGGGCCTTGCTCATGCGCCGTCGCCCTTCAGCGTCATGGCCCGGCGGTAGAGGTCGCGGCGGGGAATGCCGAGCGCCTTGGCGACCTCGCTCGCGGCCTCGGCGGGTCGCAGCCGAGTGAGGGCGTCGCGCAGGGCCGTGTCGGCGTCTGCAGCGCTGGCCTCCTCCTCGCGGCCGGGTGCGACCAGGACGACGATCTCGCCCTTGGGCGCAGCAAAGGCGGGGTCGGTGGCGAGGTCGGGCAGGGGCCCACGGACCACCGTTTCATAGAGCTTAGTCAGTTCGCGGCAGACCACGGCCTCGCGCGGGCCGAACACATGAGCCATGTCGGCGAGGCTGGCGGCCAGTCTGGAGCCGCCCTCGAAGAACACCAGGGTGGCGCGGACGCCCGCCACCTCCTCCAGGAAGACGCGGCGCGCGGCGCTGCGGGGCGGCGGAAAACCCGCGAACAAGAACCGGTCGGTGGGCAGCCCGGCGACCGACAGGCCGGCCAGCAGCGCCGACGGGCCTGGGATGGCGAACACGGTGAAGCCCTCGGCCGCCGCCTCGAGCACCAGCCGGTAGCCAGGGTCGGAGATCAGCGGCGTGCCGGCGTCGGAGATCAACGCTACTCGCTCGCCGGCCGCGAGCTTGGCCATCACGCGGGGGCGCATGCGTTCGGCGGCGTGCTCGTCATAGCGCTCCAGCTTCGCCGACAGGCCGTAGGCGGCGAGCAGCTTGCCGCTCACCCGCGTGTCTTCGGCCAGCACCACGTCGGCGGCGTTGAGCACGTCGAGCGCACGCAGGGTGATGTCGCGCAGGTTGCCGATTGGCGTGGCCACTACATAGAGGCCCGGCGCCAGCGGCGCGTCGGACAGGATGGGCGGGATGATCGCGCGGGCCATGGCCGCGCAGGGTTCGCCGCTTGGCGCGCCGAAGGCAAGCCTCCACCCGCGCGCCGCGAGGGCTTAAGCGCCGGTGATCAGCGCGGCGGTGACCCGATCCAGCAACAGGCGGCCCTGGCGGGTTGCGCGCAGCCGCAGCGGATCGGCCGCCAGCAAGCCCAGATCGACCAGTTCACGCACCTGCTGGGACGAGGGCCGCAGGCCGAGCGCGGAAACCTCTTCGAAGCCCACCCCGTCGTCGATCCGCAGGCCGAGCAGCAGGCGTTCCTCCGCCGCTTCGACCGGGTTCAAAGTCTCGCGTGTCGCGAAGCCGACGCCGTGCTGGGCGACACGGGCGATGTAGTCCGCAGGCTTCATCGCCGCGATCGTCGCCTGCCGCGCGCCGTCGATCGCCAGACGCCCGTGCGCGCCGGGACCGGCGCCGACATAATCCCAGCCGCGCCAGTAGACGAGATTGTGCCGCGAGCGGGCGTCCTCGCCCCTGGCGTGGTTGGAGACCTCGTAGGCGTCGAAGCCGGCGGCCTCCAGGGTCCCCTGGGTCGTCTCGAAAAGGTCGGTGGCGGCGTCTTCGCCGGGCGGGGCGATGCGGCCACGGCGCACGGCGCGGTCAAACGGCGTGCCGTCTTCGATGGTCAGTTGATAGGGCGACAGATGTTCGGCGCCGAGGTCCAGGGCGGCCTGAAGCTCGTCACGCCAGGCGTCGACCGACTGTCCGGGGCGCGCATAGATCAGGTCCAGCGACAGTCGCGGGAAGGCTGCGCGCGCGGCGCGTGCGGCGCGCCTGCCGGCCGCCGCATCGTGATTGCGACCGAGGAAGCCCAACGCATCGTCGTTCAGCGACTGCAGGCCCAGCGAGAGCCGCCGGACGCCGGCGTCGGCGAAGGCCGCGAATCGGTCGGCCTCGGCGTCGGTGGGATTGGCCTCCAGCGAGACCTCGAGGTCCTCGGTGGGCGTCCACAGCTTGGCGGCGAGGGCGATGAGGCGCCCGGCCCACTCAGGGTCCATCAGAGAGGGCGTTCCGCCGCCGAAGAAGATCGAGACCAGCGACCGTGGGCCGCTCAGCGCCGCCTGGGCGGTGAGGTCAGCCTCGATCGCTTTCACCAGCGCCAGTTGTTCGTCGCGACGGCCGCGGTCGCGGAACACGTTGAAGTCGCAATAGGGGCAGATCCGCGCGCAATAGGGCCAGTGGACATAGACGCCCAGCGGCGGCCGGTTGGTCACAGCAGGGCGGCCTTGAGCTTGGCGAAGGCGACCGCACGATGGCTCATCGCGTCCTTCGCCGCCGACTCCATCTCGCCGAAGGTCAGCGCGCCGCCGGTCGGTGTGAAGATCGGATCGTAACCGAACCCCCGCGTGCCCCGCGCCGGGAAGGTCAGGGTCCCGTCGATGCGGCCCTCGACCGCCACCATCGGCCCG
Source organism: Phenylobacterium sp. (assembly GCF_030697305.1). GTDB lineage: Bacteria > Pseudomonadota > Alphaproteobacteria > Caulobacterales > Caulobacteraceae > Phenylobacterium. The sequence goes on along the minus strand of NZ_JAUYQL010000135.1, from coordinate 53,008 downwards.
TCCGGCCAGGCGACCGCGAGCGCGCAGGTGAACCAGGCGGAGAAATCCTCCGCGCCGACCTCCTCCAGCCGGGACTCGACCTTGCGCATGGCCTCGCCGAAGTCGCGATCAGGACCGGCCCAGCGGGCGGAGTAGATCCCGGGCGCGCCGTCTAGGGCCGCCACCGACAGGCCGGAATCGTCGGCGAGCGCGATCAGGCCGCTGGCCTGGGCGGCGGCGCGGGCCTTGAGCAGGGCGTTGCCGGTGAAGGTGGTCTCGGTCTCGTCCGGCTCGGCCAGGCCCAGCTCGCCGGCGGTCACAAGGACGAAGCGGTTCTCGAGGATCTGCGCCAGCTCCACCGCCTTGCCGGGGTTGTGCGTCGCCACCACCAGGCGCGCGCCGGGCTCTAGCTTCAGGGCCATGTCGATCCTCCTGTCAGCGACGCGCGAGACCATAGGCGTGCGCCCGATCATCGCAAGGCGCGCCTGGGCGCACGCGATCGGCTAGGCTCGCGGCGCGGCAGGTCAGACGGAGCAACGCATGCGCGCCTTGGGTCCCGGCTCGGTGTCGAGCGTCCTGAAGATCGTCCTGGACGTGGTGTCCGGCGCTCTGTGGATCGCCATGGCGGCGGTGGGCCTGCTGATCCTCGCCGCCCTGCTGCTGAGCTTTGACCCGGACCTGCTGGCGGGTCTCGGCAGCGATGGCGCGGGCGCGCAGGTGACTGGCCGCGGGCCGCTGCTGGCGGCGGGGCTTGCGGCCGCGGCGCTGTACATTGGCGGCGTGCTGGCGATCGTCGGGCGGCTGCGGCGGATTTTCGCGACTCTGACGGCCGGCGATCCGTTCCATCCAGACAACGTCACCCGGCTGCGCACCATCGGCCTGATCCTGGCGGGGCTTGAGCTTGGCCGTTACCTGCTGTGGGCGCTGGGCGCCTGGCTGCTGCCGGGCGTCGACAAGGTGGAGCCGGACTTCAGCCTGACCGCGTGGTTTTCGGTGCTGGTGGTGTTCGTCCTGGCCGAGGTGTTCCGCGAAGGCGCCAGGCTTCGGCGCGAAGCCGAACTGACCATCTGAGGGAGCTTTCAGCGTGGCCGTGCGCATTCATCTGGACGAACTGCTGCTGGCCCGGCGCATGTCCCTGGCCGAGCTCGCGGACCGCGTGGGGATCGCCGCCGCGGACCTGGCGATCCTGCGCGACGGCGAAGCGCGCGCCTTGCGGTTCTCAACGCTGGACGTGCTCTGTCGGGAGTTGCAGTGCGCTCCCGGCGACCTGCTGACGTGGACGGCTGAGCCGGACTGAGCCCCTCAACTTCCGCTGGCGGCGCGCTGCAGCACGCACAGTTCGCCGATGCCTTTGCGGGCCAGGGCGAAGAGCTGTTCGAACTCCGCCTGGCTGAAGCCGCGCTTCTCGCCGGTGGCCTGGATCTCGACAATGGCGCCCGACCCGGTCAGCACGAAGTTGGAGTCGGCCTCGGCGTTGGAATCCTCCTCGTAGTCGAGGTCCAGAACCGGCGTGTCGGCGAACACCCCGCACGACACCGCCGCCACCTGGTCGAGGATCGGGTCGGTCTTGATCAAGCCTTCGTCCAGCATGTAGCGGGTGGCCTGGCGCACGGCCACCCAGGCGCCGGTGATGGCGGCTGTACGGGTGCCGCCGTCGGCCTGGATCACGTCGCAGTCCACCGAGATTTGCCGCTCGCCCAGCGCCTTCAGGTCGGTGACCGCGCGCAGCGACCGGCCGATCAGCCGCTGGATTTCCTGGGTGCGGCCGGACTGCTTGCCTTGGGCGGCTTCGCGGCGCCCGCGGGTGTGGGTGGCTCGCGGCAACATGCCGTACTCAGCGGTGACCCAGCCCTGGCCGCGGCCGCGCAGGAACGGCGGCACGCCCTCTTCGAGGCTGGCGGTGACCAGCACCTTGGTGTGGCCGAAGCTAACCAGGCAGGAGCCCTCGGCGTAGCGGTTGACGCCGACTTCGAGGGTCACGGCACGAAGCACGTCGGCGGCGCGTTCTGAAGGACGCATGGGCGGGTCTCCTTGGCGGGGGGGTGGGCGCTTGCGCCTCGGCAGGCGGCGCTTATCCTAGATCGCGAAGGTCCAGTCCATGGGCGCGCCGACCACGGAGCGATCACCACACGTGCCCAGCAGCCTGCTTACCCCCGGGCCGACCCTCGCCGAACTTGACGCCCGCGCCCGCGAGATCTTCCGGCATATCGTCGAGTCCTACCTGGACACCGGCGAGCCGGTGGGCTCGCGGACCCTCTCCAAGGCGGGCGTCCACCTGTCGCCGGCCTCTATCCGCAACACCATGCAGGACCTGACGCAGCTCGGCCTGCTGGGCGCGCCGCATGTCAGCGCCGGGCGGCTGCCGACCCACGCGGGCCTGCGGCTGTTCGTCGATGGACTGCTGGAGGTGGGTGACGTCGGCGAAGACGAGCGCCGGATGATCGAGGCGAGGCTCGCGGCCCGCGGCGGCAATTTCGAGGATGCGCTGAGCGAAGCGTCCTCGATCCTATCGGGCCTGGCCGGCGGCGCAGGCGTGGTGGTGACGCCGATCCGGGACGCCGGCGTGAAGCACGTGGAGTTCGTGGCGCTGGGCGTCGATCGGGCGCTGGCGATCATGGTGTTCGAGGACGGCTCGGTGGAGAATCGCCTGGTGCGCCTGGCCGCCGGGGTCACGCCCTCAGCGCTTACCGAAGCCTCCAACTTCCTCAACGCCTCGCTCAGCGGCCGCACCATCGCCGAGGCGCGCACCGACCTGGGCGCCGAACTGGAGCGGGCGAGGCGCGAGCTGGACGCCACCGCCGCGCGGCTGGTCGAGGACGGGCTGGCCGCGTGGGGCGGCGGCGACAACCAGGATCGCGCGCTGATCGTGCGCGGCCACGCCAATCTGCTGGGCGCGCCGCACGCCGCCGAGGACCTGGAACGCGTGCGCATGCTGTTCGGCGACCTGGAGCAGAAGGAGCAGCTGATCAACCTGCTGGACGGCGTGCGTGAGGGCGAGGGCGTGCGCATATTCATCGGCGCCGAAACGCGGCTGTTTTCGCTTTCGGGTTCCGCCGTGATCGCGGCCCCCTATATGACGGGCGATCAGCGCGTGCTGGGTGCGATCGGCGTGATCGGCCCGGCGCGTTTGAACTACGCCCGGATCATTCCGTTGGTGGATTACACCGCCCGCGTGCTTGGCCAGGTGATGAACAGCTAGACCAGGAACATGATGTCCGAAGATCACACCCCCGCCGCCGAAGAAGCCCAGCCCGCCGCCGAGACGGGTGAACTGGAGGCGCTGCGCGCCGAGGCCGCGGCGCTGAAGGAACAGGTGCTGCGCTACGCCGCCGACGCCGAGAACACCAAACGCCGCGCCGAGCGTGAGGCCAACGACGCCCGCGCCTATGCGATCCAGAAGTTCGCCCGCGACCTGCTGGGCGTCGCCGACAACTTGCAGCGTGCGCTGGCCGCCGCGCCGGAAGCCGTCGACGGGCCGGTGAAGAATTTCGTCGTCGGCGTCGAGATGACCGACAAGGAACTGCAGGCCGCATTCGACCGCAACGGCCTAAAGCGCGTCGAGCCTGCGCCCGGCGCCAAGTTCGACCCCCACCAGCACCAGGCGGTGATGGAGCAACCCTCCGCCGAGATCGCCGGCGGCGGCGTCATCCAGGTGTTGCAGTCCGGCTACGAGTTGTTCGGGCGCGTCGTGCGCCCGGCCATGGTCATCGTCGCCGCCAAGGGATCCGGGCCTCAGACGTCCGCCGAGCCCCAGGCGCACAACCCCTATGACGCCGGCGAAACGGACGCGTCAGGAGGCGCGGTGGACCGCACGGCTTAGGGCGTAGCGGGAGAGCGGGCTGCTCGGACGGTTACCGGTGGCATGTATGAATCATACAGGCTTTGACTTGAAAAACATGTATCTTTGTATATACGATAAGTCGTGATCGAGTTCGACGCCGCGAAGGACGCCGCCAACATCGCGAAGCACGGGATTTCTCTGGCGGAAGCGGGTGGGATGGATCTCGACGAAGCCCTCGTGGCGCAGGATAGCCGCTTCGACTACGGCGAGGATCGTTTCGTCGCCGTCGGGCCGATCGACGGCGATCTGCGGGTGCTAGTCTACACACCTCGCGGCTCGGTGACGCGGGTGATCAGTCTTCGACCCGCTAGCGACAAGGAGACGGCGAGATGGCTGAGCCGGTAATTTTCGAGGACGATGCGCCGGAATTGGACGACGCATTCTTCGCCGAGGCTCTGCCCGCGCGCGAGGTGATGTCCAAAGCGACCCAGGCAAGCTTTAAGGCGCGCGGCCGACCGAAGTCTGTCGAGCCTAAGGTCGCCATCAGCCTTCGCGTCGATGCTGCAGTGGTCGACGCCTACAAAGCGACCGGGGCGGGTTGGCAGACGCGTATGAACGAGGCGCTCAAAGCGTCGCTCGGACGGGTAGCGCGTAAAGAACTCGGGGCCGCACGAGCAAAATCGGCGAACTCTCGCAACTCCGGCAGCTTGAAAAAAGCAGGTTCCTGAGGCCGGCGTGTCCGTGGCCGTGACTACCCCGCGAAATGCCTCGCCCGGGGCCCTTCTGGGGCCTTTCGCCGGCTCCGGATTCCGCTAAGGTCGCAGGCCCTTTCCCTTGGGGATGCGGGGTCGCGGCCGAGCTTGGCCCGCGCCTTGATGAGGTCGGACGGCACATGAAGTTGACGATTGAGCGGGCGGCGCTGCTGAAGGCGCTGGGCCACGTGCAGAGCGCGGTCGAGCGGCGGAACACCATCCCGATCCTGTCCAATGTGCTGCTGTCGGCGGACCGCGACCGCCTGAGCTTCTCCGCCACCGACCTGGACATGGAGATCATCGACCAGGCGTTGGCCCAGGTGGACCAGCCCGGCCAGATCACCGCGCCGGCCCACACGCTCTACGAGATCGTGCGCAAGCTGCCGGACGGCTCCGACGTTCAGCTCAGCTTCACCGGCGAGGACCCGCGCCTGACGGTGGCCGCCGGCCGATCGCGCTTCAACCTGCCGGTGCTGCCGTCGGGGGATTTCCCGGTGATGTCGTCGGACGGGCTGTCGGGGCGCATCGGCGTCGACGTCGCCGACCTGATCCGACTGATGGACAAGACCCGCTTCGCCATCTCCACCGAGGAGACGCGCTACTACCTGAACGGCCTCTACCTGCACACGGTGGTCGAGGACGGCGTGGCCAAGTTGCGCGCCGTCGCCACCGACGGCCACCGCCTCGCCCTGGCCGAGATGCCGGCGCCGGAAGGCGCGGTGGGATCGCCGGGCGTGATCGTGCCGCGCAAGACGGTCGGCGAGGCGCGACGCCTGTTGGACGACGCCGGCGAGCAGGTCGACCTGCAACTCAGCGCCCAGAAGGTGCGCTTCGAATTCAACGGCGCAGCGCTGACCTCCAAGGTCATCGACGGCTCGTTCCCCGACTACAGCCGGGTGATCCCGCGCGACAACAACCGGGTGATGCTGGTCGACAACAAGCTGTTCGCGCAAGCCGTCGACCGGGTGGCGACCATCTCGGCCGAGAAGTCGCGCTCGGTGCGCATGGCCATGGAGCCCGGGCGCATGGTCCTGACCGTGCGCAACATGGAGGCCGGTCAGGCGGTCGAGGAGCTGGAGATCGACTACGACGGCGAGCCGTTCGAGCTGTCGTTCAACGCCCGCTACCTGCTGGACGTCACCGATCAGGTCTCCGCCCCCCAGGCCGAATTCCGCTTCGGCGGGCCCAACGACCCTGCCCTGGTCCTCGACCCCACCGACGCCGACGTCCGCTACGTGCTGATGCCGCTGCGAGTGTAGGCGCGCTCCGTCTCCCTTGGGGAAAAGGGTCGGAGAGACGGTGCGAGCCGATCTTCGCTCCGTTGGCCAAAACCCGCTAAGAGCGGGCGGTGCGCACGGCTCTCACACGTCTGACCCTGACGGATTTCCGGTCCTACGCCAGCGCCGAGCTCGCGCTGGACGGGCGCGCGGTGTTCCTGGTGGGGCCGAACGGGGCGGGGAAGACCAATCTGCTGGAGGCGGTCAGCCTGCTGACGCCGGGGCGGGGGCTTCGCGGGGCGAGCCTGGCCGAGGTCGGCCGGCGGATGCCCGGCGAGGCGCAGGGGCGCGCCTGGGCGGTCGCCGTCAGTATCGAGGCCGATGGAGAGGTGGTGCGACTGGGGACCGGCATCGAGCAGGCCGGTTCCGCGCGACGCACTGTGCGGCTGGAGGGCGAGACCGTGCCGCCCGGCCGGCTCGCCGACTACCAGCGCCAGGTGTGGCTGACGCCGGCCCAGGACCGGCTGTTCCTGGAGGGCGCGGGCGAGCGGCGGCGGTTCTTCGACCGGCTGGTGTTCGCCGCAGAGCCGGCGCACGCCGCTCATGCGGGCGCCTACGACAAGGCCCAGCGCGAACGCATGCGCCTGCTGATCGACGGCGCGGGCGATCCGGTCTGGCTCGACGCGCTGGAGGCGCGGCTGGCGCGGGCCGGCGCGCTGATGGCGGCGTCGCGGGCGCGGGCGCTGGAAGCGCTGAGCGCCGAGATCGCCGGGCGCGGCGACCGGCCGTTCCCCCAGGCGCGCCTGACCCTCACCGGCGAGTGGGAGCAGATGGCCGCATCCGGCGTCGAAACCGATGAGATCGAAGCGCGACTGGGCCGCGCATTGGCCCTCGCCCGCGAGCGTGACGCCGCCGCCGGACGGGCGCTGACCGGGCCGCATCGGGGCGATCTCGCGGTCTGGCACGCCGAAAAGGACCGTGCGGCGGCCGAATGCTCGACGGGGGAGCAGAAAGCGCTGATATTAAACCTGGTTTTGGCCCAGGCGGCGCGACTTTCGCGTGCAGAATCAGCCCCGAACCCTATATTGTTGTTGGACGAAGTCGCAGCGCATCTGGACCGTCGCAGACGGGCGGCGCTGTTCGACGAAATCACCGCGCTCGGTCTCCAGGCCTTTCTCACCGGCACGGACGAGCATCTGTTCGAAGACCTCAAGGGCCGGGCTCAAGGCGTGCGCGTGGACGCCGCCGGCCATGCGATTTTGGAAAACCTATGACCCCCAGCGAAACCCCCAACGAAACCGGCGGCGAGAACCCCGGCCAGGCCGAGTATGGCGCGGAGTCGATCAAGGTGCTCAAGGGCCTGGACGCGGTGCGCAAGCGCCCGGGCATGTACATCGGCGACACCGACGACGGCTCTGGCCTGCACCACATGGTCTATGAGGTGGTCGACAACGCCATCGACGAAACCCTGGCGGGCTGGGCGACACGTGTCGAGGTGATCCTCAATCCCGACGGCTCGGTGACGGTCACCGACGACGGGCGCGGCATCCCGACGGACATCCATGAGGGCGAGGGGGTCTCGGCGGCCGAGGTCATCATGACCCAGCTGCATGCCGGCGGTAAGTTCGACCAGAACTCCTACAAGGTCTCCGGCGGCCTGCACGGCGTCGGCGTCTCCGTGGTTAACGCCCTGTCGGACTGGCTGAAGCTGAAGATCTACCGGGGCGGCAAGGCCTACGAGATGGAGTTCCGGCGCGGCGACCCAGTCTCGCCCCTGGTGGTCACCGGCGACGCGCCGCTGCGCGAGAACGGTGAGTTCCTGTCCGGCACCGAGGTCACCTTCATGGCCTCCAACGAGACCTTCTCACTGGTCGAGTACGATCGCAAAACGCTGGAGCACCGGCTGCGGGAGCTCGCGTTCCTCAACTCCGGCGTGACCATCTGGCTGAAGGACAACCGCGAGGCCGAGCCGTTCGTCGAGCTGCTGCACTACGACGGCGGCATCGAGGCGTTCGTACGCCACCTGGACAAGGCCAAGACCGCGCTGCTGAAGGCGCCCATCGTGATCCGCGGCAAGCGCGAGAACGTCGAGCTCGACATGTCGCTGTGGTGGAACGACGGCTACCACGAGAACGTCCTCTGCTTCACCAACAACATCCCGCAGAAGGACGGCGGCACCCACCTGGCGGCGTTCCGCTCGGCGCTGACGCGGATCATCACCGGCTATGCGGAGAGCTCCGGCGCGACCAAGCGCGAGAAGGTCTCGCTGTCCGGCGAAGACGCCCGCGAGGGCTTGACCTGCGTGCTGTCGGTCAAGGTCCCCGATCCCAAGTTCTCGTCGCAAACCAAGGACAAGCTGGTCTCGTCCGAGGTCCGCCCGGCCGTGGAGGGGCTGGTCTCCGAAGGCATCGGCCAGTGGTTCGAGGAGCATCCCACCGAAGCCAAGCTGATCGTCCAGAAGATCGCCGAGGCCGCCGCCGCCCGCGAGGCGGCCCGCAAGGCCCGCGACCTGACCCGGCGCAAGACCGCCCTCGATATCTCCTCGCTGCCCGGCAAGCTCGCCGACTGTTCGGAGAAGGATCCGGCCAAGTCCGAGATCTTCCTGGTCGAAGGCGACTCCGCCGGGGGCTCGGCCAAGCAGGCGCGCAACCGCGAGAACCAGGCCGTGCTGCCCCTGCGGGGCAAGATCCTCAACGTCGAGCGCGCCCGCTTCGACAAGATGCTGGGGTCGGACCAGATCGGCACCCTGATCACCGCGCTGGGCGCCGGCATCGGCCGAGACGACTTCGACATCGAGAAGATCCGCTACCACAAGATCGTGGTGATGACCGACGCCGACGTCGACGGGGCGCACATCCGCACCCTGCTGCTGACCTTCTTCTATCGGCAGATGCCGCAGGTGATCGAGCGGGGGTACCTCTATATCGCCCAGCCGCCGCTCTATAAGGCGACCAAGGGCAAATCCTCCCAGTACCTCAAGGACGAGGCGGGCTTGGAGGCCTACCTGATCGGCGAAGGCGTCGACGGGGCGGTGCTGCAGCTCGCCAGCGGCGAGCAACTGGCCGGCGCCGACCTTCTGGCGCTGGTGCAGTCTGCGCGCGGGGCCAAGGCCAATGTCGAGCGGTTGGCCGCGCGGGCTCCAGCCTTCGCCATCGAGCAGGCCGCACTCGCCGGCTTGCTGGGCGAGGCGTCCGACGTCGCCGCCGCGGCCCGGCGTCTCGACCTCTACGCTGAGGAAGGCGACGGCGGCTGGACCGGTGAAAAGGGCGACCTGGGCGGCTTCGTGTTCTCGCGCATCAAGCGCGGGGTGTCGGAGCGCATCGTCCTGGACGACCTGCTGCTGCACGCCGCCGACGCGCGTCGCCTGGCGGAGCGCACCGCGGCCATGTCCGAGACCTTCTCGGCCCCAGCCAACTTCAGCCGGCGCGACCGGTCCACCCAGGTGCGCGGGCCGATCGACCTGGTGAACGCGGTGATGGAGGCCGGTCGCCGCGGCCTGACCGTCCAGCGCTACAAGGGCCTGGGCGAGATGAACCCCGACCAGTTGTGGGAGACGACGCTGGACGCCAGCGCGCGCACCCTGCTGCAGGTCAAGGTGACCCACGCGGACGACGCCGACGACATGTTCACCCGCCTGATGGGCGACCTGGTCGAGCCGCGCCGCGAATTCATCCAGGAATTCGCCCTGGACGCCGAGGTGGACGTCTAGGGGCGAGTTAGGTCAGCCGCGCAGTTTCCGCAGCAGAACGTCGAGGTCGCGGGCCAAGGTCGGGTCATCCACCTTCAAGGCCTCGATGCGGCGCACCGCATGCAAAACCGTCGTGTGGTCCCTGCCGCCGAAGCGACGGCCGATGTCGGGCAGCGAGCGGGTGGTGATCTGTTTGGCGATCCACATTGCCGCCTGACGCGGACGGGCGACCGCGCGGGCGCGGCGCTCAGACGTCATGTCCGATTGCTGCAGGCCATAATGCTCGGCCACCGCCTTCTGGATCTGGTCGACGGTCACCCGCTTTTCACCGCAGGCGAAGTGCGGACGCAGGATGGCCTGCGCCTCGTCGAGCGTCAGACGGGCGAGGTCCCCGCCGACCCGGGCGACCAGGGTGTTCAGCGCGCCCTCGAGTTCGCGTACGGAGTCGGTGAAGCGTTCGGCGAGGAACTGCAGCACTTCGGGCCGGGCGGACGGCAGGAACTTGCCCTGCTGGGCCAGCGTCGCCAGCTTGCGCTCCAGGATGCCGAGGCGAAGGTTGTAATCGGCCGGCTCGATGCCGCAGACCAGACCCGCCTGCAGGTGCGAACGCAGGCGCGGCTCGAGCTCCGACAGGTCGGTCGGTGCGCGGTCGGCGGTCATCACCACCCGGCGGCCATCCTCGACCAGGGCGATCAAGGTGTGAAACAGCTCCTCCTGAGTGGAGGGTTTGCCGGCGACGAAGTGCACATCGTCGATCAGCAGCAGGTCGGCGTTGCGCAGATCGGCCTTGAACGCCGCGGTCTGCTTGTCCTGGATGGCGCGCACGAAGGTCGAGGTGAAGCGTTCGGCTGTCAGATAGACCACCCGCTTGTCCGGCGCGTTGCGCATGGCCTCCCAGGCCATGGCGTTCAGCAGGTGGGTCTTGCCGAAGCCGTAAGGCCCGTGGAACACCACCGGGTTGAAGTGGCCGTCGGCCCAGGTGGCGACCCGGCGGGCGACCGCGAAGGCGAACTCGTTGGCCGGGCCGGCGACGAAGGTGTCGAAGCTGAAGCGCTCCTGCAGTCCCTGCTGGCGGGCTTGGCGCGCAGTCTCCGGCGCAGGCGCCGCAGGCTCGGCGTCGACCACGCGCAGGGCCGGCGTCGCGGCCACCGGGACGGCCTGCGTGTCGGCGGCGGAGACGGTGTCGAACTCCATCTTGGACTTCAGGTCCAGACGGCGGCCGAGGGGATCGTTCTGCGCCCACAGCTCGCCGATGCGCCGCCAGGCATGGCGACGGATCCAGTCGCGGGCCACGCCGGTGGCGGCGACCAGGCACACTTCGCCTGCATGCTCGCGCAGCGCCGCCTGGCCCAGCCACGACCCGAAGGTCGCATCGCCCAGCTCGCGCTTGAGCGCCAGGCAAGTTTTATCCCAGACCAGCCCCGCCTGGGTGTCAGTCACCGCGCCCACATAGCCCCCGCTAGTCATGTCCGCCACCTCACCAACCCACCGGACGACCCGCAACCCCACGCTGCTGTCGACCTTTTCCAGAGCACAACAATTCCCGTCCGGCGGTCATGGAGTGGCCCGCCAGCGCCCGGTTTTTGATCCGAGTTCAGATTGAATACGCTCTAAGAGCCGGCAGACTAGTCGGGGGCCTTGGGGGGTCAACGGGGATTCTTCGCGGCTTTTCGCGATATTTTCGTTGACTCACCGGCAGCCCTTCAACCGTCAGGGGAAACTCAAAATCACCTTCCGGGCGCTGAGTATTTTGGTCGCATTAGTCGCACCCTCCCAGGCACCGGGCACGATTTCGCGACCCCTGAAAAGGGGTCGCGGCAGCTATAATTGACAAGCAGGGAAAGACGCCCTTGCGGGGCGCCAGCGCGCCTCAGGCGGCGGCGAGTTTCTTCAGGCGGGCTGCGAGGCGCGAGACCTTCCGCGAACCGGTGTTCTTGTGCACGACGCCCTTGCTGACGGCGCGCATCAGCTCGGACTGAGCCTCGACGAAAGCCGTGGTCGCGGTGGGCTTGTCGCCGGCCGTGACGGCTTCTTCGAAGCGGCGCAGGAAGGTGCGCAGGCGCGAACGGCGCGCCTTGTTGATCTCAGTGCGGCGGGCGATCTTGCGGACGGCCTTCTTGGCGCCGGGCGTATTGGCCATTTTCAGCTCTCAAACAGGTTCGCGCCCGGGCCTCGCCGGACGGTGAAATTCGGAGGCGCGGATATACGGGATGCGATAGGCCCGGTCAATGCGCCGCCGGCTGCGAGTCATTTGCGCTGGGGTCGAGGCCCCCGCTTGGGTAATTAGAGCCGATGACCTCCGCCACGCCCAGGCTCAGTCCAGGCGAGACCTTCGCCTTGACCCGACGGGTCACCCTGCTCTCCGTGAGCGTGGCGCTGGCGCTGGTGGCGATGAAGTCCGCAGCGTGGATGGCCAGCGGCTCGATCGCCCTGCTCGCGTCCCTGGCGGACTCAGGGTTGGACCTGCTGGCCTCGCTGATCACCTTTTTCGCCGTGCGCTACGCCGCCGCCCCTCCGGATGCCGAGCACCGCTTTGGCCACGGCAAGGCCGAAGCCTTCGCAAGCCTCGTACAGGCGGGCCTGGTGTTCGCCTCGGCGGCCTTGATCGGCCAGGAGGCGGTGCGTCACGCCCTGGATCCGCAACCCTTGGAGTCAGGGGGCTGGGCGATCGCCGCGATGCTCGCCTCCACCGCGCTCACCGCCGGCCTGATCTACGCCCAGACGCAGGTGCTGAAGCGCACCGGCTCCGTGGCGATCTCGGGCGACCGAGCCCACTACATGTCCGACCTCGCCTCGAACGTCGTCGCCCTGCTGGGCATCGCGGCCGCGGCTTGGCTGGGCCAGGGGCGTCTGGACGCGGTGGCCGCCTTCGTTGTCGCCGCCTTGCTGCTGTGGGGGGCCGTGGGGGTGTTCCGCGAGGCGTCGGCTCAGCTCATGGACCGAGAATTGCCGAACGAGGAGCGCGCGCGGATCGTCGAGCTGGTGACCCATGATCCGCGCCTGACCGACGTTCACCAGCTGCGCACCCGCGCCGCCGGACCGATCATCCATATGCAGATGCATGTCGACCTCGACGCCGACCTGAGCCTGGAAGCGGTGCATGAGGCGATCGTCGCGGCGGAGAAACGCCTGCTCGAAGCGTTTCCCTCGGCCGACGTGATCATCCACGCCGATCCTCGGGGCCGGGCCGAGCCGCACGGCGGCGCGTTCGCCGAGGAGATTCCGGACCGTGCGTAGTAAACGGGACTTTAAGGGATTGCGCGCCGTGTCTGGCGCGTTGTTCTCAACGTCAGCGCCACGCTGACCCGCCCCTGACCGCCATGGCCGCCGAACGCACACTGCACCATTTTCCGTTGGATCCCGCCTCTCGCCAGGTTCGCCTTGCGCTGGGGGAGAAGCGCCTCGCGTTCCAGGAGAATCACGTCCGCTACTGGGAGCGGCCGGAGGAGTTCGCACGCCTCAGCCCGTCAGGGGCCACGCCCGTGCTGGTCGACAGCGACGGCGAAGGCGAGCTGGTGTTGTGCGAGAGCCGCGCCATCCTCGACTACCTTGAGGAACGCTATCCGGAGCCCGCGCTGCTCAGCCGCCGCCCGGCCGAACGGGCCGAGGCGCGGCGCCTGCTGCAGTGGTTCGACCGCAAGTTCGACTTCGAGGTCGGCGGCACCCTGCTGCACGAGAAGATGGAAAAGCGTCTGCTGCGCTTGGGCTCGCCCGATCTGGCCGCGCTGCGCCACGGCCGCGAGGCGCTGCGCGCCCACCTCGACTATATCGAGGCCCTGTTGCAGGGCCGCGAGTGGCTGGCAGGCCAGCGCATGAGCCTGGCGGATTTCGCCGCCGCCGCGCACCTGTCGGTGATCGACTACTTCGGCGACATCCCCTGGCGTGACTTCCCGGGCGTGAAGACGTGGTACATGAAGCTGAAGAGCCGGCCTTGCTTCAGGCCGTTGCTCCTCGATCGCTGGCCGGGGCTGGCGCCCGCCGGCCACTATGACGACCTCGACTTCTGACTCCATTGAGACGCTGATCCGCGCCGAGGCCCTGCGGCTGGGGTTCGACGCCTGCCGTTTCGCCGACGCCTCCGAAGCGTGGCCTGCGTCGGATCGACTGGCGCAGTTCGTCGACGCCGGCCGCCACGGCGAGATGGCCTGGATGGCGCAGACCGCCGAACGCCGCGCCCACCCGACCGCCATGTGGGGCGAGGCGCGATCGGCGGTGATGCTGGGCGTCAACTACGGGCCGGACGCCGACCCGCGAGAGATCCTGGCGCATCCCGAGCTTGGCGCGATCTCGGCCTACGCCCAGGGCGACGATTACCATGAGCTGATCAAGAAGCGGTTGAAGACGCTAGCGCGGTGGATGCAGCAGCGTTTCCCGGCCGAGGTGAAGGTGTTCGTCGACACCGCGCCGCTGATGGAAAAGCCGCTGGCCGAGCGCGCCGGCCTGGGCTGGCAGGGCCGTCACACCAACCTGGTGTCGCGGGAGTTCGGCTCCTGGCTGTTCCTGGGCGCGGTGCTGACCACGCGCGAGCTCAAGCCGGACGCTCCGTCCGAGGACCACTGCGGCGCCTGCCACGCCTGCCTCGACGCCTGCCCGACCAACGCCTTCCCGGCGCCGTACCAGCTCGATGCGCGGCGCTGCATCTCCTACCTGACCATCGAATTGCAGGACGCGATTCCCGCCGAGTTCCGGCCCGCGCTCGGCAACCGCATCTATGGCTGTGACGACTGCCTGGCCGCCTGCCCTTGGAACAAGTTCGCCCAGATCGCCCACGAACAGGCCCTGCATGCGCGGGAGGCTTTGCGCGCGCCGCCGCTGGGAGAGCTCGCCCTGCTGGACGAGGCCGCCTTCCGCGCCCTGTTCGCCAAGAGCCCGGTCAAGCGCATCGGCCGCGACCGCTTCGTCCGCAACGTCCTCTACGCGATCGGCAACTCGGGGGACGTGGGACTGGTGACGCGTGTGCTGGCGTTGCTGGACGACCCGGCGCCCGTGGTGAGAGGCGCGGCGGCTTGGGCGCTCAGGCGGCTGGCGCCGGAGGTGTTTGCGGGAATGCAGGCGGATCGGGCCTCGACGGAGCGTGATTGGAATGTTCAAGCCGAGTGGTCCCCCACTCCCGCTCATCCCGACGAAAGTCGGGACCCAAGCTGAGCTGGCGGTGGCCCTGAGCCATGTCTTTCTACACTTACCTGATGGCCAGCGCGCCCTATGGGACGCTCTACGCCGGCAGCACCGACGATCTCGCGAAGCGGATCTACGAACACCGCGAAAAGGTCCGGCCCGGCTTCACCGCCAAATACGGCGTGTGCGGCTAGTCTGGTTCGAGGCGCACGAGAGCCGGGAGGCGGCGTTTCGACGTGAGCGACAGATCAAGGAATGGAAGCGCAAATGGAAGATCGAGCTGATCGAGGCCACGAATCCTGAGTGGCGCGACCTGTATCCGGACATCAATAACCTGATCGGATTTTAAGTGTCTGACGTAGCTTGGGTCCCGACTTTCGTCGGGATGAGCGGAGTTTTAATTAAAACCGCACTGCGCCCAGTTCCGCCAACACCGGCAGGGCTTGGTCCCTTGGGTTGACCGTGGCTTCGGCCGCACCCACCGGCCAGTCGATGCCCAGCGCCGGGTCGTTCCAGAGGATCCCACCCTCGGAGTTCGGGGCGTAGGCGCCGTCCACCTTGTAGAAGATCTCGCAGTCCTCGGTCAGCGTGCAGTAGCCGTGGGCGAAACCACGCGGAACCAGCAGTTGCTCGCCGCGCTCGGCGGTGAGCTCGGCGCTGGCCCAGCGGCCGTAGGTGGCCGAGCCCGGACGGATATCCACCGCCACGTCGTAGATCGCGCCGCGCAGCACGCGCACCAGCTTGGCCTGCGGGTTGGGCGAGGCCTGGAAGTGCAGCCCGCGCACAGTGCCGCGGCGCGCGCTGAACGCCTGATTGTCCTGCACGAAGTCGAAGTCCAGGCCCTGTTGCGCCATCGCAGCCCGGCTCCAGGTCTCGGAGAACCAGCCTCGCGCATCGCCATGACGCTTGGGCGTGATAAGCAGAACCTCGGGCAGGGCGAGCGGCGTGATCGTCGTCATGGCCTTCTCAACGGGAGTGGACGTGGCCTCCGCATGACCCAGCCTGCGGACGAACACAAGATTGCGGCGCCGGCCGCGAGCGTCCTGGTGCTCGCCTATCAGAGCGGGCCGACGCTCGCACGATGCCTCGACGCCCTGCGTGGACAGAGCTTCACCGACTTCGAGCTGCTGCTGGCCGACAACGGCTCCAGCGACGGCGCGCCACAGGCCGCCGCCGCCGCCGACGCCGGCGTGCGGCTGATCGACAACGGCGCCAACCTCGGCTTCGCGGCGGGGGTCAACGCCGCGGCGCGCGCATCGCAAGGCCGCTGGCTGGCGCTGATCAATCCCGACGCCTATGCGGAACCGCAGTGGCTGGAGCGGCTGATGGACGCGGCCGGCCGCTATCCCGACGTGCGCTGTTTCGCCTCGCGGCAACTGATGGAGGCCGATGCGGGCCGTCTCGACGGCCTGGGCGATGTGATGTCGGCGGTGGGCTTCCCGTTCCGCGGGGGCTATCGCGGGCGCGATCCCGGGCCGCTGCCGGACGGCGAGGTGTTCTCAGCCTGCGGGGGGGCGATGCTGATCGAGCGCGAGCTGTTTCTGGAGATGGGCGGCTTCGACGAGCGGCTGTTCTGCTATTGCGAAGACGTCGACCTCGGCTACCGGCTGCGCTTGCGCGGCGAGCCGGTGCTGGTGATCCCTGAGGCGGTGGTCCGCCACGTAGGCTCGGCCTCGTCAGGCGGGCCGCGCTCGGAGTTCGCGGTTTTCCATGGCACGCGCAACCGGCTCTGGGTGTTCGTCAAGGATACGCCGACGCCGCTGCTGTGGCTGACCGCGCCGCTGCATCTTGCCGCGACGCTCCTGCTGTTCGCCCGTCACGCCTTGCGCGGCGAGATCGGCGCGCCGTGGCGCGGGCTTGTGGCGGGCGTGAGGGGCTTGCCGATGGCGCTTGCGGCGCGCCGCGAAGCCCAGGCGGAGCGGCGCGTCTCGTCGCTCGAGATCGCCCGCGCCATGACCTGGAACCCGCTGGACCTGCTGGCCCGGCGAGTGGTCATTCGGCGGTGGCGGCCCACTCGGCCAGCCGGCTCATGAACGCCGCGCCGCGCTGCATCTGACTGACTTCGACGAACTCGTCCGGCTGGTGCGCCTGGTCGATGGACCCTGGGCCGCAGATCACCGTGGAGAAACCCGCCTGCTGGAACTGTCCGGCCTCGGCGGCGAACGCCACGGCGCGCGGCGGGCCGTTGTCGCCCGCCAGCCGCCGGGCGAAGGTTTCGGCGACGCCGCCCGGTTCGGGATTGAGGCCGGGTGTATGCGAGCGGCGCTCGACGCGAACGCCGGCCTCGGGGAAGCGCGCCTTCAGGGTCGCGTCCAGCGCCTGCGCTTCGGCGAAGAAGTCGCGCAGCACCGCTTCCGGGTCCATCGCGCCGGCGCAGCGCAGGTCGAACACGAAGACGCACTCGCGGGCCAAGATGTTCACCGCGGTGCCGCCATTGACCTGGCCGATGGTGAGCGTCGCGCCCTTGGGCGTGAACGGCGAAGCGGGATCGGCCTCGCGCTCGAGCCGTTCGGCCAGCCGCGACAGCGAGCCCATGAGCTGGACCGCCGCCATCACCGCAGAGGCGCCGAGCTGGGTCTGGCTGGAGTGGGCCTCCTTGCCGCTGACCGTGACGATGAAGGTGGAGATGCCCTTGTGGCCGGTGACCGCCTCCATGTTGGTGGGCTCGCCGACCACCACCAGGGCGGGGCGGGGCAGTTCGCGGGCGATCACTTCGATCATCGCCGGCGCGCCTATGCAGCCCACTTCCTCGTCGTAGGAGAAGGCTAGATGCACAGGGCGCTTTGGCTGGGCGGCCAGGATGTCGGGGGCGGCGGCGAGCGCCAGGGCCAGGAAGCCCTTCATGTCGCAGGTCCCGCGACCGTACAGCCGGTCGCCGCGCGGCGTGAGGGCGAAGGGGTCGGAGGTCCACGGCTGGCCGTCCACCGGCACCACGTCGGTGTGGCCCGACAGCACCACGCCGCCCGGCAGGGCGGGGCCGATGGTGGCGAGCAGGTTGGACTTGGTGCCCTCGGCGTTGGGCACGCGGCGCGAGGCGACCCCCAGATCGGCCAGATAGGCCTCGACCCACTCGATCAGGGCGAGGTTGGACAGGCGCGAGGTGGTGTCGAAAGCGATCAGCCGGCCGAGGATGTCGAGCGCGCGATCGCCGAGTTGTTCTGCGGACATGGGGGAAGCCTAGTCCCCTGCGTCGCCAGCCTCAAAGGAAAGCGTGGGTCCCGCGCCGGATGGCGATGGAACGCCGCGCGGCTCAGCCCTGCTGAATGCGGCCGGGCGCCGGCAGCACGTCGATCAGCTCGATGCGGAAGATCATCACGCTGCCCGGTGGGATGTCGCCCTTCTGCTCGTCGCCGTAGCCGAGCTCCGGCGGCACATAGAGGATCCATTCGTCGCCCGGACGCATGCGCTGCAGCGCCTCGATCCAGCCCGGGATCAAGCCGCCCAGCGGCATCGCCGTCGGGGCGCCGCGCTCATAGGAGGAATCGAACACCTTGCCCGACACCAGCTTGCCTTCGTAGTGGACCTTCACCTCGTCGGCGCGTTGCGGGTGCAGTCCGGTCGAAGGGCCCTGGCGGACGACGCGGTACTGCAGGCCGGACGGCAAGGTGACGACCCCCGCGGCCTTGCTGTTCTGGGCCAAGAACGCCTCGGAGGCGGCCGACTGGTCGGGCGCCTTGGGCGCGCCGCAGGCGGCCAGCAGCAGGCAGGCCAGGAGGCTTGCGAAACGTAACGCCATCAGACGGCCCTCGGGGGATAACCGGCGTCGCGCAGCGCCGACATGATGTCCTGGGTATGCTGGGCGTCGCGCGTCTCGATCATGATGTCGAATTCGGCGCCCTTGGCTGGCACGTCCAAGGCCAGGCGGTTGTGCGCCACCTCGACAATGTTGGCGCCCATGTCGCCGATCACCCGCGACACCGTGGCCAGGAAGCCCGGGCGGTCGTCGCCGATGATCCGCAGCGACACCAGGCGCTGGTCGCGCACCAGTTCGCGGGTCAGCACCGAAGCCAGCAGGCGCGTGTCGATATTGCCGCCGGTGAGGATGACGCCGGTTTTCCTGCCCTTGAACCGCTCGGGATAGGCCAGCAGGCTCGCCAGCGACGCCGCCCCGGCGCCCTCGGCGACGGTCTTCTCGACGTTGCAGTACAGCGCCACGGCGCGCTCGAAGTAGGGCTCCTCGATCAGCAGCACCTCGTCGATCAGCGGGCGGGCGATGCCGTAGCTGACTTCGCCCACCTGCTTCACCGCGATGCCTTCGGCGATGGTCGAGCCGCCGGCTCCGGGCGCGACGCCGCGCATCTTGGCGGTGAACGACGGATACATCGCCGGCTCCAGGCCGATGATCGAAATCTTCGGGTTGACGTGCTTGGCCGCCGTGGCGACGCCGGCGATCAGCCCGCCGCCGCCGATCGGCACCGGGAGCACCTCGAGGTCCGGCACATCCTCCAGCATCTCCAGGGCCACCGTGCCCTGGCCGGCCATGACATCGGGATCGTTGAACGGATGCACGAAGATCAGGTCGCGCTCGGCGCAGAGATCCTGGGCGCGGGCCGAGGCGTCGTCATAGCCTTCACCCTCCAGGACCACATCGGCCCCGAAAGCGCGGGTCTGCTGGACCTTCATGAACGGGGTCGAGCGCGGCATGACGATGGTCACCGGAATGCCCAGCCGCGCCGCGTGATAGGCCAGCCCCTGGCTGTGGTTGCCGGCGGACGCTGCGATGACGCCGCGCTTCTTGGCGTTGTCGCCCAGCAGCAGCAGCTTGTTCAGCGCGCCGCGCTCCTTGTAGGCGGCGGTGAATTGCAGGTTCTCGAATTTCACCCACACCTCGGCCCCGGTGATTTCCGACAGGGTGCGCGAATGGCGGCACGGCGTGCGCTCGATATGACCCTTCAGCCGGTCTGCGGCGGCGAGGATGTCGGTGAAAGCGAGAGTCATTGGCGGAGGGCCTTGGGGAAAAAGTCGCGCAACCTAACGGCGCCGCAGCATGGCGGCAATCACCGCGCGATGCGCAGGCCTCGCCACTGGTCCATGCGGCGCAACGCCTTGGCCGGAAGGTGCGAGGCGGGACCGAGCGGCAGGGCCTCGGCGGCGGCCACCACGCCATAGGCCGCGCGGCGCACCAGATCTGCGGCCGAGGGCACGCCGACGAAACCCTGGGTCACGCCCTGGACGGCGTTGGACAGCTCCTGCTTGAAGCGCTGGTCGCCGCAGCCGAGGTCGAGGCGGCTGTAGGGCGTGCCGTCCATCCAGCGCAGCACGTCGAGGAACAGCATCATGCCCGGCGAATAGCGCTCGAACGCCGGGTCGTGGGCGATGATCCAGGCGTGCACCGTGCGCCGGCCGTGGACGTGGAAGTGCGCCGCCGCCAGCTTGTCGCCGATGTGCAGGGTGAACAGCGCGCCGCCGAATTCCGGATCGCGGCTGTCGAACAGCTCGCGCAGCAGCCGCTGGGTCCAGGGTGTCTCGAAGATGTCGGTCTGGTGGGTGGCGCGCAGCTGGTCGCGTTTCCAGCCGATCATGCGCTCGAAGTCGCCCGATGATCTCGAGAAGGCGTTGAAGACGGGCGTGGCCAAGTCTTTCGTGACCTTGCGGCGCTTCTTCTCGATGTCCTTGATCAGGCCGACGCCTGCCGCGCGGCGCTCGGCCTCGTAGGCGCCCCAGCCGCCGGCCATGTCCACCACCCGTGACACGGTGCGACCGCGCGCGTAGGGGGCGAAGGCGGCCTGGCTCTCCAGCATGGCCGAGAAGTCGAAGCGGTGGACGCCGAACGCATGCACCAGGTCGTGCGGATCGACGCTGAGGCCGGGTTCGGCGACCAGGGCCTGGTAGTCGCACATGGGCGCGCCCGCCGGCAGGGCGGTGTAGGCGCCCAGCCGGGCAGCCATGAAGCCCACGTCGCGGCCGTCCTGCTTGACCACCGCAACTTGCAGCCCGCGTGCGCTCTCAGCCTGGGCGCGCTCGACAGTCCTCGCCCACTGCGGCGACAGGAACGGGCTGTCGAACGCCGGATCGACGCGCTGCAGCTCGCTCCAGCGCGCGACCTGGGCCGCGGTCAGGTCGCGGGGACGGATGACGTCGATCGACAAGGGGCGGAAACCTAGCTGAACTCGCGCGGATCCTAGGCCCGTGAGTCTTTCCGCGAGGTTGAGGCCGCGCCTAGCGCCGGCTGCTCCAGAACTCGCCCCAGTCGCGCAGGAAGTCGGTGGAGGACCACTGCTTGTCGCGGCCGACCCCGTCGATGATCTCGATTCCGAGATCGCGGCAGGCGGATTCCTCGGCGGGCGGCATGGACTTGCCCACGACCCGGTCGCCGCCCTTGGTGAAGTAGCGGGGCCGCACGGCGCGCAGCGCCACGGCCACGGTCGGGTCGTCCTTGATCTCGAAGGTCACCACGTAGTCGACGCCCCGGATCGCCGAGACGATGGCCGCGCGGGTCTCCAGGTCCTGGAACGCCTTGCCCTTCTTATTCACCAGGAAGTCGTCGCCGTTGACGATCACCACCAGGGTGTCGCCCATCGCCTTGGACTCTACGATGCAGGTAACGTGGCCCGGATGGATCGGGTCGAAGCCGCCTGAGGTGGCGACGACCACCCCCATGTCGCGGGCATCCCGCAACTTGGCGAATTCCTCGAGGCTGAGGACGGGGGCGTAGTTGGCGGCGGTGTAGGTCATCGGGAACGCATAACTTCCGGCCGGTGAATCAGATGCTAGCGTCCGGCCCGGCGGGTGGATCGAATTCCGACACCAGGTGGCCGGGCGCCACTTCGCGCAGTTGCGGCGCGTAGACCGGCGCCATCGGGTCGATGCTCAGCCGGGATGGCAGGAAGCGCAGGGCGGCGCGCGGGTCCATCGGACTCGGCGGCTCGCCCTCGATCTTGATGCGCTTGCGGCTGCGCTCGCGTACCGGGTCGGGGATCGGCGCGGCCGACAACAGGGCCTGGGTGTAGGGGTGCTGCGGCGCGGCGTAGAGCTGGTCGCGATCGGCCTGCTCCATCACCCGGCCCAGATAGAGCACCATCACCCGGTGGCTGATCTCGCGCACCACCGCCAGGTCGTGGCTGATGAAGATCATCGCCAGGCCCATCTCCTTCTGCAGGGCGATCAGCAGGTCGATGATCTGGGCGCGGATCGACACGTCGAGAGCCGAGACCGCCTCGTCGCAGATCACCAGCTTGGGCTTGAGGATCATGGCGCGGGCGATGCCGACCCGCTGATTCTGGCCGCCCGAGAGCTCGTGCGGATAGCGGTTGATCAGGGCCGGGTCGAGGTCGACCTTGGCCATCATCGCGCGGACCTCCAGCTCGCGTTCGGCGCGCGACATGCCGGCCCGGTAGACCTGCATCGGTTCGGCGATCGAGTCGCCGATGGTCATGCGCGGGTCGAGGCTGGCCAGCGGGTCCTGGAAGACGATCTGCAGGTCGCGGCGCGCGGCGCGCAGGCTCTCGCGGTCGGCATGGGTGATGTCGCGGCCCATCAGGGTCACCGCGCCGGCGGTGGGCGGGATCAGCCGCAGCACCGCCCGCGACAGGGTGGACTTGCCGCAGCCGCTCTCTCCGACCACGCCCAGGGTCTCGCCCTGGCGCACGTGGAAGCTCACCCCGTCGACGGCGCGCAGTTGCTTGCGGCCGCCGAACAGGCCCTCGCGCATGGGGAACCAGACCTTGACGTCGGTGGCCTCGGCGACGATCGGCGCGTCGGCCGCCACGGGTTGCAGGGTGGGCCTGCCGCCCCGGTCGGCGCGGTCCAGGCGCGGAATCGCGGCCAGCAACTCGCGGGCGTAGTCGGTCTGGGGGGCGGAGAAGATCTGCTCGACCGGACCCTCTTCCACATAGGCGCCCTGCCGCATCACGCAGACCCGGTCGGCCAAGCGGGCGATAACGCCCATGTCGTGGGTGATCAGCACCATGGCCGCGCCGGTCTCGCGCTTCAGTTCGTCCATCAGATCGAGGATCTCGGCCTGCACGGTGACGTCGAGGGCGGTGGTCGGCTCGTCGGCGATCAGCAGCTCCGGCCCGCCGGCCATGGCGGCGGCGATCATCACTCGCTGGCGCATGCCGCCCGAGAGCTCGTGCGGATACTGGCTCATGCGCCGGGCCGCATCGGGGATACGCACCCGGCCCAGCCAGTCCAGCGCCCGCTTGCGCGCCTCTTCGCCAGACAGGCCCAGGTGCAGGCGCAGCGGCTCGGCGATCTGCTCGCCGATCCGCACGTGCGGGGTGAGCGCGGTCAGCGGGTCCTGGAAGATCATCGTCATCTTCGAACCGCGGATGCGATTGAGCGCCTTGGGTGGCAAGCCCAACAATTCCTGCCCAAGGAACTTCGCGGAGCCGCCGGCGCGGCCATTGCGCGCCAGCAAGCCCATCACCGCCATGAAGGTCTGGCTCTTGCCCGAGCCGCTCTCGCCCACCACGCCCAGGGTCTCGCCCCGTTGGATCGCCAGGGTAACGCCGCGCACCGCGCGCACCGCGCCGTCGTAGGTCTCGAAGTCGACGGTCAGGTCATCCAGGCTAAGGACAGGAGCCGATCGATCTGGGTCCGCCAAGACGAGCACCTCTGCGCAGGGAATAGCCCCGACCATAGACCGGCGCGTGACGAATGCGAAAGCGCGCGCCGTGGCGTCGCGGTGGCGCTATAGTCCAGCCCGTGTCCAACGCCTCGGCCGATCCGTTGTTGCGCCCCGCCCTGTTCCTCGATCGGGACGGCGTGCTGAACGTCGATCACGGCTACGTCCACCGCTGGGAGGACTTCCGCTGGATCCCCGGCGCGAAAGAGGTGATCGGCGCCTTCAACCGCGCCGGCTGGCTGGTGTTCGTGGTGACCAACCAGTCCGGCATCGGGCGCGGTTACTATACCGAGGACGCCATGCTCGCCCTGCACGCGCGGATGATCGAGGACCTGGCGGCCAGCGGCGGGCGGATCGACGCAGTCTACTATTGCGCCCAGCATCCGGAGGCGACGGTGGAAGCCTATCGCCATCCCGATCCACCGGACCGCAAACCCAACCCCGGCATGATCCTGCGGGCGCTGGCCGAATGGCCGGTGGACCGCGAGCGCTCGGTGATGGTCGGTGACAAGCCGGCCGACCTGGAGGCCGCCCTGCGTGCCGGCCTGCGCGGCCTGCTGTTCCCCGGCGGCGATCTGGCGAAATTCCTGGAAGCGGAGGCGATCCTCGCATGATCGAGGTGACGGACGTGATCTACGACTATCCCGCCATGCGCGCGCTGCACGGGATCGGATTTACCGTCGACGCCGGCGCGGTGCTGGCGCTGGTGGGTCCCAACGGGGCCGGCAAGACCACGCTGATGCGGTGCATGGCGGCGCTGGATTCGCACACCGAGGGCCATATCCGCATTGCCGGTCTAGACACCCAGGACGATCCCCGCGCGGTGCACGCCGCCATAGGCTACCTGCCGGACTTCTACGGCCTCTATGAGGAGCTCAGCGTGCGGCGCGCGCTGACCTACGCGGCTCGCTCGCGCGGGGTGAGCGAGGCTGACGCGCCGGCCGCAGTGCAGCTCGCGGCGGAGCGCGTGCAGCTGGCTGACCGGCTGGACGCGCGGGCCGGCGAGCTGTCGCGGGGCCTGCGCCAGCGGCTGGCGATCGGGCAGACCATCGTCCACCGCCCACGCGTGTTGCTGCTGGACGAGCCGGCCGCCGGCCTCGACCCCGAGGCGCGGCGCAGCCTTTCGGACCTGATCCTCAAGCTGACGTCCGAGGGCATGACCATCGTCGTCTCCTCGCACATCCTGGCCGAGCTGGAGGACTACTCGACCCGCATGCTGATGATCCGGGACGGTCGGGTGGCCGGCGGCGGCGTGGTGGCGGCGGGCGCGGGCGCACGCGACGGCGAGCGGGTGGCGGTGACCTTCGCCGATCCGCCGCCGGACCTGGCCGAACGGCTGACAGCGCTGGGCGTCGCCGTGGAAACCATCGACGGCGACGATGCGGTGATCGCCGCGCCGGCCGGCGAGGACGATTCGGCGCTGCTGGGCCGGCTGATGGCGGCCGGCCTGAGGGTGCGGTCGTTCCAGCCTGCGCGGCGCACGCTCGAGGACGCCTATCTGGCCGAGGTGAAGCGATGAACCCGGAGTTCCAGCGCAACCTCTGGCTCGAGGCTTCGCCCCGCCGGATCGCCTGGGCCGGCGTGTCGCTGGCTCTGGTTTATGGGATCGCGCTCCTGGCGGCGCCGGATTATCCGAGCGGTCGCACCGAGGCATTGGGCTGGACCGGCGGGGCGGTGTTCGTGCTCTGCGCTTGGATCTGGGCTGCGCGCGCAGCCGGATCCTCCGTGCTGGGCGAGATCGCCGACCGCACCTGGGACTTCCAGCGACTGTCGGCCCTCGATCCCTGGGCGATGACCTGGGGCAAGCTGCTGGGCGCCTCCAGCTTGGCGTGGATGTGTGGGCTGACCGGCCTGGCGCTGGCGACTGTGGCGGGCGCAGGACGCGATCCGCGCATGGCGTTCTGGGGCGTGCTTTCGATGCTGGCGGCGGCGGTGCTGCTGCAGGCGGTGTCGATGGGCGCGGCGTTGATCGGGGTGCGCAAGGCGCGCGCCGAGGGCCGCGCCGCCAGACCGAGCGGCGTCATCGGCGGGCTGGTGATCGGCGGCTTCCTGCTGGTCAGCGCGGCCGGATCGGCGGGCTTCCAGCGCGGCGCGGGGATCGCCGGGCTCTCGACCCTTTTGCATACGGGCGGCGAAGTGGAGTGGTGGGGCGTGGTTGCGCCGGGCCAGCCGTTCCGCGCCCTGGCGCTGACCGCATTCGCCGGCTGGGCGCTGGCGGGCGCCTGGCGGCTGATGCGGCTGGAGCTGCAGATGCGCAACGCGCCACTGACGTGGCCGGCGTTCCTGGTGTTCCTGGCGTTGTTCATCGGCGGCTTCGCCTACCCGGCGGGCGGGATGATGGCGGCGTTGCTGGCCGGCGCGCTCGCGGTCGCCCTGTGCGCCTACGCCGCCGGGTTCGCCGAACCGGCCGACCGCGTGCGCCTGCGGCAATTCGCCGGCGCGGCCGCGGCGCGGGACTTCAGCCGTGCTGCGCCGTTGGCGCCCTCGGCCCTGGCGCCGGTGGTGCTGGCCGCCGTGCTGGTGATTGCGGCCCTGGTCAGTCCGCGCCACGCCGGCGCCGAGATCTCGCTGCAGGACGTCTGGCAGGCGCTGGCGCTGATCGCCTTCGTGGTGCGCGACCTTGGCGTCATCGCGCTGTTCCGCTTCGGGCCGCGCCCGCAGCGCGGCGACTTCGGCGCGGTGGTGGCCCTGGCGCTGTTCTACGCGGCGGGCGCGATCCTCGGCCATTCGGTCGGCGGCGACACCGGCGGGGCGGTGTTCGCCCCGCTGCCCGGCGCGCCGCTGGTCAGCCTGGTCTCCGGCGTCGTCCAGGCCGCGATCGCCTGGTGGCTCGCCGCCAAGCGCATCCGCGCGCCCGAAGTCAGCGCGGCCGCATAGGCCGTCAGCGCCCCTCCAGCTTTTGCAGCATCGTCTCCAGGGCCGTCAGCTCGTCGGCCTCGCCGGGGGGTTTGTCCCAGCGGATGCGGTTGATGCGAGGGAAGCGCATGGCGACGCCGGACTTGTGACGGGTCGAGCGCTGCAGGCCCTCGAACGCCACCTCGAACACCAGGCCGGCGTGCGGCTCGGCGCGGACTGAGCGCACTGGACCGAACCGCTCGATGGTGTTGTCGCGGACGAACTTGTCGATCTGCTTCAGCTCCTCGTCGGTGAAGCCGAAGTAGGCCTTGCCGACGGGGGTGAGCAGGCGGGCGCCGTCGGGCCCGGTGGTCCACACCCCGAAGGTGTAGTCGGAGTAGAAGCTCGACCGTTTCCCGTGGCCGCGCTGGGCGTACATCAGCACAGCATCGACCAGCATCGGGTCGCGCTTCCACTTGAACCACGGACCTTTCGGCCGCCCGGCCTCGTAGATCGAGGTCCAGCGCTTCAGCATCACGCCCTCGGCCAGCTGGGCGTCGCCGGCCGGCGGGTCCGCGCGCAGGGCGGCGAGCTCGGCCCAGGTGTCGAACGGCTGCATCGGCGACAGGTCGACGCGCGGCGAGGGCGAGCGCTGCAGCATCGCCTCCAGGCGCTTGCGCCGCTCGCTGAAGTCCAGGGTGCGCACATCCTCGCCCGCGTCTGACAGCAGATCGTAGGCGCGTATGCCTGCTGGGTGGGCGGCCATCAGCTTGGCGTCGGCGGTCTTGCGGTTCAGCCGTTGCTGCAGATCGGCGAAGGGCGCCACGCGGCCGTCGCGCAGAACCAGCAGCTCGCCGTCGATCGCGCCTTCGAAGGCCACCGCTTCCAGCACGTCGGGAAAGGCGTGGCTGATGTCCTCGCCATTGCGGGTGTAAAGCCGCCGTACGCCGGCCTCGTTGGCCGCCTGCACGCGGATTCCGTCCCACTTCCACTCGGCGGCGTAGTCGGCCGGGTCGAGCTTGGCGAAGTCGACGGCGTCGTCCAGGGCCTGGGCAAGCATCACCGGGCGGAACCGCGCCGGCGCGTCCGGCGACGGCCGCTCGCTGCGGCCTTCCAGCCAGGCGAACAGGTCCTCGTAAGGCGGGTGCAGGGCGTGCCAGACCTCTTCGACCTGGGCCACCTCGACGCCGCCCAAGTCGGCGGTCGCCTGCTTGGCCAGCCGCGACGAGACGCCTACCCGCAAGCCGCCGGTCATCAGCTTCAGCAAGGCCCAGCGGCCCGTCGGCTGCAAGGCGTCCAGCCAGGTCTCGATCAGGCGCTGAACCTCGGCCCGGGTCGCGCCGCGCAGGGCGTCGACCACCTCCGAAAGCTCAGGTTCGCGATTGGCGCCCGGCCGCTGCGGCCAGACCAGGGCGACGGTCTCAGCCAGGTCGCCGACATAGTCGTAGGACCAGCGGAACAGCAGCGGGTCCATCCGCGCCTCCACCGCCTTGCGGATGAAGGCTGGCTTGGCGGCGTTGAACGTCAGCTCCCCGGTCAGCGCCGCCAGCGCCCAGCCGCGGTCCGGGTCCGGCGTCTGGGCGAGGTAGTCGCGCACCAGCGTCAGCTTGGCGTTGCGCGACGCGGTCAGGGACAGACGATCCAGCAACTCAGCGAAGGCGCGCATAGCTTTAACTTAGGAACCGCAAAGGCTTGAAGCGAGCGCGCAGCCTCAGATCGTAGGAGTAGACTTCTTACCCCTCCAGCGCGGAAGGCGTTTGCGAAAGAGCCAAAGAACGCCCCCGATCAGCGCCCACGGTACGGCAGCGGCGATGACGCGCAATATCGTGGCTAGGGTCTCGACCACGATGCCAGGCATGTCGCGAAGCGCTAGCGATAGCGGCGTCCTGACTCCGGCCGGCGGCGCCATACCTGCTGATCGGTAATGAATCTCGATCTCTGACGTGGCCACCCGACTACGCATCATGGTGAGTTCGGATTGAAGAACGTCGAGTTCGCCCTGAACTCTCGCGAGTTCTCGTTCCACCTCCAACATGTCCGAGATCTTGGCGGGTCGCTGGTCGAGAATTCTTTGTAGTCGATCACGTAATGTGGTTTTTGCTCTAAGCGTCGCGTCATTATCTATGATAGGACGAGAAATGTCTTCAGATTCGGCCAAAGTCTGACCAAGTTTCCCACCGACATCTTTCGTCTCGCCATCGACACCGCTGCGAAAATGTTCCACCCAAACAGGTGTTGCTCTGATCAGCAGTTTAGCAACAATATCACCTGGTCCTTGATCAGTCACTGAAGAGAGGACGACTTGGCAAGTCGTCGGGCCGGCCGCGGCGCACCTAGATTCGTGCCGCGCGATCAATGCCCGGACCGAGTCTGCTGAGGCAAATACGGCGTACCGATAGCGATAGGCCAGCATTGGCGTGAATGGGGCGGGAGCTGTTGTCTCGGGTGCAGCGTTCGCGGGTTTGATCAGTGCGACGTCGGTTAGGTCGTTGCGATATTGCGTGCCGCTGGGCCGACTACAGGCTGTGAGCGCCAAGGCGATGACTAGACAATTCGCAATACGCATATGAACAACTCGCACGGAAGAGTTGCAGTGACGGTAACACGAGCGTGATGGATTCCAAGCTCCAGGTTCAATCGTCGTCCTCTTCCTCGTAGCCGACGAGGGCCAGAGCGCGGGCGGGGATGTCGTGCAGCTCCGCCCAGCGGGCCAGCGCCTCCTCGCGGCCGTGGGTGATCCACAGTTCGCCCGGGCGAATTTCGTCGACGGTGGCGGTCAGCTCGTCCCAGTCGGCGTGATCGGAGATCACTAGCGGCAGCTCGACGCCGCGCTGGCGGGCGCGGGCGCGCACCTGCATCCAGCCCGACGCAAAGGCGGTGACCGGATCGGGGAAGCGCCTGGCCCAGCGGTCGGCGGTGGCCGAAGGCGGGGCGATGATGATGGCTCCGGCGAAGTCCTGTTTGCGCGCCGTGGTCGCCGGCTCCAGCGGACCGAGATCGACGCCGTGTTCCCCATAGAGCCGGTTCAGCCGCTCCAGCGCGCCGTGGACGTGGATGGTCTTGTCCCAGCCGGCCTCGCGCAGCAGCCGGATGATCCGCTGCGCCTTGCCGAGGGCATAGGCGCCGACCAGATGCGCGCGCTCCGGGAATTGGGCGACGGAGCGCAGCAGTCGGGCGATCTCACCGGCGTCGTCGGGGTGGCGGAACACCGGCAGGCCGAAGGTCGCCTCGCTGATGAACACGTCGCAGGGCACCGGCTCGAACGGCGGGCAGGTCGGGTCGCGGCGGCGCTTGTAGTCGCCGGACACCACCAGGGTCAGGCCCTTCCAGCGCACCACCGCCTGGGCCGAACCCAGCACATGGCCGGCGGGGACCAGGGTCACCTGAACGTCGTCGCGGGCGATCGTCTGGCCATAGGCGCAGGGCTCCGCCGCCTCGGCGAAGTCGGCGCCATAGCGCTCGCCCATGATCGCCAGGGTCTCCGGCGTCGCCAGCACCGCGCCGTGCCCCGGGCGGGCGTGGTCGGCGTGGCCATGGGTGATCACCGCACGCGCCACCGGCTGCACAGGATCGATGTAGAAATCGCCCGGGGCGCAGTAGAGACCCTCGGGGCGGGGGCACAGCAGGTCCTGGGGACGGATCATCGATTGAGCATATGGGCGCCGCGGGCTGACCGCGCACCTCCTCCACGTTGACGCGAAACGCGCGCGGGCTCAAACGGAGCCCATGGAGTTCAACGAATCCCAGTTGGATCAGGTCGCCCGCGGCATGGTCATGATGGCGCCTCAGGCGGCCGCTCTCGGCTTTGAACTGGTGTCGGTGGAAACCGGGCGTGGCGTGATGCGCGTGCCGTGGCGCGAGGCCTTGGCGGGCGATCCCGATACGGGCGTCATCGCCGGCGGCGTCGTCACCACCCTGCTGGATCATGTCTGCGGTCTGGCGGTGGTGTCGGCGGTGAGCGAACTGGGCAGCACGCCGACGCTGGACCTGCGGATCGACTACATGCGGCCCGCCGCGCCGCGCAGCGCCATCACCGCCGAGGCGCATTGCTACAAGCTGACCCGCTCGATCGCCTTCGTCCGGGCCCAGGCCTATGACGACAAGGGCGGCGAGCCGATCGCCACCGCCCAGGCCGCCTTCATGCTGGGAGCGAACGGCCGATGAGCGACGCCCCCGAACGGCTGGCGCGGTTCATCAGCCGGGTGCCGTACATCGCCTTCCTCGGCATGCGCGCCGAACTGGCGGGCGACGAGATGACCGCCATCCTGCCCTACTCGCCGCACCTGATCGGCAACACCAAGCTGCCAGCCCTGCACGGCGGGGTATTGGGGGCGTTCATGGAGCTTACCGCGCTGGCGCAGCTCGTCGTCGACGAGCCCGGCGGGCGGACGCCGAAGACCATCGACATCACCATCGAGTACCTGCGGCCGGGCCGGCCGGTGACGCTCTACGCCCGTGCCGACGTCCGCAAGGTCGGGCGCCGCGTGGCCAACGTCCACGTGGAGGCGTGGCAGGACTTGCGCGCCGCGCCGGTGGCGGCGTTACGCGGCCATTTCCTGCTCAGCGACGGCGGCTAGGCGGCGGCCTCGGCGTTGTCGCGGCGGTTGGTCGAGGCGTGCAGCGCCATCGCCACATCGATGGCGGCAATCGCCACGATGACGGCGGTGAAGCCGATCGCGACCTGACGACGGGGGTTGTCGGGGCGCAGCGCCGAGCGCAGGGCGAACAGGTCCATCACGTCGCCGCCGACCCGCATCCAGAACCAGGGCGCGGGCTTCACCGGCGACAGCAGGCCGGCGCCTGAGGCGATCTCACGAGCCCCGAAGGCGCTCATCGCCTCGGCCTCGGCGTCCGATCCCAGCCAGCGCGCCAGCCGATCCGGAGCGGCGACGGCGACGACGCCCAATCCGATGCTGAACAGGCCCAGCGCGCGCTTGGCGATGATGAGGTTCACGGGCCCGCAACTCCTTCGAAAGCTCCACCCTGGCGAAGACGCGAAGCGTGACGGTTGGTTCCGCCGCGCGTGGCGCCGTGGAAATGCGCACTTGAGGCCAGGGCGCAGGGGCGCTACCGCCACGGCCATGTTGCAAGGACTTTCCCACGCCGCGCGTGAGGCCAGGAGCTGGCCGTTCGAGCAGGCCCGCGGCCTGCTGGCCCGCATCCTGCGTCTGAGGCTCGACGACGCCGGGCGCGATCTGGCCGCCGCCCTCATCGCCCAGGGCAAGTTCGCCGAGGCCGTTCAGGCGTTGCCGGCGCTGCGCGAAACGGTGGTGTTCCAGTGTGGCTACGGCGCGTCCGGCCTGCCGCACATGGGCACCTTCGGCGAGGCCGCGCGTCCGACCATGGTGCGCACCGCGTTCCGTGCGCTGACCGAGGACGCGATTCCGACGCAGTTGATCGTCTTCTCCGACGACATGGACGGCCTGCGCAAGATCCCCGACAACGTGCCCAACCGCGCTATGCTGGAGGAAGACCGCGACAAGCCGGTCACCAGCGTGCGCGATCCTTTCGGCCAGTACGAGAGCTTCGGGGCGCACAACAACGCCCGGCTGCGCGCCTTCCTCGACGGGTTCGGCTTCGACTACACCTTCATGTCGTCCACCGAGACCTATCGCTCGGGTCGGCTGGACGAGGTGCTGCTGCGCATCCTCGAGCGCTTCGATGCGGTGCAGGCGATCATGCTGCCGTCGCTGGGCGAGGAGCGCCGCGCAACCTATTCGCCGTTCCTGCCGATCAGCCCGACGACCGGGCGGGTGTTGCAGGCCCCGACCCTGGAGCGTCACCTGGACCGCGGCACGATCGTCTTCGCCGACGAGGACGGGACGCTGACCGAGACCCCGGTCACCGGCGGCCGGGTGAAGTTGCAGTGGCGGCCCGATTGGGCGGCGCGCTGGACGGCGCTGAACGTCGACTACGAGATGTCGGGCAAGGATCTGGTGGACTCGGTCCGCATCTCCAACCGCATCGTCAAGGTGCTGGGGGGCGAGCCGCCCGAGAGCTTCCACTTCGAGCTCTTCATGGACGAGCACAACCAGAAGATCTCCAAGTCCAAGGGCAACGGCCTTACCATGGAGGAGTGGCTGCGCTACGGCACGCCCGAGAGCCTCGCCTACTACATGTTCCAATCGCCGAAGTCGGCCAAGCGGCTGTATTTCGACGTGATTCCCAAGGCGACAGACGAATATCTGCAGCAGCTGGACGCGTTCAACAAGGCGGCGGGCGATGGCGCCAACGCGCCGGCGATCGATAATCCGGCCTGGCACGTCCATCGCGCGGAGCCGCCGACGAAGGGCTCGCCGGTGTCGTTCTCGCTGATGCTGAACCTGGTTTCGGCGGCGAACGCCTCCAGCAAGGAGATCCTCTGGGGATTCCTCAGCCGCTACCTCACGGGCGCGACGCCGCAGAGCGAACCGTTGATGGATCGCATGGCCGGCTATGCGATCAACTACTACGAGGACTTCGTGAAGCCCTCGAAGACGTTCCGCGCGCCCGATGATCGCGAGCGCGGCGCGATGAACGACCTGGCCGCGCGGCTGCGCGCCTTGCCTTCCGGCTGCCAGGACGCGGAGCTGATCCAGAACGAGGTCTATGAAGCCGGCAAGGCCGCCGGCTTCGAGCCGCTGCGTGGCTGGTTCACCGCCCTCTACGAGGTCCTGCTGGGTCAGAGCCAGGGGCCGCGGTTTGGGTCGTTCGCGGCGATCTTCGGGCTGGAGCGGACCATCGCCCTGATCGAAACGGCGCTAAACGGAGAACTGACGAGCGTCGCCTGACAGGCGAGGCGCCCCCTACGTGAAGGCGAGTTGCCGTTGACGTAAGGGTCAACTATACCGAGGCCTCCTTCCTCCCCAGGAGAGACCCCCCATGGACAAAGAGCTTCGCCAGCCCTGCCGGACGTTCACCATCCGCCAGCTATGCCAGGAATTCGACTGCACCCCGCGCGCGCTGCGCTTCTATGAGGACAAGGGCCTGCTCTCGCCGACGCGCGACGGCATGAACCGGATCTATTCGCACAAGGACCGTGGACGGCTGATCCTGATCCTGCGCGGCAAGCGGGTCGGTCTGGCTCTGGCCGAGATCCGCGAGATCCTCGACCTCTATAGCGCCGGCGACGGCGGCGAGGCGCAGCTGATCAAGTCGGCCGACAAGTTCCGCGAGCGCGTCCGTGCGCTGGAAGAACAGAAGACCGACATCGACGGCGCGATCGACCACCTGCGCGAGAGCATCGCGTTCTGCGAGCGCAGCCTGACGACGCTGCGGACCGACGGGCACGCGCTCGAAGACCAATTTGCACCGGCCCTGCCGCGTCGTATGGAAGGCGTCGAAGCCAAGTAGCCGCGTCTGAGCGGGCCTGCCCGTACGGTCCGCGGCGTATCGCCGGAGCCGTCCATGACCTACCAACCGCCTGTGCGCGATCAGCTCTTTGTGCTGCGCGACGTGCTGGAGCTCGAACGGTACGCCAACCTGCCGGGCTTCGCCGACGCGACGCCCGACCTGGTCGAGCAGATCCTGGAAGAGGCGGCGCGCTTCTGCGGCGAGGTGCTGGCGCCGCTGAACGCTGTGGGCGACAAGCAGGGCTGCCGGTGGAGCCCGGACCATACCGTGGCCACGCCGGACGGCTTCAAGGCGGCCTATCAGCAGTTCGTCGACGCAGGCTGGCCGGCGCTGGGCGCCGAGCCTGCCTACGGCGGCCAGGGCCTGCCCGCTGTGGTCAACCTGGCCGTCTCGGAGATGTCGTCCGGCGCCAACATGGCGTTCGCCATGTATCCGGGCCTGACGCACGGCGCCTATTCCGCGATTCTGAATGGCGGATCGCAGGCGCAGAAGGACCTCTACCTTCCCAGGCTGGCGTCCGGTCAGTGGGCGGGGACCATGAACCTCACCGAGCCGCATTGCGGCACCGACCTGGGTCTGTTGCGCACCAAGGCGGTCGCCCAAGGCGACGGCAGCTATCGGATCAGCGGCCAGAAGATCTGGATCAGCGGCGGCGAGCAGGATCTTACCGAGAACATCGTCCACCTGGTGCTGGCTCGCATCGAGGGCGCGCCGGCCGGCGTACGCGGCATCAGCCTGTTCATCGTGCCGAAGTTCATCCCGAACGCGGATGGGACGCTGGGCGACCGCAACGGCGTCAAATGCCTGGGCCTGGAATCCAAGATGGGCATTCATGGCAACGCCACATGCGTCCTGGCCCATGACGAATCGATCGGCTGGCTGGTGGGCGAGGAGAACCGCGGCCTGGCGCTAATGTTCGTGATGATGAACGAGGCGCGGATCGGCGTCGGCCTGCAGGGGATCGCTCAGGCGGAGGGCGCCTATCAGGCCGCGGCCGCCTTCGCAAAAGAGCGACTGCAAGGGCGCGCGCTCACCGGGCCGAAGAATCCCGACGGTCCAGCCGATCCGATCATCGTCCACCCCGACGTGCGTCGCATGCTGCTGGACGCCGCCGCCATGGTCGAGGGCGGTCGCGCCTTCCTGTTCTGGACGGCGCTGCAGGGTGATCTGTCACATGCGGCGACCGATGAGGCAGAACGGCGCAAGGCGTCAGATTTCATGGCGCTGCTGACGCCGGTGGTGAAGGCGTTCCTCACCGACCAGGGGTTCCAGGTCTGCTCCAACGCCCTGCAGATTCACGGCGGCGCGGGCTACACCGAACACCTGCCGCTGAGCCAGTACCTGCGCGATGTGCGCATTTCGATGATCTACGAGGGGACCAACGGCGTGCAGGCGCTGGATCTCGTCGGGCGCAAGCTCGCCGCCGACGGCGGTCGCGCGGTGATGGCCTTCTTCACCGAGCTGGACGCCTATGCAGCGGCGAACAAAGACGACGAGGCCCTGGCGCCGATCATCGCCGGCCTCGCCCAGGCCAAGGGCGAACTTCAGGAAGCGACCCTGTGGCTGATGCAGAACGGCATGGCCAATCCCGACAACGCCGGCGCGGCCTCCAGCGACTACCTGCATCTATTCGGTCTGACCGCCCTGGCCTACATGTGGGCTCGGATCGCCAAGGTCTCCCAGGCGAAGGTCGCGGCCGGAGACACCGATCCCTTCTATGCGCGCAAGCTCGTCGTCGCCCGCCACTTCCTGGAGCGCGTTCTGCCCCAGTCCGGCGCCCACCTGCGTAAACTGAAGGCCGGTTCACAAACGCTGATGAGCCTGCCGGCCGACGCCTTCTGATGGCGACCTATACCGCGCAGGTCGCCTGGGCGCTGGGCGAAGGCGAGGACTTCGCGCGCGGGCGCTACAGCCGCGCCCACATCCTGAGCTTCGATGGCGGCGCGCAGATCGACGCGTCGTCCTCGCCGCACGTCGTGCCGGCGCCCTGGTCTGTGGAGTCGGCGGTCGACCCGGAAGAGATGTTCGTCGCCGCCGTGGCCAATTGCCACATGCTCACCTTCCTGCATAAGGCGCGCGAGGCCGGCCTTCGCGTGCTGGGCTACCGCGACCACGCGGTCGGGGTGATGGAGCCCAACGCCGTCGGACGCCTGGCGATCACCCGCATCACCCTGCGCCCCGAGGTGATCTACGACGGCGCGGCTCCATCCACTGAGGCGAGCGAGGCGCTGCACCACGCTGCGCATCGCGATTGCTTCATCGCCAATTCGGTCACGACCGACATCCAGGTCGAGGGCCGCGCCGCCGTCGGTTGAACGGGCCGCTTTACCAATCCTTTCACCCTTTCACGTACCGCTGTTCTCGTGAGGCGCCGGCGACGGCCGCGCCTCCGGGGGAGGCTAATGCAGTGGTCAAGCTGCTCGACAGGATTCGCGAAGACGGCGTTGTCGAGACCATGGCCGCGCGACGCCAGGGTCAGCGCAGCCGCATGTTCCGCGCCGGCTGCCTCGCGGTCTGCCTGACGCCGGTGATAGGCTGGACGCTAGCGATCCTCTGGCTGGCGCTCTACAGCGCCGTACAGGCGCTCGATTTCGCGCTTTTCGGTTCAGAATCCGCACGCCGCCGACCGTTCAGCAAAGGGCTCGCGCTCACCTGGCTTGCCGTGAACAGCCTCGTATTCGGCGCACCGGTGCTGTTCACCTCGTCGAAGGGGAGCTGGGGGCTGGTCTACGGCCTGATGTTGCTGGTTGTCGGCATGCTGACGCCGCTGATGACCAATCAGGGCTCGCGCGCCGCCATCATCGCCGCCCTGGCGCCGTTCGCCGGCTACCTGTTGTTCGTGGCCTACACGGCGGGGAAGATCAGCGGATCGCCGATCATCGCCATATCCGCCGTCGCCCTGTGCGTGGTGATCGTCAACACCGCCCGGGAGCTCTGGCGCTCGGGCTCGGACTCGCGCGACGCCCGCAAGCGGGCCCACGCCGAGGCCGATCGTCGTCGCCTCGAGGCTGAGGCCGCGACCGCCGCCAAGTCCAGCTTCATCGCCATGGTCAGTCACGAGCTGCGCACGCCGATCAGCGCCATCCTGGCGGGGGCCGAGGCGATCGAGCGCAGCGCCGGCCCTAAAGCGGCGACACGGTCCAACGCTGCACTGATCGCCGAATCCGGCCGGATGATGCGCACCCTGCTCAACGACCTCCTCGACCTCTCCAAGATGGAGGCTGGGCGAATGGACATCGAGGTCATCACCTATGACCTGCCCGCGCTGATCTCCGACAGCGTCGCCTTCTGGTCGGCGGAGGCCGCCAAGAAGGGATTGTACCTGGAGCTCGAGGGCGTGGATGTCCTGCCGTCGCATGTGGCGGGCGACCCGACCCGGCTGCGTCAGATCCTCAACAACCTGTTCTCCAATGCGATCAAGTTCACCGACCACGGCGGCGTCACCCTCAGCGTGCTGGCCACCCGGCTGGAGGAGGATGTCCGCCTACCCAATGAAGACGCAGCCTGGATGGCGCGCTTCACGGTCGCCGACAGCGGCGACGGGATGAGCAGCGACCAGATCGCACGCCTGTTCACGCCTTTCGAGCAGACCCAGACGTCGATCGCCCGCACCCATGGCGGCACGGGCCTGGGCCTCACCATCAGCCGCGAGCTCGCCCGGCTGATGGGTGGCGATCTCTATGCCCGCAGCCGCCCCGGAGAAGGCGCCAGCTTCACCCTGGAGATCGCGCTTGCCGACGCCCGTCCCATGGAGGATGCCGCTGCGGAGACCCTGGCAACCTCCGTCGAAGACGTGCGTGTGCTGGTGGTGGACGACCACGAGGTCAACCGCCGCGCCGTCGCCCTGATGCTGGAGCCGTTCGGCGTTCAGCTCAGCGCCGCCTCGTCGGCCCGCGCCGCGCTCGAGCAACTCTCGGCGCATGTGTTCGACGTGGTGCTGATGGATGTCCACATGCCGGTCATGGACGGCCGAGAGGCTTGCCGGATGCTGCGCCGCACGCCAGGACCCAATCAGCATACGCCGGTGATCGCCTGCACCGCCTCAAGCGAGGCCACGGAGTGGGAGGCCTGCCGTCAAGCCGGCATGACCGGCCACGTGGCCAAGCCAATCGACGCCGCGGCGCTCCACGCCGCCATCGCCCGTGCGCTGATTCCGGTGAGCATCCAGGCCACGGCCGCCGCCTAGCAGCGGCCGATGACGCCCGCGAGGCGCGCGCGCAGCGCCGCCTCATCCTTCATCTCGCATTCCCATATGGTCTCGACCTGCCAGCCGTCGTCGGTCAGCGCCTGAGCAGCGCTGGCGTCGCGCGCCCGGTTGCGGGCGACCTTGGCCGTCCAGTACGTCGTGTTGGACTTCGGCGTCCGCGCCCCGCGCGCGCAGTCATGACCGTGCCAGAAGCAGCCGTGGACGAAGATCGCCAGCCGGCGGCCGGCCATCACCACGTCAGGCGATCCCGGCAGGTCCTTCCGATGCAGGCGGTAGCGGGCGCCCAGCGCCCAAAGCAGGCGACGCACCTTCATCTCCGGGCCGGTGTCGCGCCCCTTGACGCGGCGCATCACCGCCGAGCGGACGGCCGGCTCGAAGACGTCGGTGCGCGCGCTCACAGCCCTTCGAAGAGCGCCGTCGACAGGTAGCGCTCGGCGAAGCTCGGGATGATCGCCACGATCAACTTGCCAGCCATCTCCTCACGGGCCGCCACGTCAAAGGCTGCGATGAGGGCGGCGCCCGAGGAGATCCCGACCGGGATGCCCTCTTCGCGGGCGACGCGGCGGGCCATGGCGAAGCTGTCCTCGTTGGAGACCTGGATCACCTCGTCGATCACGCCGCGATCGAGGATCGAGGGCACGAAGCCCGCGCCGATCCCCTGGATCTTGTGCGGTCCGGGCGGTCCGCCCGAGAGAACCGGCGAAGCCTCGGGTTCCACCGCGACCATTCGCACCGAGGGCTTGCGGGCCTTCAGCGCCTGGCCGACGCCGGTGTGGGTGCCGCCCGTGCCGACGCCGGAGATCACCGCGTCGACGCCCCCCGCGGTGTCGTTCCAGATCTCCTCAGCGGTGGTCACCCGGTGGATCAGCGGGTTGGCGGCGTTGTCGAACTGCTGCGGCATCACCGCGCCGGGTGTCGCCTCGACCAGTTCCTTGGCGCGGGCGACGGCGCCGGCCATGCCGCGTTCGGCCGGCGTCAGTTCCAGCTTGGCGCCGAGGATCAGCAGCATTTTGCGCCGCTCCATCGACATGCTTTCCGGCATCACCAGGGTCAGCTTGTAACCCTTGGCGGCGGCGACGAACGCCAGCGCGATGCCGGTGTTGCCGCTGGTCGGCTCGACGATGGTCGAGCCCTCCTTCAGCACGCCCTTGGCCTCCAGGTATTCGATCATCGCCACGCCGATGCGATCCTTGACCGAAGCCATCGGATTGAAGAACTCGAGCTTGGCCAGCACTTCGCCGCGCGGTTTCAACGCGGCGTTGAGGCGGGGCAGACGCACCAGCGGCGTGTCGCCCATGGTGTCGATGATGCTGTCGAAGATCTTGCCACGGCCGGCTCGCTTGTGGCGCGCGGCGTCGTAGGTCTGGTCGGTGTTGGCGTCCATAAGGGGAGCTTCCGGTTCGAGAGTTGGCGTCGGGCCGCGAACCTAAGCGTTCCGTGTTTTTTTGGAAGCCGGCTTTATTCAGCGGCGAGCCGTACTGCGCCGTTCAACAGGGGTTCCAGCAGGCCCTGGGCGAGCATGCGCACCACCGGCGCGGCCACGCCGTCGCCCGCCACATGCAGGGCGGCGGTGGCGGGGCTCGGCAACACATAGGCGTCGGGCAGACCCATCAGCCTGGCCGCCTCACGTGGCGACAGCAGGCGCGAACGCACCCCGCCGTCTTCGACCACGATGATCGTCTGCCGAGACGAACCCCCCCGGGGCGTGCGCAAGCATCCGGCCAGCCCATCGAAACGCACCTCGACGCGTTGCACCCGCACGCCGGCCTCAACGCGCATCCGGCGATAGGCCGCCCCCACGCTCCGGGCCGGCTGTGCGCGGTGGTGTTGGAGCCGCTGGCGGTGGGCGGGGGACATCAGGTCCAGCAGGCGCTGGGTGCGCGCAGGCGCATGCCAGGCCACGGCGTCGTCCGGCTCCAGCAGGCTGGCCAGCTCGGTGTTGCGCGCGGGCGGCGCGGCGAGCCGCCACCAGATCCAGTTCGCCTGCAGCGGCTGGGTCAACCGGGCGTGGGCGGCGCGCACGGCGCGCGTTTGGAACGGGCTGTCGCCGATGAGATGGGGTGAGGGCGGCTCGCGCGTGGCGATCACGAACACCCGCGGACGGGACTGCGGAAGGCAATGGGCGGCGTCGATCTCCAGCGCCCCCATCGCATATCCACGGGCGCTCAGAGTTTCGCACAGCGCCTGGAAGTCACGGCCGCCATTCGAGGTGAGGAGTCCGGTGACATTCTCGATCACCACCAGACGCGGCGCGCGGCCCTGGTCGTCGAGCCCCTCCATCAAACGCCAGAAGCCGAAGAAGGCCGAGGACCTGCCGCCGCCCAGGCCCGCGCGGGCGCCGGCGAGGCTGAAGTCCTGGCAGGGGGAGGAGGCCCAGGCGAGATCGGCCGCGTCGGGCAGGTCTTCGGCGCCGAGCCGCCAGACGTCGCCCTGGTGGAAATGCGCCTGGGCGTCCGGGAAGTTCGCCCGGTACGTCGCCGCCTTTACCGGATCGAAGTCGTTGGCGAACAGGCAGGTCCATTCCGCGCCGAGCCCCACCCGCGCCATACCGCCGCCGGCGAAGAACTCATAGAAGGTGAACGGGGCGTTTCGACTCATCGCAGGTGAGTCTAGCGTGATGGCGACCTGAAGAAAGGATGCCCGCATGCGCCCGATGGCCGTCTCCGTCGTTTGCCTCGCCTTGACCGCCTGCTCGCCCAAGACCGACGACGG
Source organism: Phenylobacterium sp. (assembly GCF_030697305.1). Taxonomy (GTDB): domain Bacteria; phylum Pseudomonadota; class Alphaproteobacteria; order Caulobacterales; family Caulobacteraceae; genus Phenylobacterium. The sequence continues at coordinate 12,824 of NZ_JAUYQL010000135.1, read as the reverse complement.
TTCGCTGAGCCAAGAGCCCGCGGATGCGCCAAAAGCGGTGGAGCCCGCGCCTCTAGCGCCGCCAGCCGCACTGCCGGGCTTCAGCGGCGCGATAGACGCACGCGGGACGGAGCCGTTCTGGGCGCTGCAGATCCGCCCCGAGGGCTTGCGCCTGCAGCGTCCCGACAAGCCTGACGTCACGGCGGCGAATCCAGGCCCCCGCGCCGAGGGCGACGCCGCAGCCTGGGGCGCATCCACGGACGCGCTGCAGGTCCGGCTGCGCAAGGCCGCCTGTAGTGACGGCATGTCGGATCGGGAATACCCGATGAGCGCGGAGGTCCGTGCGGGTGCGGAGACCCTGACTGGCTGCGCCGACGCGACGTCCTGACTCTCAGCCGTTCGCCGGCGCCACGGCGCTCATCACCGCGCCGATCTCGCCGTGCAGCGCCAGGTCGGCGTAGGCGTCCTGGTCGGTGGGATCGCGATTGACGATCACCAGGCGTGCGCCGTTGCGCTTGGCCATCAACGGGAACGACGCCGCCGGCATCACCGACAGCGACGAGCCCAGCACCAGGAACAGATCGCAGGCCATGGTCTCAGCTTCTGCGCGGGCCATCGGCGCAGGCGGCATCGGCTGGCCGAAAGAGACGGTTGCGACTTTCACGACGCCGCCACAGGCGCGGCAGGCCGGCGGCGCGTCGGTGGCCAGGAACCCGTCGCGAAGGTCCGCGAGCTCATGCCGCAGCCCGCAGTCGAGGCAATGCGCGTAGCTGGCGTTGCCGTGCAGTTCGATCACCTGGGGGGGCGGGACGCCGGAGTCCTGGTGCAGGTTGTCGACGTTCTGGGTGATCACCGCGCGGGCCTTTCCGGCGTCGACCAGGCGGGCGACCGCGGCGTGGCCGGCGTTGGGTCGGGCGCCCACCCAGCGCGCGACGCCGGTGAAGGTGCGCCGCCATGCCTCTCGCCGCACGTCCTCGTCGGCGACGAACGACTGGAAGGGGATTGGACGGATCTTGGTCCACACCCCGCCGGGGCTGCGGAAATCCGGCACCCCGGATTCCGTCGAGATTCCCGCCCCGGTGAACACCGCAATGCGGCGCGCATCGGCGATATATCGTGCGAGGTGATCCAGAGGCTGCATGGTGAACGATCCTGGCCCGGATCACCGGAACGGCGCAACGGCCTGGCGTCGCGCTGAGCGTCTAGACAATCATAAGGTGTATCCCTACCGTCCAGATGGTGGGGGTATGGTGAATGAGTGAGGATGGCGACCGCCCGTATTGGCGCGGCCTGTTGGCGGATGAGTGGACAGAGGCGGGCTTGCCGGAAGACGAATCGTTCCTCGCGGAATTCTCGGCGTTCCTGGATGGGGCGAGTCGATTGCCGCCTGCCCGGTTGAAGGCGTTGATCGAGGCGGTGCGTCAGGCGCTCGCCGACCAGCTCGACGGCGACGCGTCATGAGCACGCGAGAATGCGATGCTCGCGAATTGGGCGATTCACGCTTATAACCCGAGCATTCGGACGCGGTCGGGAGCGACGTCCGCGCAAGGGGGAGGCTGCATGCCCAGGATCTGCCGCGGCGCGCGCGTCGGTGCGCTCGCCGCGATGTTTGCGACCATCGCCTCAAGCGCCGGCGCCCAGGCTTCAGGCCAGGTGAACGCCGGCGACACCGCCTGGGTGCTCGCCGCCACCGCGCTGGTGCTGTTCATGACCTTGCCGGGATTGGCGCTGTTCTACGCAGGCCTGGTCCGGTCGAAGAACGTGCTTTCGGTGATGGCCCACTGCGTGGCGATCGCCTGCCTGGCTTCGGTTCTGTGGCTGCTGGGCGCCTACAGCCTGTCGTTCTCCGGGAGCGGGCCGATGATCGGCGACTTCGCCAAGTTCGCCCTGATCGGGGTCGGCCGCGACCTTGTGGCCGGCACGCTGCCTGAGCCGCTGTTCTTCATGTTCCAGATGACCTTCGCGATCATCACGCCGGCGCTGATCGTCGGCGCCTTCGTCGAGCGCATCAAGTTCTCCGCCGTGCTGCTGTTCTCGGCGGCGTGGCTGTTCGTGGTCTATGCGCCGGTCTGCCACTGGGTGTGGGGTGGCGGCTGGCTGACGGCGCGCGGCGTCATGGACTACGCCGGCGGCCTGGTGGTTCACGCCACGGCGGGCGTCTCCGCGCTGGTGCTGGCCTGGCGCCTCGGTCCGCGCGACGGATTCCCGCGGGAGCTTTCGCCGCCGCACAATCCGGGCATGACCATGACCGGCGCCGGCATGCTGTGGGTCGGCTGGTACGGCTTCAACGGGGGCAGCGCGCTCAGCGCCGGGGCCGACGCGGCGTCAGCGCTGATGGTCACCCACCTGTCAGCGGCGACGGCGGGGCTGGTCTGGGCGTTCATCGAATGGCGCAGATTCCGCCGGGCCAGCATGGTCGGGCTGGTCACCGGCGTGGTGGCGGGCCTGGCCACCGTCACGCCGGCTTCGGGCTTCGTCGGCCCGCTGGGCGGCGTGGTGCTGGGCGCCGCCGGTAGCTTCGTCTGCTATCAGGCGGTGGAGCTGATCAAACATCGGCTGAAGATCGACGATTCCCTGGACGTGTTCGCCGTGCATGGCGTCGGCGGCATCCTGGGGACCTTGCTGGTCGCTGGCCTCGCGGCGCCTGAGCTGGGCGGCAAGGGTTACGCCGAGGGGGTCGGGCCGGTGCAACAACTGTTCACCCAGGCGCTTGGCGTCGGCGCCACCATCGTCTGGTCGGCCGTCGCGACGCTGATTCTGGCGGTGGTGCTTGAGCGCACGATCGGATTGCGCGCGCGCGACGAGGCCATCGAAGAGGGGCTGGACATGGCCGCTCACGGCGAGCGGGCCTACAACCCCTGATCGACGGCGGTCGCGCCGTATTGTCGTCAGGCGGATCTAGTGGACCGAAACAGGCGCCAGTTCGTGCGCCAAGGCGGCGGCGACCGCTGAATCGCGATCGGTCATCACCGCCAGCCGTTCGCCGTCGGCGCGGTGCACTGCATAGAGCGTTTGATTGGGTTCAAGCTCGAACCCTTCCACCAGGCCGTTCGGCGTGCCGGCCAGGATCTCGGCGGCCTTGACCGGGCGCACGTACACCAGGTCCGGCGCGCCCAAGGCTGCAAAGGCTTCAGTCGTTAAAACGGGCGTCATCATGACCACCTCCAACTAAGTCAACGTCGCGAACGGCTGCAAAGTTCAGCCGGCCGTCCGGATTGGGATACGGCGCACCAATCGCTCCGGTTCTGGGCGGAACAGCTCGATGTGCAGCAGGCCGTGCTCAAGAACGCAGCCGCGGACCTCCATCCCGTCCGCCAGAACGAAGCTGCGGACGAAGCCGCGAGCGGCTATTCCGCGGTGCAGATAGGCGTCCTCGGTCTTGGCCTGCGCGTCGTCACGCTTGCCGGCGACCACCAGTTGGCGGTCCTCGACAGTCACCTGGAGCTGATCGGGCGTGAAGCCTGCCACCGCCAGGGTGATGCGCAAATCGCCGCCGCCACGGTCTTCGACATTGTACGGCGGGTAGCTTTCGGCCGCCGCCTTGGCGGCGCGTTCCGCCAGCGCGCGGGTATGCTCGAACCCGAGCAGGAAAGGGCTGTCGAACAGCAGAGACCGGTTCATCGCAAGAAGAGTCCTCGAACAAGCGACTCTCTGGCGGCAGCGCCCTGCATAGGCGCGCAGCCGCCAGACAGGACTTATCTGGGGATCAGGCTGCGCCGTTTCAACGCCGCGCCGGGCTCAGCGCCCGGCCAGGTATTTCACGCCGTTGTAGCGGTACTTGGGCGACGGGCCGAAGCCCGGGCCGCCGACCTCGATGTCGGGCCAGCCGTTATGCTTGGTGGCCAAGGGGCTCGCGACGCCCACCTCGTCGAGCAGGATCGTCCAGCCAGTCGGACGCTTGGTGACCAACACAAACGCCTCTGCGGTGGCGCCGTAGCAAAACACGCTGCTCTCGCGGACCCAGGCTTCCGGGGCGCCGTCGCCGTTCAGGTCGGCGACCTCGATGGAGCCGTTCTGGTGTGAGCTCGTCTGGGTGTCGTCGCAGCGCACCCATTCGCGCCCTTTGGCCTTGAAGCCCGCGGCCTTGAACGCGGCCGCCTTGTCAGCGGGCGTCAGCGGTGCGGGCGCGGCCTGGGCCGCGGTGACGGCGGAAAGGGCGAGGGCAAGAACCAGCAGACGCATAGGAAGGCGCTCCAGGGACGAAGACCTTCACCATAGTTGCGCGCCGAGATGCGGCAAGCGGGCGCTTAGCGGCGGTACTCCAGCGTCGAGCCGTCCTCGAGCTTGCCACGTAGGCCCACCCAGACGCCGGACGCGTCGTACCAGTCGTCGATCTCCGCGTCGCCGCGCACTGTCCATCGGGTGGCGATCACGGACGGGGAGCCGGGCGGGGCGAGGCGCTCGGGGCCATGACGGCTGACCGACAGTTTGAGCAGCTTGCCGGTCTGCGGGTTGAACAGCGGCGCGCCGGCGAACACCTGCGGGTTCCAGTGGGTGAAGGGGAGGGCGTTCGCCGGCGCCGTCGTCTTGCCTTTTGCGGTCTCTATGGCGACGCCGGCCGGGCCGCTACGCGCCGACACCCGCTCATGCTTGCCGTTGCTGTCGGTGGTGGTCTCGAGGCTGGCGAAGCGACCGGCCTGCCAGCGCTCCACCGCGTGGTGGTGGTAACGGAAAACCGGCACCGGGCCGAGCTTGACCACCAGCTGGGCGTCGGTCGTCACGGTCTGAGCGCCAGGCGCGCCGGCGATGGTGGTCACCTGCTCGCCGACCAGGACGCCGTTGCGAAACACCTTGAACCGCAACCTCCCGCTCGGCGCGGCGAAAGCCCCCGGCGCCGCCGCCAGGGAAAGGGCGGCGCCCAGGACGCCGCGTCGCGTGTGATCGCCGAGCATCCCGGGCGCCATGTCGGTCAGAACCGGTAGCTGGCGGTGAACCGCACCGAATGGACTTCGAAGTCCTGTTCGCTGCGCTGGAAGTCGGTCCCGGAGGCGTTGACCAGCAGGAACGGATTGTTGGCCGGCGCAGGCCCTTGCGAACGCACGCGCGCGCCGCCGTCATCGAGCTTGGTGTAGATGTACTCGACGCCCAGGTTCACATTGTCGGTGAGCTTGTGTTCCAGCCCGCCGCCCCACTGGTAGCCATCGGCGTGGTCGTCGCCCGACAGCACGAAGGTGTTGGCGGTGTTGGTGCTGCCGAAGGTGTGGTCGATCTCGCCGCGCGCCGCTCCGCCGGTGGCGTAGATCAGGTTGCGGTCGAGGATGAAGCCGGCCCGGGCGCGAATTGCGGCCAGACCCTTGAGCTTGCGGGTCATGGTGTACTGCGCAGGCGTGGTCGAGAAGGCGCTGACGCTGTCGGTCACGTCGGTTCGGCTGGCCTCGGCGACCGCGCCGACCAGGAAGGAGCCCAGTTGCATGTCGTAGCCCACGCGCCCGCCGAACTCGGGACCGTCGTCGTCGCCATCGCATCCGGCCCCGGGCGTCGAGGCCGCCGCCGCGCCGCCGCAGAAGCCGGGCGAAAAGGCGTTGGCGCCCGCCGCGGTGTTCACCGTGTTGTTGAAATTCCCGTCGAGATTGGTGTCGAACAGGATGCTTTCGCCGTCGTTGTCCGACTGGCTGGCCGCACCGGCGTGCGCGCCGACATAGAAGCCCGTCCAGTCAGCGGCTTGCGCCTGCGCGACGGTTCCGGCGCCCAGCACCGACAAAGCTGCGACGCTCGCCGCGGCTATCGTGAATCTCGACATCAAATCCTCCATCCGGCCAAGCGCCGGACGGCAGGTACGCGCGAGCGGGCGCTTTGGATGCGTTGCAGTGCAGCAATGTGCTGCCTAGAGGCGGATGTCGTCGGCGAAGATGAAGGCCACTGCGCCGACCATGCAGGCGAACGCCGCAGCGTGGTTCCACTTCAGCTTCTCGCCCAGCACCAAGGTGGCGAAGCCGGCGAACACCAGCAGGGTGATAACCTCTTGGATGATTTTGAGCTGGCCGACCGTGTAGCCCTGCGCGAAGCCCAGCCGGTTGGCCGGCACGGCGAAGCAGTACTCGACGAGCGCTATCCCCCAGCTCGCCAGCACCACGACCCACAGCGGCTTGTCGGTGAATTTCAGATGCCCGTACCAGGCTACCGTCATGAACAGGTTGGAACAGACCAGCAGGGCGATCGGCAGCACAGGCAAACTCCATCAGGCGGATTGTGGGCAGGCGGTGTCGCCGCGCGCCGTGGGCAGGGCGAATGAAGGCTAGCGGGAAAGGTCGGTGGGATCGCCGAGTTCCACATTGAGCCTGTGGGCTTCGGCGGCCAATCGGGCGGCGGTGTCGGGCGCGTCACCCTCTCGCAGAACGAGCCGGGCCATCTCGTATTTGCCGCCTGGCTCTAGGCGCGGTTCGATCGCTTTCAACCGCTGGCCACGCCACAGCCCCAGCAGGACTCTGTCCGCCTCCGCGCGGATCAGAACGGCCGGGCCGTTGGCGAGATAGACCAGGTGGCCCCACTTGATCGTCTCGGAGAACGGGGCGGCCGAGGTGACGGCGCCGCGCAACTTGCGGACGCAATCGGCCTGCCAGCCCGCCAGTCCTGCGACATAGGATTCCGGGTTCGCCGCCACCTGTGCTTTCTGCAAGAGATCCTCGAGGGTGACTTCAGCCTGGCGGCCAAGCTGAATCCAGACCACTCCCGTTACGCTCGATCAAGGTCCTGCAATGCCAGCCCCCGACGCCGCGATCCGCGCAAAACGCAAACTGACCAACCGCCTCATCGCCGCCCATGACGCCGTCCGACTACGCCCGCACCTGACCGACGACATGGTGCTGATCGCCGGCGACGGCGCCTTGATCCACGGCGCGGATGCGGTGGTCGCCGCCTTCGCCGGCCAGTTCGCCGAGGCCGCCTTCGTGGACTATGTGCGCACCACGGAGAGCGTCGAACTCGCCGCAGACGGCGCCCGCGCCGCCGAGGCGGGTCGCTGGGCCGGACGCTGGAAGGGCGGGATCGAGATGAGCGGCGTCTATCTGGCCGCCTGGCGGGAGCGCCGCGGCCAGTGGCTGCTGGAGCGAGAGTTGTACGTCACTCTGCAGGGGTGATCGTCGGAAAGGCCTTTATGGTGGAGCTAAGCGGAGTCGAAGCGCTGACCTCTCGAACGCCAGGGCCGAGCGGCTGGAGACCGCTTCGCGGCGCGCACCGCTTGGATCCGGCTATTCCCAGATGGCGCAATCACCAAGATCGCGCCCAACCTAAGCACGATCGTGCTTAGGTCCCCATGGGCAGTTATAGGCTGAGGCTACTGGACCTCGCAAATATGAGCGGGTTCCGCACCTTCGTTCGAGAAGCCATTAGACGACGGCGACATCCCCTGAGGATCACCGTTAGCCATGTCATCTCAGTCTACGATAGACGCCTACAAGAAACTCGCAGCAGGGCTGTTCGAACAGGCGCAGAAAACTGCGAACCCGCTAGAAAAGAAACTACTCATTGACGCCGCCATTCATTGGCATGGCCGGGCGATATCGGCCGAAGCCCTCTACGGAATCCAAGGGGGTTCCTGCGCCAACGCCGATCCGAACTAAGAGCCAGAATAGATTCCTACGGGATAGTCTTTCCAGACTCGTCCTGGAGGGCGAAACCCACCTCTGCCGCATAGAGCACTAGCTTTGCAACGATGGGCGAGTAGCTGGACGGTCGTGTGGTGATCGCGACGAATTGCACCGCGAAAGTCCAATCGAGGTCCAATCGCACCAGCTCTCCTGCGTCGAGGAGTGACTGAACCACATAGAGGGGCGCGATCAGCGTACACGCTCCGCTCAAAGCTAAGGTCACCAGGGGGTCATAGTCGCTGGCGGTATAATGTGATGGACGTGCGCTATCATCGCGCAGCCCAAGGATCTCGGTGTTGGTGTACAAACCGACCATGGAGCCCGCTGCGCGAAATTCGGCGAAGCGAGCGACCGAAATCGGTCCCTCGGCCGCGAGGGGATGGTTCGGTGAACTCACGGCGACCACCCTGGCCGCCATGATGGGGGTGACGACAAGGGCCTCATCCATGATCTCGTCGCCGACCGCGCACACCACCAGATCAAGCTCTCGCGCTTTGAGAAGCGGGAGCAGCTTATCGCGATCGTGGACATCAATGTGCAAGCTCAAGGCCGGGTGCTGCTCCGCGATCAATCGGACGTAGCGCGGCAGGAAATTGGGCTTCAAAGCCGCGCCGACCCCCAGGCGAAACAGCCCGCTCTCGCCACCAGCGATCAGCTCCGCATCGCGGATTATACTCTCCGTCTCGGCCAGAACCCTGACAGCACGTTGCGCGATGATCTCGCCGATGGGCGTAAGCTCCGAGCCTGTCGGGGTTCGATCGAAGAGGCGAACGCCCAGTTGGTCTTCGAGCCGCGCGATCGCTGTGGACAGGCTCGGTTGAGAAATACCCAAAAACTCTGCCGCCCGGGCGAAGCTTCCATGCGCCTGCACCGCGAGCATTTGGCGCATGTTCCGAAGATCCATAGCGCAAGCGTACACGCGCGGCGGCGACGCCAGCAAGGTCGCCGAAGGGGGCCTAGTCTTCATTGGTCATGGCGACCGCGGCGGTAGCTCGCGTTCTTGGACGACTTCCTCAGCCATTTGCCCTCGCGCGGTCCTTTGAAGCTCGCCTGTCGCACAGGCGATGCGCCTTGCGCGCTCCGCTGAACCCGGCGCGCGGCCTTCGTCTCGCTGCCGTATTCATCCTTGAGAACGGTTGGGGGCGCTGGGGGCGGCGGAGGAAGGCCCGACCGCGAATTCCGCTATCGTCTTAAGACCCGTGGGAGAGGTGTGGTGCGCGATGCCCCTGCAGCGCAGGCGCTACATTTCGTCCCCTAAAACGCAAACTGGGGCCCGGCTGATGGCCCCTTTCGGCCAAATCCGTTGATGCCGCCTTCTGAAAATGGTGAAGCCCTCCAGCGGGTTGCTGGAGGGCTTCATGGTGGAGCTAAGCGGAGTCGAACCGCTGACCTCTTGAATGCCATTCAAGCGCTCTACCAGCTGAGCTATAGCCCCGGGGTCGTTTCGGGTTTCGCGCCCCGGCGTCTCCGCCGGTCCGGGAAGGCGCGGAACCTATTCAAACGATTGCGCGCGATCAAGCCGCCTTGTTGCGGAATTCGACCGCGCGCATCTGTTCCTCAGCGTTCGTCGTCCTCGCCGGGCAGGCCGTCGATCTCGGTCTCGTCGAATTCGTCGTCTTCGTCGTCCTCCAGGAACGGCACGTCGGCGTCGTCTTCGAGATCCTCGTCGTCCTCGCTGAATTCGGTGAGGTCGTCCTCGGCGGCGGGCGCGACGCCGGGTTCGGCGTCCTCGTCGTCGTCGCTGGTGATCACCGGATCGTCGATCGGCTCATCGATCTCTGGCGCGCTGACTTCCTCTTCTTCTTCCTCTTCGTCCTCCGCCTCGTCGGCGTCGGCGACGACCAGGTCTTCGGCCTCGTCGGGCTCAGGCGCCACGGCGCGGGTGCGCACCCGGCGGGTGCGGACCGCCTCGTCAGGGTCGAATTCGTTGGCGCACTTGGGGCAGACGGCGGGGCGTCGCCCGAGGTCGTAGAACTTGGCTTGGCAGTTCGGGCAGATCTGTTTGGTGCCCAGCTCGGGATTGGCCAAAGGCTATGACTTTCTCTGCGTCGGACTTGGAAGCGGGCTCCCTTGCCACGCGCGAACGCCACTGTCAAAAGCAATCCCCAAGCCATTTTAAGCCTTTCCGGAGGGCGTCTTCACCATGACGGCGGCAGGATTGACCGCGCGGCGCGCAGGCCCGCTCCGCGGTCGCATCAGGGCGCCCGGCGATAAGTCGATCTCCCACCGCGCCTTGATCCTCGGCGCGCTGGCCCAAGGGGTCACCGAGATCGAGGGCCTGCTCGAGGGTGAGGACGTGCTGCGCACCGCCCAGGCGATGGCCAGTTTCGGCGCCAAGGTCGAACGATTGGGCGACGGGCGCTGGAAGATTGAAGGAAGAGGCGGGCTTGAGGAACCGGGCGACGTGGTCGACTGCGGCAACTCCGGCACCGGCGCGCGGCTGATCATGGGCGCGGCGGCGGGCTATGAACTCGCGGCGACCTTCACCGGCGACATGTCGCTGCGCGGCCGGCCGATGCGCCGGGTTCTGAACCCCTTGAGCGAAATGGGCGCACGCTGGGCCGGGCGTTCGGGCGGGCGCTTGCCGCTGACCCTGCAAGGCGGGGCGCTGAAGTATCTCTCTTACCGGCTGCCGGAGCCCTCGGCGCAGGTGAAGTCGGCGGTTCTGCTGGCTGGGCTGAACGCCGAGGGCGGGGCGCAGGTGATCGAGCCGGAGCCCACTCGCGACCACACCGAGCGGATGCTGCGGGCGTTCGGCGCGCGCATCGAGGTCGAGGACCGCGCCGACGGGCGCTACATCACCTTGCCGGGCGGCCAGTCGCTGAGCGCGGCTCAGGTGCGGGTGCCGGGAGATCCGTCGTCGGCGGCGTTCCCGCTGGTCGCCGCCCTGGTCACGCCGGGGTCGGAGGTGACGGTGGAGGGCGTGCTGCTCAACACCCTGCGCACCGGCCTGTTCACGACGCTTCGCGAGATGGGCGCGGACCTGACGATCTCCAACGCCCGCGAAGAAGGCGGCGAGCAGGTAGGCGACGTCACCGCCCGCCACTCGGCGCTGCATGGGGTCGTGGTGCCGCCCGACCGCGCGCCCTCGATGATCGACGAATATCCGATCCTGGCGGCTGCGGCGGCTTTCGCTGAGGGACCCACCGCCATGCGCGGCATCGGCGAGCTGCGGGTCAAGGAGAGCGACCGTATCGCCTTGATGGCGGCGGGCCTGGCGGCCTGCGGCGCCCAGGTGGAAGAGGAACCCGAGGGCCTGATCGTCGTCGGGACCGCGCGCGCCAACCATGCGGTGGCGGGTGGCGGGCGGGTCACCACCCGTGGCGACCACCGGATCGCCATGTCGCACCTGGTGCTGGGGCTGGCCGCCGACGCGCCGGTCGAGGTGGACGAGCCCGGGATGATCGCCACCAGCTTCCCCGGCTTCGTCGAGCTGATGCGCGGGCTGGGCGGCGAGATCGTCGCGTGACCCCTCTCCCTCTCGCTTTGCGGGGGAGAGGAGGGGTATGACCAGCTTCGTCATCACCGTCGACGGGCCGGCGGCGTCCGGCAAGGGCACGATCGCCAGCGCGCTGGGCGAGGCTTACGGCTTGCCGGTGCTGGATTCCGGACTGCTGTATCGAGCAGTCGGCGTGCTGTTGGAGCGCGCGGGCGGCGACCTGGACGATCCGGCCGCCGCCGCCGCCCAGGCGCGCGCTCTGACGCCGGACGCGCTTTCCGATCCCGCCTTCCGCACCCGCCGCGCTGGTGAGGCCGCCAGCCGAGTCGCGGTTCACGCTCCGGTGCGCGCGGCCCTCCTGGCGCTGCAGCGCAGTTTCGCCGCCCAGGCCGGCGGCGCGGTGCTGGACGGGCGCGACATGGGCACGGTGATCGCGCCTGAGGCGCCGGCGAAACTGTATGTCACGGCCTCGCCTGAGGTGCGGGCCCAGCGCCGCCATCGGCAACTCGAGGCGCAGGGTGAAGGCGTCTCACTCGCTGACGTGCTGGCCGACATCCGGCTGCGCGACGAGCGGGATGGCGGCCGCGCGGCCTCGCCCATGCGGCCCGCCGACGACGCCGTCTTGCTGGACACCTCGGAAATGACTATAGAGCAGGCCGCCGATGCGGCCCGCCGCATCGTAGAGGCGGCGCGCGCCGGCCGGGCCTGAACGGTCCACGGTAATCCCATCGCGCCTTTTCCTCGTACGGCTGCGGGCGACTTTTCTACGCGAACGACCTCCCTTCGACAGGGGCCGCGGTCCTCGCGCCTTCGGTTCAACCCCCAACAGACGCCGGGACTCCGACGCTGGATTCGCATGTGCGAGCCGGCCGGCCTCGCGTCATTCAGACCTGAAAGAGCCAAATGGCTGACGATCTAAGCCTCAATCCCTCGCGTGACGATTTCGCCGCGCTGCTCGACGAGTCCCTCGGCGGACGTGACTTCATGGAAGGCCAGGTGGTGCACGGCAAGGTCGTGGCCATCGAGAAGGACTTCGCGATCATCGACGTCGGCCTGAAGACCGAAGGCCGCGTGCAGATCAAGGAATTCGGCGTCGACGACGCCGGCAAGCCCACGCTGAAGGTCGGCGACGCCGTCGAGGTGTTCCTTGAGCGCGTCGAGAACGCCATGGGCGAGGCGGTCATCAGCCGCGACAAGGCCCGCCGCGAAGAGGCGTGGACGCGTCTGGAAGGCGTCTATGAGCGCAACGAACCGGTGGTCGGCTCAATCGTCGGCCGCGTGAAGGGCGGCTTCACTGTCGACCTCGGCGGCGCCTCGGCGTTCCTGCCCGGCTCGCAGGTCGACATCCGTCCGGTGCGCGACGTCGGTCCGCTGATGGGCCGCGAGCAGCCGTTCGCGATCCTCAAGATGGACCGCCCGCGCGGCAACATCGTGGTCTCGCGCCGCGCCATTCTGGAAGAAGCCCGCGCCGAACAGCGCACCGAGTTGGTCAGCCAGCTGCAGGAAGGCGAAGTCCGCGAAGGCGTGGTCAAGAACATCACCGACTACGGCGCGTTCGTGGACCTGGGCGGCATCGACGGCCTGCTGCACGTCACCGACATGAGCTGGAAGCGCGTCAACCACCCGAGCCAGGTGCTGGCGGTGGGCGACACGGTCAAGGTGCAGATCGTCAAGATCAATCCCGACACCCAACGCAGCTCGCTGGGCATGAAGCATCTCCAGTCGGACCCGTGGGACGTCGTGGAATCCAAGTATCCGGTGGGCGCGTAGTTCACCGGCCGGATCACCAACATCACCGACTACGGCGCCTTCGTGGAGCT
>NZ_JAUYQL010000035.1 GCF_030697305.1 Phenylobacterium sp. | reverse complement strand
GACCACGGTTTGACGCCACGAATCGCAGATTTGAAAGTGAACAGGAAAGTCAATGAAATCAACGATCTACCAACACCACCTCCGCGCCAGTGCTAGCTTTTCGTACCGTCACTTATTGCACTGAAAACGAGGAGACCCCTGGTCGCCGCGCTGACCACGATGAGCGTGATGCGGATTGTCGTCGTCCTGGCAACGGGACAGTTCAGCCTGCTTGCGCTGAAGATGATCCTGCTCGCCGCCCCTGCGGTGCTGGGGACGTCCTGGCTGCTGCGACGCTATCCCCCCCGCTGGCGACGCGAGACGGTGCTCAGGATCGTGTGCGTGTTGCTTCTCGCCACCGGCGTCAGCATCGCCGCCTCAGCCCTGCTGGGACGTTGAGTCCGCACGCATGAGGAACCTGTGCATGCGCGACTGCGCGTGCATCGATGAGGCGGCACACTACCGCCGCGTGTCACGCGGGTCGATGATTGTCCTCCACGCTGAAGGCTTCTGCAGTGAGGAACGAGGAGGTGAGCTCGCTCAGTTCCGCCTCCAGCTCGCGTTCGCGTTGCTTGGGATCGGCCGCCGCACTGATTCGCGCTTGTACGCGTCCCCTTCACCGCGCAGCGAGCCCCACTCCGCCGGCGGCCACCCAAGTTTCAGCCCGATTCCGCCTGCTGAGAACATAGTGCGCAAACGGCGTCGCAGCCGCGAGCCAAGCACCGGCTGCGGCGGCATCGCAGTCCAGCGCCTGGGCGACCTCGTAAGCCTCCAGGCGCACCGGTTGCCGCAGGCGCGTGTCGCGGCTGGCGCCGGCGTGGAGCGCGCACAGCGCGAAGTCCGCCCCGGCAGGCAGGTGCAGCAGTTCCGCACGCGTGTCCAGCGGCAGCGCTTGCCACTCGAGCAGCGACAGCCGCAGTCCGCAGCCGTCCAGCTTGTGGCGCACAGCGAGCGGCAGCCACAGCAGGCGGCGAGCTTCGTCGGGTTCGAAGGAGAGGCAGGCGGTGGGCCCCACGTCGGGTCGCATACGGACAGCATAGCGCCCGCCTGAAGTTCGAGAACGCAATATTCAGGTCGCATTGACCTGAATAATCGATCGTCCTCGGGCCGTGTCAGTCCGTCGTGCAGTGGCGCAGGAACCCTTCGGCTGCGGCGCCCAGCTTCTTCGCCCGGTGCAGCACGATGGAAAGGGTGCGCTGCATCGGGGGCAGGGTGGTGGCAAGCTCCACCAGCCACCCCTCGGCGATCGCCTCCTTCACCGCCAGCCGGGACAGGCACCCCAGGCCCAGTCCTGCGGCCACGACGCGCTTGACCGCCTCGTTGCTCCCCAGCTCGAGCTCCACCTCCATCTGTGTCAGATGCGGGATCAGCCAGCGGTCCGAGGCTTCCCGAGTGCCAGAGCCGGGTTCGCGCAGGACCCAGGTGGCATGGTTCAGCTGGCGTGCGCCGGCGCGGCGTTCCGCCAACGGGTGGCCAGCGGCGGCGACCACGACGATCTCATCGCTGCGCCACTTGCTGACCGAGAGCTCCGGGTGGCTGTGGGTCCCCTCGATGAAACCGATGTCGGAGCGGAACGAGGCGACCCGCTCGAACACGTCATGCGTGTTGGCGATATCCAGCAGCACGTGGCTGCGCGGGTTCGCCTGCTTCCACCTGGCGATCAGCACCGGGAGCAGGTACTCGCCGATCGTGTAGCTGGCGGCCAGCCGCAGCGACGCCGCATGGGCCGCGGTGAACAGGGCTTCCGTCTCCACCGCCTGCTCCAGGATTCCGGCCGCGCGCGGCAGCAGGGCCCGCCCATTCTCGTTGATGACCAGCTTCTTGCCCACCCGGTCGAAGAGCTGCGCACCAAGCACGGCCTCCAGCTCGCCGAGCGCGTTACTCGCGGCCGACTGCGAGCGCGAGATCTCGTCAGCCGCGGCCCGCGTCGTGCCGCCGCGCGCCACCGCCGCGAACACCTCCAGCTGGCGCAGCGTGAGCTTCAGTCTCTGATCGATTTTCTGATTCACTGCAACCGGAATTATGCGGCACACGAATCTGTGCGCTGTCTAGCATAAGCTTATGTTCAAGTTCCTCTCCAGCGAGCCGGTGCACGATGCAACCGCGAGCAGCACCGCGGACACCGAGGTCAAGACGACTACGTGCTACATGTGTGCCTGCCGCTGCGGCATACGCGTGCACCTGCGCGACGGGCAGGTCCGGTACATCGACGGCAATCCCGACCACCCGATCAACAAGGGCGTGATCTGCGCCAAGGGCAGCGCGGGAATCATGAAGCAGGTATCGCCTGCGCGCCTGACGCAGCCGCTTCTGCGCAGGCCAGGCAGCGAGCGGGGCGAGGGTGAGTTCGAGCCGATCTCCTGGGAGCGCGCCTACGAGCTGCTCACCGAGCGCCTGGGCCGTATCCGCGCCACCGATCCGAAGAAGTTCGCCCTGTTCACCGGGCGCGACCAGATGCAGGCCCTCACCGGCCTGTTCGCGCGCCAGTTCGGCACACCGAACTATGCGGCGCACGGCGGCGTCTGTTCGGTGAACATGGCTGCCGGCATGATCTATTCGGTCGGCGGCAGCTTCTGGGAGTTCGGCGGCCCGGACCTGGATCGCGCCAAGCTGTTCGTGATGATAGGCACCGCGGAAGACCACCACAGCAACCCGATGAAGATCGCCTTGGGCGACTTCAAGCGCAAGGGCGGCCGCTTCATCTCGATCAACCCCGTGCGCACCGGCTATTCGGCGATCGCCGACGAGTGGATTCCGATCCGCCCCGGCACCGACGGCGCACTGTTCATGGCGCTGCTGCACGAACTGCTCGCGCAAGGCCTGGTCGACCGGTCCTTCCTGCAGCGGTTCACCAATGCGCCGCAACTGGTGGTGCTGGACGAGGGCGAGCGCGAAGGCCTGTTCGCCTTCGATCCCGCCGCCGGCCCGCCCGGCGACGGCCGCCACCCGCACAACAAGCTGGCATGGGACCTGGCCAGCGGCCGGGTGGTGCAGGCCTATCCGGAAGGCGTGGAGGAAGGGCGCCAACTGGCGCTGGAGGGCCACTACAAGCTGGCGGACGGGACGCGTGTGGCGCCAGCCTTCCAGCTGTTGCGAGACCGCGTTGCCGACACCACGCCCGAGTGGGCAGAGGACATCACTGGCATCCCGTCCGAGCGCATCCGCCAGCTGGCGCGCGAAGTGGGGGAGACGGCGCTGCACCAGGCCTTCGAACTTCCCATTCCGTGGACCGATGCGTGGGGGAAGCGGCACCCCACCACCCAAGGGCGGCCGGTGGCCTTCCACGCCATGCGCGGGCTGGCGGCGCATTCCAACGGGTTCCAGACGGTGCGCGCGCTGGCGGTGCTCATGAGCGTGCTGGGCACCATCGACGCGCCCGGCGGCTTCCGCCACAAGGCGCCGTACCCGCGCCACATCGTGCCGAACTACCGGGCCTTCAACGACCCGTCCATGATCAAGCCCAACACGCCGCTGAACGCGGCGCCATTGGGTTTTCCCGCCGGCCCCGACGAATTGGCGGTGCACGAGGACGGAACGCCGCTGCGCATCGATCACGCGTTCTCCTGGGAGCACCCGCTGTCGGCCCACGGGATGATGCACAACGTCATCACCAACGCGGTGCGCGGTGACCCCTACGAGATCGACACACTGTTGATCTTCATGGCGAACATGGCGTGGAACTCCACCATGAACACCATGGAGGTGCGCAAGAAGCTCAACGCGCGCGGGGAGGACGGCAACTACAAGATTCCGTTCCTGGTGGTGTGCGATGCCTTCCAGAGCGAGATGGTCGCCTTCGCCGACCTGGTGCTGCCGGACACTACCTATCTCGAGCGGCACGACGTCATGAGCATGCTGGACCGGCCGATCTCGGAGTACGACGGTCCGGTGGATTCCGTGCGCGTCCCCGTGGTGGAGCCCACCGGGAACTGCAAGCCGTTCCAGGAGGTGCTGATCGAGCTGGCCTCGCGCCTGAAATTCCCCGCCTTCACCCGAGAGGACGGCACGCGCAAGTTCAAGGACTATCCCGACTTCGTCGTCAACTTCCAGGCCCAGCCGGGCGTGGGCTTTCTCATGGGCTGGCGCGGCAAGGACGGCACTGAGCACCTGCGTGGCGATCCCAACCCCCGGCAGTGGGAGATGTACGCCAGGAACAACTGCGTTTTCCAGTACCACATGCCGGAAGACCAGCAGTACATGCGCAACTGGAACCAGCCTTACCTGGACTTCGCCAAGGACAAGGGTTGGCGGCAGCGCAACGACCCGGTGCAGCTGGCCATCTACTCGGACACGCTGCAGGCCTTCCGGCTGGCCGCGCAGGGCAAGAGCAAGGGCCGCCAGCCGCCGGAGCACCTGCGCGAGCGCATCGCCACCTACTTCGATCCGCTGCCGTTCTGGTATGCGCCGCTGGAGACCGCCTGCATCGACGCCGACCGCTACCCCCTGGCGGCGATCACCCAGCGGCCGATGGCGATGTACCACTCCTGGGATTCGCAGAACGCCTGGCTGCGCCAGATCCACAGCCACAACTACCTGTACGTGAACCCGCGCACCGCGCAGGAAGCTGGCATCGAGGACGGCGGCTGGGCCTGGGTGACCAGCGCCTGGGGAGAGCTGCGCTGCATGCTGCGCTACAGCGATGCGGTGGAGCCGGGCACGGTCTGGACTTGGAACGCGATCGGCAAGGGTTCCGGCGCCTGGCAGTTGGCGCCTGCCGCCGACGAGTCACGCAAGGGCTTCCTGCTCAATCACCTGATCACCGAGGAGCTGCCCTTTGCCGGTGGACACATCAGCAACTCCGACCCGGTCACCGGCCAAGCCGGCTGGTACGACGTGCGGGTGAACCTGCGCCCGGCGGCGCCCGAAGAACCAGCGGAAACCTTCCCCCAGATTGCAACCGTGCCGAGCGCCCCAGGCGTGCTCGGGGGCGCCCGCAAGGTGCTTGCCTACCTCGTTCCCAGGAAGCCATGAACAACCCAGTCCAGCCAGCCCCCGAAACACTGGCCAAGCAGCTTGCTCTGGTCATCGACCTGAATGTCTGCGTCGGCTGCCATGCCTGCGTCACCTCGTGCAAGGAGTGGAACACCTCGGGCGCGGCCGGCCCGCTGACGGACCTGAATGCTTACGGCGAGCGGCCCACCGGCACCTTCTTCAACCGGGTCCAGACCTTCGAGGCCGATAGCTACCCGGATACGCAGACCATCCACTTCCCCAAGAGCTGCCTGCACTGCGAGGACCCACCCTGCGTGCCTGTCTGCCCTACCGGTGCCAGCTACAAGCGCAAGAGCGACGGTATCGTGCTGGTGGACTACGACAAGTGCATCGGCTGCAAATATTGCAGCTGGGCCTGCCCCTACGGCGCCCGTGAGTTCGACGAGGAACGCAAGGTGATGACCAAGTGCACCCTGTGTGTGGACCGCATCTACGACGAGCTGCTGCCGCCGCAGGACCGCAAGCCGGCCTGCGTGAAGGCCTGTCCGACTGGCGCCCGCCTGTTCGGCGACGTCAAGGATCCGGACTCCGAGGTTTCGCAGGCGATCCGCGAGCGTGGCGGCTACCAGTTGATGCCTGAGTGGGAGACCCAGCCGGCCAACCACTACCTTCCGCGCCAGATCACCCTAAGCACGGTGCCGCAGGCGCAGCCGAATTTCCGGCTGGGCGATTTCCTGAACGGCGAGCCGGCGTCCGGCAAGCACAAGCCAGGCAGCGGTGCAATGGAAAAAGACGCCCGATGAAGCCAGCCCTCTCGATCATCCTTTTCACCACGATCGCCGGCGCCGCCCAGGGGATGGTGGTGGCACTGGCGTTGGCCACTCTGGCCGGGATCGCGCCGGCTACGGCGCTCGCCCCCATGCTTTGGGCGGCCACCGGCATGTTGCTGGTGGCCCTGGTCGCCTCCTTCTTCCATCTGGGGCATCCGCTGCGCGCCTGGCGTACGGTGCTGATGTGGCGCACCTCCTGGATGTCGCGCGAGGTGATCGTGCTGCCGGCGTTCATCGCGCTGGTAGGCGGCTGGGCCCTGCTGGCCACACTGGCGCAGCGCGACGCGGTGGCGCCGCACTGGCTCGCCGGAATGGCGATCGTGGGCGCCGTGCTCCTGTGGTACTGCACCGCGATGATCTATGCCTGCATCCGCTTCATCCAGGAATGGGCGCATCCGCTCACGGTGGTGAACTACACGACGCTCGGCCTCGCCTCCGGCTTTGTCACCGCCGGCGCGCTGGCGGTAATGGCCGGGGAACCCGGGTTCGCCTCCGACATCGCCCCCTGGGCGCTGGCGGCCACGGCGCTGGCGTGGTTCACCCGCGCGCTGTCGCTGCGCCGCAATGCGCGGCTGAAGCCGAAGTCCACCACCCAGACGGCGACCGGCATCCAGGCGGCGCGGGTGGTGCAGAAGTCCATGGGCATGACGGGAGGCTCCTTCAATACGCGCGAGTTCTTCCATGGGGCTTCGGCACACGCAATGCGCATGGCGCGGACAGGCTTTCAGGTGCTGGCCTTCGCACTGCCGATCCTGCTGCTTGCCTGGGCACTGCTGAGCGGCTCGGCGCTGGCGTGGCTGCTGGCGCTGGGATCTCAGGCGGCAGGCCTGCTGGCGGAACGCTGGTTCTTCTTTGCGCAGGCACGGCATCCGCAGAATATCTACTACCAGGCAGTGTCGTGACGCCGGCGCTGCCCTTCTTGCGCTGGCTGCCGCAGTGGCGGCAGAAGGACGTGCTGCGGGCGGACCTGCTGGCCGGCCTGACCGGGGCCATCGTGGTGCTGCCCCAGGGCGTGGCCTTCGCCACGCTGGCGGGCATGCCGCCCGCCTACGGCCTCTATGCGGCGATGATGCCGTGCGTGATCGCCGCGCTGTTCGGCAGCAGCCGCCTGATGGTGACGGGGCCGGCCAATGCCATCTCGCTCACCACCATGGCGCTGGTGGCACCGCTGGCGGCGGTGGGCAGTTCGCAGTACGTGGGCCTGGTGCTCACGCTCACGTTCGTGGTGGGGGCGCTGCAGTTGCTGCTGGGGATGGCGCGCGTCGGCAAGTGGGTTGAGCTGGTGCCGCATGCGGTGATCGCCGGCTTCACCGCCGGCGCCGCCGTGCTGATCGTCAACAGCCAAGTCGGCACGCTGCTCGGACTCGACCTGCCGCGCGGGCTATCGGTGGCGCAGACGCTGCGGGTGGTATTCACGACCGGGCAGTCCATCCAGGCGCTACCGGTGATCGCCGCCATGGCCACCATCCTGATCAATTTGGCGGCGCTGCGGCGCAGCCGCTGGATACCGCCGATCCTGATGGCAGTGATCGGCGGCACCGCCATCACCTGGCTCGCCGCCGGCCTGCTGGGCGCGCAGCCGGCCACCGTGGAGGCGCTGCCGGGGGCGCTGCCGCCGCTGTCGCTGCCCGACTTGCGCCAGGTGCCGAACCTGGTGCTGCCGGCGCTGGTGATGACGCTGCTGGCGGTGACCGAGGCGATGGCGATCGCCAAGGCGTTCGCGCGGCGCGCCAACGAGCCTTTCGACGGCAACCAGGAACTGGTCGGCCAGGGGCTGGCCAACCTGACCGGCTCCTTCTTCTCATCGTATCCAGCCAGCGGTTCATTCAACCGCTCCGGCGTGAACGTGGCGGCCGGCGCCCGCACGCCGCTGGCGGCGGTCAGCGCCGCCGTGCTGCTGATCGTGATCCTGTCCTTTGTCGCGCCCTGGGCGCGCTGGCTTCCGCTGGCGGTAATCGGGGGGCTGCTGGTGGTCGTGGCGTGGGGGCTGGTGAACCCGCGCGAGATCCGGCACCTATGGAAGCATGAGCCGGTCGACCGGCTGCCGATGGTCGTGACCTTCGCCGGGACGGTGACGCTGTCGCTGGAGTGGGCGATCCTCCTCGGACTGGCGACGGCCTGGGTGTCGCGGCGGCTGGCGGGCCCGGAGACGGGGAGTGGGAGCTTGTAGGGGGGAGGCAACTCGGCCGCGGACACGTACTTCACGGCCGCCGGCAGGAGCTGCTTGATTCCCGCAGCCCGGCGTCCCGCATCGCATGGCCCTGCGGCTTATCCAGTACCGCGTCCGGCAGTAAAACGCTGAACAGCCGACCGGGGCTTTGTTCATCTAGACGCGTCCGGTTTTGCGATTTACCGGCTAAAACCGAGGCGCGGTCTGTAGCTGGAGAGCACCACCAGCAACCGTGAAATTGCCGCGCGCAACGAGATGCGCGTCAGATGCAACTTCGGCCAACGAGAGCACCGGCGTGGTTCACCCGCACGCTGTCGCTGCGCCGCAATGCGCGGCTCAAGCCCAAGTCCACCACGCGGACCGCCACCGGCATCAATGCGGCGCGGGTGGTGCAGAAGTCGATGGGCATGACCGGCGGCTCGTTCAACACGCGCGAGTTCTTCCACGGCGCCCCGGCCCCCGCAGTGCGCGTGGCCCGGGTGGGCTTCCAGGGCTGCTCGCCTGGGCGCTGCTGTCCGGCTCGGCGCTGGCCAGGCTGCTGGCGCTGGCCTCGCAGGCGGCCGGCCTGCTGGCCGAGCGCTGGTTCTTCTTCGCCCAGGCGCGCAATCCGCAGAACATCTACTACCAGAGCGTGTCGTGACCCGCTGCCCTTCGGGCGCTGGCTACCGCATTGGCAACGGAAGGACGTGCTGCAGGCCGACCTGCTGGCCGCCCGTCAGATCACAGCAACCCTTAGCCTGTGCATGCACGCTGCGGCAGTTCTGCAGCAACATAAGATTCCCGTGGATCTGAGGTGCCGCGTGTCCGGTCCACTTGCTGCTTGCGATAGTCAGCGACCAAGGAACCCGGCTCTTGCCACCGTACCCGTTCTTCCCAAGCAGGCTGGCCCGCCGAAGGAATTCGCGCCGCGGGCGCGCGAGCTCAGGCCTTTGGGCGGCGGCTGATCTGAACGGGCGCTCCGCCGAAGCGCTGCTTCGAACGATAGGTTGCAACGCCGGCATCCATCTCCTGGACGTGGTGCGGCAGCCAATCGAGCAGTTCCACGGATAGGCTCTGCACCACCCGCTGCTTCATTTCGGGCGGATGGGCGGCGCCGACCAGCACCTCCCGGACTTCATCGAAGGACTTCAGCACGTTGGCATGTTCGTCCAAGTGGCACTTCGAGTTGCCATCCTTCATGTCGCGCAGGTGCTCGTCCTCCATGGCGAAGTGCTGCGCCGCGTGCGCGCGCAATGCGTCGAGGGCAGGCACCATGTCGTCCGCGGATGCGCCCAGCAGGCGCGTGATGAGCGCGTGCAACTCTTCGTGGTCGCGGTCAAGGGTTTCCTCTCCCAGCTTGAGTTCGGATTTGTCCATAGCGTAATTGGACCACGAGTCGTGCCGGGCTGCCTCAGCCGCAGCTCGTCGCAGCCGAGGCAAGCCATGCGGAGCTCCTGCAGTGCGGCTGGCGAACTGCACTCCTCCTAGCAGCGGTTCCCGCGCGATTCCCTTTGCGCTTTCAAAAGGGGGCGCTCGTCCGTGGCGAGCTGCTGGAGGGCACGGGCCGGGAACGGTCCGTATCAATAGAGGCTACAGGCACACGCCATCCGAGTCTTCCTGCGCTGCGGCCGGGATCGAGTGTGAAGGAGGTTTGCACTCGAACGTGCACTTGAGAGCTGGTCACCACTGCCGGCCTGAAGTCCACCACGCAGACCGCCACCGGCATCAATGCGGCGCGGGTGGTGCAGAAGTCGATGGGCATGACCGGCGGCTCGTTCAAAACGCGCGAGTTCGTCCACGGCGCCTCGGCCCGCGCAGTGCGCATGGCCCGGGTGGGCTTCCAGGTGCTGGGCTTCGGGCTTCCCCTCCTGCTGCTCGCCTGGGCGCTGCTGTCGGGCTCGGCGCTGGCCTGGCTGCTGGCGCTGGCCTCGCAGGCGGCCGGCCTGCTGGCCGAGCGCTGGTTCTTCTTCGCCCAGGCGCGCCATCCGCAGAACATCTACTACCAGGCCGTGTCGTGACGCCGGCGCTGCCCTTCGTGCGCTGGCTGAAACGTGCGCGAAAATCCCCCTGTGAGCATCCCACCCTCGCGCCCGGCACCTGTCGGCGCACAAGGCAAGCCAACTCTGAAGGACCCGCAGGAAATCGAGGATTTCCTGCTGTACCGGCTTTTTCGTATCACGCACGTCGGCCTGCGTGGGACGGACGACATGTACAAGCGGGAACTCGGAATCTCCCGCCGCGAATGGAGGCTCCTGGCGTACCTCGCCCGCACGCCGGATGCGAGCCTGAAGGCCCTGGCGGCGGACGCGGGCATCGACGTGGTCGTGGCGAGCCGGACCGTCGCCGACATGCATTCGCGTGGGCTGGTGGACAAGCGACGCTCCCCGGGCAACAAACGCCTGGTGTGCCTGCGCCTGACCGACGACGGTGTCCAGATCCACGGCAAAGCCAAGCTGATGGCTGCGGCTTACAACCGTTAGCTCGCAGAGTGCCTGACCCACGACGAGGCGTCATTCCTCTTCGAACTGCTGACGAAGCTGGAGCGGCAGGCAGCTCTTCTCACTCGCGACAGGTAGCCTTGGGCCCGTGTCCCCCAAGTGCGTCAGAGGCTTGAACGCACTTCGTCGAACGTCATGCGGCGCGGTCTGGTGACCGCAGATGCATAGCCGCCGAACAACTCAGGGCGGCTGGCGGACGGCGGCAACTGCCGCTCGCTTTGATGGCTGCGCACCGCCTCCAGCAGCATACGGCGGCATTGCGCCATGGGCATGTCGGAAGGCATCAGCTTCTCGCGGGAGCGATCATGCACGCGTCCCTGGCTCTCCTGCACCGCCAGATCTTGCAGCTGCGCGCTGCGAATACCGGTGAAGGACGCACGCCGCTGCAAAGCACGGTCCTGCAGGTAATCGTTCTCGCGCGACCCGCGCGGAAGGTAGGAACCGGGCACCAGCGGTGCATAGTCCTCGCCGACATCCCTGTAGCTATCCAGTTCGGCAGCGGTCAGCGGCCGGTCCTGGTGCCAGCGAATCCGGTACCACCAGCAGTTCTCGTCGTCGATCGGAATGAACAGGTTGATGCGGCTCACGTTGCCCGGCGCCGTGGGCACGATCACGAAGCACGGCAACAGCCACCGCGCGACACGCCAGTACGCGTTCTCCGCACCGGCGTCACGGCGCGCGCCGATCTGCAAACCGTAGTCGGTGCGCTCGGCGAACAGCGTTGGACGTCCGTCCTCGTCCGAATAACGGATCATGTCGCCGATGCCGAATACGTCGGAGCTGGTCTCTCCTTCCTTGTGCAGGAAGGAGATGTGCGAGTAGTCGATGCTGCCTTCGAGCGCCTGCAGGTAGTTGCAGCGCATCAGGCACTTGGAGACATACGTGTGCTCGCCAGGAACCAAAGTGAACGCCAGGGCCGGGGGCAGCGCATGCGGCTCGCCTTTTCCCATCCATGCCCATACGATGCCGCCCCGCTCCTGCGTCGGGTAAGCCGTGGTGGAGAGTCGTTGCATCTGCGCCGGGGTGCAGCTGTCGGTCGGGACATCCACGCACCTTCCGCCGGCATCGAACTTCCAGCCGTGGTAGATGCAGCGCAGGCCCCCCGCCTCGTTGCGGCCGAAGTAAAGCTCCGCCCTGCGATGCGGGCAAAAGGCGTCGAGTAGGCCGACCCGCCCGCTGCTGTCGCGAAACGCGACGAGATCCTCGCCAAGCAGCCGCACGCGCGCTGGGGGGGCGTCAGGCGCCGGCAGCTCCTTGGAGAGCAGCGCGGGCATCCAGAACTCCCGCATCAGTTCGCCCATGGCCGTGCCCGCGTCAGTCCGCGTGAGCAGGTCGTTCTCTTCCGCTTTCATCGTTTTCCCACTCGGGCGCGACGCCGCGTTCATTCCTTGTCGATCTTGATTTTCTTCAGCGCTTGTTCCCAACGAACCGTTTGCTGCTTGAGCATGGTGTCCACCTGCTCCGGGGTGCTCCGGTCGGAGATCATGGCGCCGGCTTGCGCGAGACGATCGCGCACGCCTGGATCCGCGAGTGCCTTCGTGAATTCCTCATTCAGCCGCTGCCGAACGGCTGCTGGCGTCTTCGACGGCGCGACGAGAGCGTACCAAGACACGACCTGCGCATCGGGGAAACCCGCTTCGGCGAAGGTGGGCACGTCGGGCAGATCTTTCACGCGGGTCGGCGAAGCAACCGCTAGGGCGCGCAGCGATCCGCTCGCGACGTGGCCGCGGGCGACGGACATGGGGGACATGGCGAACGCGAGGCGCCCCGTCAGAAGATCGGGCATGCCCGGCGGCACGCCCTTGTACGCAATGGGCTGCAGTTCGATGCCAGAACTCAGCCTTAGCATCTCGGTGTTGAGGTGCATCGAGGTTCCAACGCCGGGCATCAGGTAGTTCAGCTGCCCCGGCCGCTGCTTCGCGTTACTCCACGAACTCCTTTAGCGTCCGCACCGGCAGCGATGCGGGCACCAGCGCCACCACCGGCGCGTTCACGAGTTCCACGATGCCGCTGAAATCGTCGGCCGGATGCCAGGTGCTCTTGCCGGCCGTCAGTCCGGGATTGGTGACGTGGCTAAGCGTAGCCAGCAGCAGCGTGTAGCCGTCGGCCGGACTGCGTGCGACGTGGGCAGCGCCGATCGATCCGCCCGCGCTCGGACGCGCTTCGACCACCACCGGCACTCCCCTATCGTCACCGCCCGTGCGGGGTAAGCCTGCGGCAATGCCGGCGTTCCGAAAACCATGGCCAGCGACGCCATGAGCAGCGTACCGAGCATCCTGCGATTCGTCATCGAGTGTCTCCTGTGGGAAAGCCTGTTGGCAGAGTATGTGCTCCAAGCGGCCACGTCGGTGGCGGGACACTTGACGAGCACAATCGTTTTCCGCTGCGGAGGCGACGATTGACTTGGTCAATGGCAAGAGCCGAACGTAGCATCCGCCCACTTCCGCATCGGACACGACATGACCCAGACAGACAACAGCGCCATCGTTGCCACGCCCCTGAACGGGCACATCGGGGCCGAGATCTCTAACATTGACTTGGGCCGGCCCCTGGCGCAAGCCGATTTCGACGGGTTGCAGGCCGCACTCGCGCGCTACGAGGTGCTCGTCTTTCGCGACCAAGACATTTCGCTCGAAGCCCAGATCGCGTTCGCGAAGCGGTTCGGCAACCTGTCCACGCATCCGTTCGCGACGAACCTGCCCGACGTGCCGGAGGTGATCGAGTTCGACAACTCCGGCCGCAACCCCGCCGGGCCGACCGACTCGTGGCATTCGGACGAGACATTCCGCGCCCGCCCGCCAATGGCCACCATCCTGCGGGCTAAGGTCGTGCCACCCTATGGCGGCGAGACGGTGTTCGCCAGCATGACGGCCGCTTACGACGGCCTGAGCGAGCCCATGAAGGTGTACGTCCACCGGCTGCGGGCGCGGCACGACTTCAAGCCCTGGCGCCACATGTTCGCAGACTCCAAGGCTGCGCGCATGAAGCTCATCGAGCTGGAGGACGAATTTCCCAACCCCATGCACCCGATCGTGCGCATCCACCCGGTGACCGGACGTCGCGTGCTATTCGTGAATCCGCAGTTCACTGTCGGCATTGAGGGGCTGAAGGAAGACGAGGGCCAGACCATCCTGAATTTTCTGTATCGGCAGGCGATGGTCCCCGACTACCAGCTGCGCTTGAAATGGAGGCCGCACACCATCGTGATGTGGGACAACCGGTCCACCCAGCACTACGCGCCGCACGACTACTATCCGCACCGCCGCAACATGGCGCGGCTAACCGTGGAAGGCGGCCCCGTGGATGGCCCAGTCGGCGATTACGAGCCTCAGCCGGAGAACCCGCTGAAGCTGGCACAGCCGCCGTCGCAGGACACCGACGAGAAGAAGCTGCTGCGACCGTTCGAGCGCGCGATGATGTGAGCCTGCGCGCAAGGAGCCCGCTCAGCGCGGCACTTGCGCTCGGCTGTCCGCCTGCCTGAGCATTCGCCGGAAGCGATGAGCACGATCGCCTGCCGGATCGCCACCGGCATGAACAACCATTGCACCGGCACATGCTGCAGCATCCAGTTGGTGATGGCGATGCTCACGATGGTGAGTGCGAACGCAATTGGTACCATGAGGACGGAGCCAACATCTTCTGCGGATGCGTGCCTGGCGGCCAGCGCGGAGAACTGCGGCGATCCGCCGACCACCGTCGCGCCCAGGAACAGTGGGGGCGCCCATTGGAACGCCAACGGCAGCAATCAGGCAGATGCACAGCTGTGGGGGCGACGCGCGCGCTGCCTACGCGCTCGCTCCAGTGCCCGCGCGGCAGAGCCGCGCCGCTGGCCATCACGAGGAAGGACGACGGCGACACCTAGCCCGGATATTTCGCGAGCCCAGGTGCTGCCTAATTCTTGAGCAGTTTCGGGGGTTCGCGGAATTCGTGCGGGTTGGAGGCAGGCTGGTAGGCCTCTTTTTCTGCCGCCCAGGCGTACTACCCCCTTACCCCCCGTTGTTTGTCGGCGTGCCGGGGACAGCACTGTGCGAGGTTCTACGGGGCCAGGGCGCGCGCTGCCATGAGGAACACGTGCTTCGGTCCCTCACCCCAGAGGCTGCGTTGCGGGCCGCCCAGGCTGCCCTGCAAAGTTGCGCGCGCACAGGCTATCAAGTGGCGGTCGCAGTCAGCGACCGTGCGGGCCACCCCCTGGTCATGCTGCGCGATCGCCTCCCTGGACCGCATACGCCGGAAACTGCGATGAACAAGGCCTATACCGCGGTCACATTCAAGATGGACACCCTGGCGTTCGCCCGTGCCACCCAGGCTACGGAGGTATCCTCGGGAATCCGGGAACTGCCGCGCGTGGTCGCCATCGGCGGTGGGCTGCCTATCGATTCCGCCGTCCAGGTTCACTGGTGGGCAGTATCGGCGTGTCGGGTGCGCCCGGCGGAGATGCCGATCACGCCTGCGCGTCAGGCCTCGCCGCCATCAACGACGATCTCGAGTTCTGAACCCCGGCCAGGTCGTCGTGGCGGAGACGAAGCTGTGGCGCAACAACCTTGAGGCAAGGCGCACCGTGCTGGCGCAGATCCTGGACTATGCAAGGAGCTGACCGCCTCAAGGTACGAGACCCTCTCTGGCGCACAAAAGAAACGACGCGGGGAAAGCACGGGTTCTGCTGGTATGGAAAGGTGAACAGAGGATCCGACGCACAAGCCCGGCGGAACATTCCAGCCCGCCTAGTCAGATAACTGGTCCTATCGCAACAGCACGGAACCGAACGCGCCCGAGGTCTGTTTGTCGACTGATAGTTGGGCGCCCGGTACCGCTGCCTACTGCACCTCTCGACCCAGCTCACCACGGCTGCGGCTTCACGCGCGTAAATTCCGCTTTATGCGAAGCCAGACGGAATTTGGGGTGTGTAGCTCACTGCGAGCAGCCTATTCCCCGTCGTGGTAAGTCACCACAGGGCCGAGTCGCGCATCTCCTCCAGTTTCGCCTTGCGCCTGCTCGCACGCGCTTTCTGCACGATAGCGGCGCAGACGGCTAGCACGCCGGCCAACGCGATAAGTTCATGCGACGTCAGTGATCGCTCGAGCACGTACGGGGCTGCGAGGTCAAGTATTAGGAGGGTGGCTGCGCAAGTGAGCAGCGGACGAAGGTAGTGCATGTTGGCGCGGCTTCGAGAGGAGGCCGACGGCGGTCACACCGTCGGCTTGGCTCTAGCGTACCACCGTGATCAGCATGTCGCGCAGTATGGAAACCGCGAGCTGCTTTCGATTGGCGCCTGCGCCGAACCACGTGCTGTATAGCGCGTCGTGCGGGCGCTTGCGTAGCTCTTGCGCGTCGATGTGTTGCGCGAGCGCAAAGAGCAGATCAAGGGCGGTCGGGCGTCGGCGTCCCGCCTGCGCCTTGAACAACATGAGCACGGCCTCTGTGGACTTGAGCCGAGGTGCACGATGACCGGGCACCTGTGCGCTGCCCAGAATCAGGTGCAAAGCGCTTCTGGCGTCGGCGTCGGACATTGGCAGATGCGCAAGCTCCTTCAAGCACTCAGGAAACGCGATGCACTCAGATATGAGATCTCCGATGTCGATGAGGGTGTCCGGTGGCAAGAACTCGAAGGTACGGGGTATGCGCATGGTGGGATGCGGCCGAAGGGCGGCGGATAGTGCCAGCTCCCCTGGCTCCAAGAGGCACAGTGCGCTTGCTCGGGCAGCTAGATTGCTGTCGCACGAGGTGCTGAGGAGAAGGAATGAAGAAGCTGACCGCTTACCGACAAAGCGCGAGCCGTAGCCCGTCTCAATCAGCCCCCAAATCGTTCTTCCTCCCTGGATGTGGCCGACCCGTGTGAGCCGCATGTCGTAGAACTGAGCGAGCTGCAGGTAGAAGTCGATCACATCCTGCGGCTGCCATGTTCGGTGGCTAGAAGGCACGATTGCGAGCTGCTGTAGCGTGTCACTCCGGTACAAAACCTCGTGCCCATCGATTGGGATGGCCTCTGGCGCGCGGCCTGAGACCCGCGGCGCGTATGTGAGCGGAGCGGAAACGATGGACCACGTGAGTTCGGCAGACTCTCGTATGGCCTGAATTGTTGCGTCGTTCCAAGGTGCTGCGGCGATGACGGCCTTCGTTCGGTTGTGCATGATCGTCCTCCGGGTGCTAGAGCAGCGCAGAGGCCGCGTTGCAGTCGAATGCGCTGAGGCCGCGGATGTAGCGGTGAACAGTGCTTTCGGATCGGTGCCCGGTTTGGCGCTGGATCGCCCACACAGGGACGCCCGCCTTGGCGGCACTTGTAACGAGGCCAGCCCGGAGGCTGTGCGCCGTGAACCCCTCCGGCGACAGGCCGTGGAGTGCGAGGCGCTTCCTCAGCAGCCAGCCCACAGAGGCGCTGTTGAGGCCGCCTCGCAGATTGCCGTGTTTGTCGATCCCGCAGAACACGGGAGTGTCTGAACCCGGCCCCGGTCCGTCCTCGGACATAGCGCCAACTGTGGTCAGCCACAGCCGAAGCGCGCGCACGGGGCACTGCTGCCCGCGCGGTGCTTTAGGAATCGCAACATCACGGCCCCGCCGGTACTGGTCCGTCTTACTGCTGCGGAGACGGACGAGAAGACCTTGCTTAGTGAACGAGAGATCCTTGAAACAGAGCGAGGCGATCTCCGACCGACGGAACCCGCCTGCGAAGGCAATGAGGAAGAGGGCGGCGTCGCGGCGGTTCTGTGCCTCGGACAGACAGCGCAGTGGCTTCACCACCCTTCTGACCAGCTCTGGCGTGATCGGTGTTGCCTGCTTCTGAGCCACTCCCTTGGTTCTTCGGATTCCTCGAAGCGTGCGCCGGACGAGCGCGGACTTGGTGGGCGACTGCAGCCCCTGCTGCTCGTGCGCGTAGGAGATCGCCGCGATCTGCCTGGCCAGCGTGCTTGGCTTCAGTTCTTCCGCGGCATGAGCGAGGTAGCGCGCAACTTGTTCTGCAGTGGCAGGAATGCGGCCGCCGGATCTTTTGAATCGATCCAGGTCGCTGGCGTACGCCTGCAAGGTGTGCACGGAAAGCGAATTGCGTAGATAGCGAATAACGTCGTGTGAGCGGCGCGCCATCTCAGTACTCCCCAGGCAGCAGGAGCGTGGTCGCTGAGCGGTCCGCCTCTGTGATGATCCAGATGACTCCCGCACCGCCGGCCACTCCGGCGGGTCCGACCGCATAGCTGGACACAATCCGGGTGTGCATCGCTAGTGCGAGCTCATTGGCCGCCGCGTCCTCGGGATGTACCAGGCCCCAGTCGCCGTGTACGTGACGTGCGAGGAAGGTGTGAGGAGTCTGATTTAATCGCTCGAGCAGTTCGAGAGCGCCGGGGGTGGCGTAGATGCGGCCAAGGGGAAATTTCGGGCGAGCGTCGCCCTGCCGTGAATTCGACATTTCTGAGCCTTTCGTTTAGCTCCGCACGCGCGCGCCCGCGGCCGTGAAATTGGCGGGCGAGGGAGTAGGGGAGTGGGAGAGCGGACCGGAGCTTGTGTGTCCGGTCCGAGCGCAGCGTGCTTTGCGCTTGCTGCGTGGGGCGCGTGCCTCTAGTTTTGCTTCAGGCGCCCCGTTTTCCTACCGTTTTCTGGCGCTTTTCCAGCGGTTTCGGGGCGGATTTACCTGTTTTTTGGGTGGTTTTCGGGGTGGCAAGCGCCAGATCGCCTGTTTTTTCAGCAATCCTGGGGATCGTTCCAGTGGAATTTGCGGCGACGAAGGTGGACCAGTCCTCCATCAACTGCCGACGCCGATCGAGCATATCTGTGCGCATATACGAGCGGACGGTCTGATCACCAACCGTGTGCGCAAGTGCAAACTCCAGCATCTCGTGCGGGTGCTTCGTCTGCTCGCTTCCCCACGTGCGGAAGCTCGCGCGAAAGCCGTGCATCGTGTACTCCACTCGCATGCGTCGGAGCAGCTGCGTGAACACCATGTCGCTTAGCGGCAAGCCTTGGGTGTTGGGGAAAATCAGACCCATCTCTGAGGTCACCAACCCCTCATCGCGCAGGCGCTTCGCCTCCGCCAGCACTTTGGCTGCGCGACGCGAGAGCGGCACGTTGTGTGGGCGGCCTGCCTTCATGCGTTCTTCCGGAATGTTCCAGCAGAGGCGGTCTTCGTCGATCTCGGACCACAAAGCGCCCCGGGTCTCACCGGAGCGCGCAGCTGTCAGCACCGTGAACTCGAACGCAAGCCTCACAATTTCCGAGGATGGGCCAGCTTCGACTTCCCGTAGAACAGAGCCCACCAGCGGGTAGGGGCACGAATTGTGATGCTCTACCTTTCGAGCCCTGTCATTCGGTCCAAGTGCGATCCGCACCTGCTGCCAGAACTCCGCGTCTTTTCCCAGGCTGTAATCCCGTGCAGCTGCGAAGTTGAGGACAGTTCGAATCCGTTGCAAGAGACGGCTCGCAGTCTCTGCCTTGGTTTTCCAGAGCGGCGCGAGGGCAGAGACTATCTCGGCCTTCCCAACGTCACCGACTGGTAGAGAGCCGAACTTCGGAAACGCGTACTGCGTCAGCGTGTTGATCCACTGGGCGGCATGCTTCGCATTCTTCCACTCATCAGCACTCGCCTCGTGGTACTCGCGCGCGGCGTCTTCAAACGTCTTGGAGCGCGCACGTTCAGCGGTTCTATGGGCCTCGCTGGCTTTCCGCTCCCCGGCGCGCTTGTCGATAGGATCTATTCCGTCAGCAAGGAGCTGCCGTGCGCGCTGAGCGCGCTCGCGCGCCTGCGCCAGTCCAAACGCAGTGACCGAACCCAGGCCCATCTCTCGCGTCTTCCCATTCAGCGTGTACCGGAAGATCCAAGAGCGGGACCCAGTCTTGCTGACCTGCAGGTACAGGCCATTGCCGTCCAAGTAGTACCCGGGCTCCTTGTTCCGGCTTCGAACAGCACTGTCCGCCAATAAACCGTGTCGTGTCATTACCCGCATTCCTACCCACATTTAGGATTGTATTGCCATGCACGTGCATGGACAACCTTGGATTGCGGGGATGTCGGAAAGCGGCGGCAGCACTGGGATGCTTGCTATGGTGGATCGTGTTGGACGTGCATGGACATGTGGTCATATGCCTCCTACTCCGCCGGATCGTTGAGGCCATGAAGTGGCGTGGAGCGCTCCGATGGCGCTCCCGGCTGAATGTGCAGCCAGGAGCGGTCATCGCGGTCAAGAGTGCTGGTGAGCTACGCACCGCGCTTCAATGCGCTTGTGCGCCGGCCGACTGCGACGTTGAAGTGCGGCGAGGCAGCCCGTGGTGCCGGCCGGCAGGGGCTGCCGTCCTCCCTCTGAGACGAGTGACAGTGGCGGTGGTCCGAGTTCCGGCCCGACGTCTGCGTAGCGCGTCACCAGATGCGCAGCCCGTCTGTGGCGCCGAGTGCGCCGTGACACTCTTCAAACAGCACGCCGCTGCCGCAGAACACTTGGCCTCAGGGGGGATCTTGGGAACTGTCACAGGTCTGGCGTCAGCTTCTAAACTCACGTTACGTTCTCGTTGGCAGTGCACTCCCAGGGTAGCAACACGCGCCAAACGCGCTATGCGGCTGATCTAACGCGGCGTTTTCTCGGCGCCCAGGCGTCAAGGGGCACTTGGGGTAGAAAGTGGCCTCACGAGGTACCGCAGGCGCTCGCGTAGGCGCTGGGCATCTGCCACGCGGAATCCGACGGTGCCGTTGACGCAGAGCAGTTGCTCGCAGCCTGACTCGAACAACCAGGGCTGGTCGTCCAGCGCTAGCCAAGGCGCTGCGGGACGGTGCCGGCGCAGCCACTCCTGGCACTCGCTCTGGCGCGTTCTGGCCAGATCGTGCTTCGGCGTGGCATCACGTATGCGGTGCGCCATGTCTTCAGAGAAGAATTCGCGCATCTCGTGCAGGCCATGGTAGACCCTCCAGCTGCTGCTGATGACGATCTCCACGCTGGGGTGATCTTGTTTTCCGTGCCAATTGCCGCGCCTTGAAGCACGGGTAAACCCGCGCATTGCGGCCCTGCACGCCCTGGAGCGTGCCATCGTTTTCCCCGCGTGCTGATCGATATAGTGCTCAGAAACGGCACGGCCAAGGGGGAACAAATTGAGTCCTATTCATCTGCGATTCGTGGGAGCCACTGAGCTTCCAAAGTCCCTTTCGGACTTCGACGTCGAGCAATCGTTTCGGATCAGCGCTGCCGACATCGCTGCCATTCGAGAACGATTTCGCGCTGACCGCCGGCTTGGTGTTGCGCTCCAGCTGGTCTTCCTTCGAGCAACAGGACGTCCCCTGGATCGAACGGCAAGTGTGCCTCGCGCGCTCTTGCGCTCCCTTTGTGCAGCGTTGGGCGTGACCGAGACGGCCATCGCTTCGCTCAAGACGATCTACCAGCGCGTGGCCACGCTTTACGAACATCAACAATGGGCACGCGATCACGCCGCCATCGCGCCCGCAGATGACGCGGTCATAACTGAACTTGGCCAGGCCTTGGAGAGCCTGGCCACGACAGCCACATCGGTCGATGAACTCGTCCAAGAGGCAGAGCTGTGGTTGTTCGGGCGCCAGCATCTTCTTCCGGCGGATCGCGTCCTTCGAGATCTCGCACGCACGGCCTTTGCCTCTACCGAGGAGGCGGCGCTGGAGGCGGTCAACAACGAAATCCCCACGTATGAACAGGCCAAAGTGCTGGCGGCGGTCCACTCCTCGCGGCGCGGCCGCATTGGGGGCACTGTTCTAGAGTGGCTCAAACTGCCCGCTGGCAAACACAGTCCGAGCAGCATCACGGAGGTCACGGACAAGATCTCCTACCTGAAGGAACTCGGCGTCGACACGTGGTCATTGAGCTCGATCTCGAATGCGCGATTGCGCGCCTATGCCCAGGCGATCGCCAACCGGCCGCCGGCTGAGTCAAGACGCCGCGTCGAGGAAACGCAGGTGCTGGAGACGATCTGCTTCCTGCGTGTCACGCTGCTCGAGTTGACGGACACGCTGATGTACATGACCGGGCGGCGAGTGAACGACCTGGTGCGCCATGCCACCAATCGGGTGACTGCCAAACAGGCACGCAGCGCAATCGAGTACCGCCAGCAGGCCGAGGCCATGCGGCAGATCATTCATGACGACGATCGCTCGGCCGAGGCGCGGATCGCTGCCCTGAAAGAGCTTCTACCGAAGGACGTGAAATCGCAGCCCAACAGCCACGCTGCCCTCGTTCGGCAGTCGCTCGCCGACGATGCGACGCGCGTCACGGCCCTGCTCAACTCGTTCACTGACCTTGACCTGAAGGGGCATGCCGATCAGCGGCCGATGAAGCAAGTCGTCGCGCTACGCGAACTGATCGGGCAAGGTGCCAGGGAACTGCCGGCGGGCTTCGACGCCGACATTGCGGGTCCCGTCTGGCATGACCTGCTCAATGGTGCTGACCGCACGAAGGCATTTGCAGCGCTGAAGGCCTCCACAATGCTGGCGGTGCGCCAGGGATTGCGGGGCGGACGGCTGTGGATCGACCACAGTTGGGAGTTTCGCAATCGGGAAGATCTCTTGATCCCTCCGGCCGAATGGAAGAAGGAGCGCCAAGGCTTGATCAGTGCGCTCAGCCTGACCACCGATCCCCGAAAATTTCTCGCTCGCTTGCATGCTCACCTGGACGTGGGCCTGCGGGCACTATCGGAAGCCGTCACGAACGGCAAGCTGGAAATCGATCCCGACGGGATGGTGCGCTTCCACAAACTGGAAGCGTTGCCCATCGATGCGGCGATCCAGCGCAGCAGGGACGCGATGTTCTCGATCATCGGCCAGGTCCAGTTCGGCGACATGATCGTGGAGATGCACGCCTGCACCGGCTTCAGCGAGATTCTGCTGGGGCGACGGGCCAAGAACACCCAGGAACTCGTCGCCTGCTATGCGGCGCTGCTGGCCCACGGTACCGAAAACGACGCCAAGGGCGTTGCCGCGATGATTCCGGGCATCGAAGTGGCGCACATTTCGGCGGCCATGCGATCGCTGGAGGCACGGGACCGCCTGCGCAAGGCCAACGAACGGGTGGTCGAGTACCAACGCAAGAACCCGATCGCCGAGCTTTGGGGTTCGGGTGACAAGGCTTCTGCGGACATGATGGCCCTCGACGCCTCGCGACACCTCTACAACGCCCGCGTCGATCCCCGGCGAAGAACCTTCGCGGTCGGCCTGTACACCCACGTCCTCGAGTCCTATGGCGTCATCTACGACCAGCCGATCGTGCACAACGAGCGGCAAAGCTCCGCCGCTCTTGAAGGTGTCGAGCAATACAACGTCCGCAACGAGGAAAGCATGCGGTTGTCCTTGCTGGCCGTGGATACCCACGGCTACACCTACGTCGGCATGACGGTGGCCAAGCTGCTTGGATTCGACCTGTGCCCTCAGCTGCGAGACATGGCCGAACGCAGGCTGTACTTGCCGCGCTCAATCGTGCTCCCCGAGAACCTGGAACGCATCGCGGTCACCAACGTCTCCGAACCTGCCATCAGCAAGGGATGGGACGAGCTGCTGCGTTTGATCGCGTCCATCCGCGGCGGCCGGGTATCGCCCAGGGCCGCCATGGAGAAGCTGGGCAGCGCCGCGCAAGGCGACTCGATGCACAAAGCGGCGGACCAACTGGGGCGCCTGCTGCGCACGCTGTTCCTGTGCGACTACTTCAGCAACCAGGAATTCCGGCGGGAAATTCACACACTGCTGAATCGGGGCGAATCCGTGCACCAGTTGCAAAGGGCGATCTACTACGGGCGCCTGGCGGTCGAGCGCGGCCGGCGCCGCGACGAGATTCGCGCCATCTCGGGCTCCCACGCACTCCTGACGAACATCGTCATCGCCTGGAATACCCTGAAGATGCAGGCAGTCGTAGATGGCTGGCGCAAAGCCAAGCACCCGATCGAGGATGCCTGGATCCGTCGCATGGGGCCGGTGCACTTCGGCAACGTGAACTTCCGGGGCCTGATCTCGTTCGGCGTGGAACGCTACGCCGATGCGCTCTTGCAGCCGGCGGTGAAGCGGCGCGCAGGTGGCGGCTGACTCCGGACGCGAGGCGTCCAACTCACCTACGCACCAGCTTGGCCAGACCAAGGGCGCCAGGAGCTACGGGCGGAAGGGTTCGCGCGAACTGCTGAAATTTTGGGCGGCGCTGTTCTTCGTGCAATTTGTAGCGGTAAGGAGGCCTCGTCCCCATATGAATCAACAGCTTACGGATTGCCCAGTTTTTAGGCGGCGCTGTTTTTCGTGCAATTTGTAGCGGTGCCACTCCATGCGTCGCCGCCTCGGGGGGCAAGCCGGGATAGGGCCAGAAGTGACACATAGGCAGTTTTCTGCGGTGCGACGGTGCGCCGGCCGAGGTGCTCGCCCCTTCAGTGCACAGATTGACACGATAGCGGCGTTGTCCGACGGGGCGCACACGCCAGCATGCCAACCCACACAGACCTCACCAATCAGGCTGGCCAGGAGCGGCAAGGGATCCGCCACTTAGGGCGGAAGCGACCCCCAGTATTCATGCTTCGGGCGGGCCTGGATTCTGCTCCGTTGCCGTGCGATCACCCAGAAATCTGAACGGGCTGTCATCCCTGCCGGCGCGCGCCTTGAGCCGGTCTTCCATGGCCTCCAGCCGTCCGGGTACCGGGCTGAATATCGTCACGAAGCCGAAGACTTCCCCGAACACGACCTGCAGCACGTGGAGTTCGCCGTTCTCTCCCTGAGAGTACAGGTAGTCGAACTGGTCCTTCAGGTCCTTGCCGGCGCGCTGCTTGGGCGGCGACATGGCTGCGAGGCCCGCAAGCCCGTCGAGTAGCGCAATGCGGCCGTGCTCGATGCGCTGTGCGTTGGTGAACCACTGAAACATGATCGAGCCGTCCACCGGAAAAATCCTGCTCGTCTGCTGGTAGTACACGGCCTTGGAGAGCTTGGCCGCGAACGCGGCGACGCACTCGTCCATTGCGTCCGTCACGTTGACGATGCCCAGTTCCTGATAGGTCTGGCCGGGTGCCGGCCGCATACCCAGCCTGCGAGCCTGAGCGCGTGCTTCTACGGCAGAACTCTCCATCATCTTCTGCAACAGGCCTGGAAACTGCCGATGCACCATTCGCATCA
The DNA here is from genome assembly GCF_030697305.1 of Phenylobacterium sp. Classification (GTDB taxonomy): domain Bacteria; phylum Pseudomonadota; class Alphaproteobacteria; order Caulobacterales; family Caulobacteraceae; genus Phenylobacterium. The sequence continues at coordinate 2,908 of NZ_JAUYQL010000035.1, read as the reverse complement.
GGCCGGAGCCCTTGTTCAAGGTCTCGGCGTTAGCGCCCGGCTGCAGCTTGGCCAGAAAGGCGACCATCAGATCGTCATTGGACGAGCCTCCATTGCAAGGGTGGCAAGCGGGGAACACATAGCCTTCGGGCCATTGCTTGTCCCTGAACAGGGCTCTCGGCGGGCAATGTTCCTCCGTCGTCGCAATGGCGTTGCCGCCGCAGAAGATGCATGGAACCTGTGCGTCGAGCAGCTTGTTTTTTCGCTGCTTGGCTTCACCCATGGCGCGACCATTTCATAGAAACTCCCACCGCATGATGCCGTCTTCGAACACCAACTGCATCGTGAGTTGGATCAACGCGTCGATCACGCCATCAGCAGCGGGCACGTCCGGTACCACGTTACGGATGTGGCTGCGGTACAAGGGCAAGTTGTGACCCGTGACCGAGTTCTCGATGACGATGCGGCCGGATTCGAGTTCAACCTGGCCGAGGCGCCAACGATAGTCGGCCGGCTCTTGCCGCTCGCCGCGCCAGAGGCGCTTGGGCAGCGGGCGAAGCCGGAACCACTGGATTCCGGCGGGTAACTGCTCCAACGAAAAGCCTCGGCCGCCCAGGTGCGCCGGCGCGACGTCGAAAACGTCCTTGCCACGGACATACAGACGCCCTTGCTTGTCGAAATTTCCCGGATCGATGATGGCGTTGGTCACCGCGTCAAGGATGCGGCCCCGGTTCTTCTCGAAGGCACGCAACAGCGCTTCGTCGGATGGCGTGCCGGTGAGCTGCTCCAAGTCTTCCAGCACCTCGCGCGAGACGAACACGGTCATGGGCTTGCCTTGCCACTCGATGTCGAAAGGAACGCCATCCCATTGGGTAACGACGGTCGGCCGGCGAACCATGTTGGGGCGGTTGTCGGCCAGGCACACGCCTGGACCGGTCTCGGCACTGCCCTCGATGAAGATGACGCGTTCGTTTTCAAGGGCGCGCCGCACTGCGGCGGCGGCGGCGGTTTCGGCCGGGCGCTTCTGGCTCTCCAGGTCGCGGATGGTGCTCAACCCGACCTCAGCGGCGGTGGCGAGCTGTTCCTGCGACCAGTCGAGTAGCGCGCGGCCCGCGCGAATTTGAGCGGGGACGACGAGTGAGGGCATATGGGCGTTGATGGTAATCAGCGGTCAGTATATAAACTAAAATCGTTTATTTCAAGACCAATGATTTACGACAACGCGATTTCTCGCTGTGCCTCCGGGGCCGGTGACGGTCGTTTATCGGAAATTAGGCAAAACGGATAATTATCTGGATTGACTAATTTCCGATAAACGTAGGCGGGTCGCGGTACAACTTCAAGAACTTGAACATCTTTGGCCATTCATGCCGCGGCTTGAAGACGATCGCGACCTCCTGGTCGCCGAGCGCCGACTCGGTCAGCACCACGTGGTCGGCCACCTGCTTGGCGTTTTCGAACTCCTTGGCGTTCACCTTGCAGACCGCCTTGAAGAACGGCCCGGACAACCACTCTCGCACTTCAGGCTCGTTCTGAAACCTGAGGTAGCCGGCGAGGGACGCGTGCGCAACGGCCACCATGGCGAAGCCAAGCGGGATGTCGTCGCGGACCAAGATGTACATCTTCATCAGCGGATTTTGGCTGAAGGGCCGTACCCCCCGATCTTCGAGCCCGCTCGAGTCAGGTCGCGGCTTTGGAGGGCTTGGACTTTGCTGGGGTACGTTGCGCGGTGCGAGTGGCTGGCGCTCTCTTGACAGCGGCGGCTTCCAGCCTCTGCCTCGTCGCATCCAGTTCGCGGGTCTGCTGCTCACGCTGCTCCAGTAGTTCCGCGATGCGGCCCTCCAACTCGCCACTGCGCTGGCGTAGCGCGTCAATCTGCTGCTGGCGCTCCAGGACTTCCTGGCGACGTGCATTCGCATGCTCTGCGATCTCGCGTCGCAGTTGCTCGACTTCCTTCTGGAGCTTGCCAGCGTTACCGCGCTCGCGGTCCACATCCAACAGCGCCCGTTTCATCTCGCCGGCATGGCGCTCCTCGGTCGCCGTTGCCACTGCGCGTTGCTGTTCTAGTTCCCGGGTGAATCGCTCTTGGGCTGCATTCAGCGCCGCCTGCATCTCCTGGCGGTGGACCGCGGCGGCTTCGACCTGTCGCTGCTGGGCGGTGACCTCGCCTTGGGCTCGGGCCAGCTCACGTTGCAGCTCCGTTGCCCGCCCCTGAGCGGTCCGCAGCTCGTCCCTTGTGGTGCCCAGCGCCGCCTCTGTCGCGTCCGCCCGCGCGCTGGCGGACTGGGCGAGCCCTTCGGCGGCCACCACGGTCGCTCGAGCCTCCTCGCGCTGTTGCGCCAACGTGTCCTGCGCGGCCGCCTGCGCCTGCTGCCACAGGGCGCCGACCATCTCGCCGGCGGCGGCCTGCAGCGGCTGAGGGAGATCGGGATGCTCGATGCGCACGCGACTCTTCTCGCGCAAGGTTTCCCAGAACCTGGCCAGCGCCTCGGCCGGCGCACTCATGCTGCCCTTGCGCACCAGCTGGTACAGCTTGTTGGCGGTGGGGGTCAGCCCATAGCGGAAGAACAGCAGCACGCACACCTCGCGGTACAGATCCTGCGTCTCGGGATGCTGCGCGCGCAGGGCCTCGATTTCGGCCTGCATCCGGGCTTCGGTCGCGGGTAGAGTGTCCATGGGCGTCGCCTTCGTCGAATGAAGAAAATAATACAACGTAATACGTTGGATATTTTTCCATTTTGACAAGTCTATGGACATAACTACTCTAATGTCCATAATATCCAGCGATGCGGCCCTTTCCAAGTAGCTCACCGTGAATCCGCTGGTCACCCTGGATCAGTTGGTAGTTCCCGCTCGCCTGGATGGCCGCCTCGGGCGCAATCGCGCAACGTCGCCAGGGCAGTTGACCGCAACCGATGACCGCTCGGCG
>NZ_JAUYQL010000076.1 GCF_030697305.1 Phenylobacterium sp. | reverse complement strand
GGAGAGGGGATGGGGCAGGATCTCGCCCAGCACTTCGGTCTGTCGCGCCACCGGGCCGCCTTCGGCTCCCGCGGAGCATATGTCCAGGTCGATACGCCTGAGGGCGCCCAGCGCCGGCAAACGCCGGATCGCGCGGCTGAGGGCCGGCTGGAAGGCGTATTGGTGGACGGGGCAGATCTGCACGCCAGCGGCGAGCGCGGCCTGCGCCAGCTGTTTGGCCTCGTCGCGGGTCTCGACCACCGGTTTCTCGATCAGAGCATGCACGCCCGCGCCGATCAGTTCGAGCGCGATGGGCAGGTGTGTCGCCGCGGGCGTGCAGACGTGGGCAGCCACGATGCCGCCCGCCGACAACATGGCCTCGGTGGTGGGATAGGTGAGCGCGCCGGGAGCGTTTCGGGCCAGCGCCGTGGCGGCTGTGGCGTCCGGATCGACGACCGCGACGATCCTGGCGCCCAGGCTGCGCGCCGTGGCCAGGTGCCAGCGGCCCATCAGGCCAGCCCCGATGATAGCGACATCGAGCATTTCAGGCGCGCAGGCCAGGCCCGAGCCGCGGGCAGGCGGGTCGGCTCGACATCGGCTCGAGGGTCATCTGGTCCATTCCGCGCGAGAACGGCCGGCGGCGCAAGGCCCCGGCGCAGCTGTCAGGCTGCAACGAGCATGCCATGATCGAAGTTCGTGCGCCCGGCCGCATTGCGCGCCGGCGGCATCGGTCGGCTAGAGCGGCATCGGCCGGTAAAAGGCCACCGGACCGGCGACGAAGACGGCGAAACCCACACTCAATAGCAGAGCGCTGACCATGCCGTTTCCCTTCCTGGCCTTTTGGGGGAGCAGCCCCCTGACCCGGTGAAGTCTGCGGCGTGAAAGCCTAACCTGCGGTTACTTTGCTCTAAGCGAGGCGCGCCCAAGCTTTCGCGTGCAAAGCGCCAGGGCGATGATTATGGGATTGGCGATCGGCAGGGCGGCCGTCTCCGGCCGGGGTTCAAGGACGCAAACACGCGTTGGTCGATACATTGAACGCTGATCGCTCCGCCCGACCCACCCAGACCGTCAACCGACTGGAGGCGGCCGGTTGGCTGATCGTCGCCGTGGGCGCGCTGCTGCAAATCGGCCACTTCGTCGGCGGGCGTGCGTTCTGGCTGGACGAGGCGATGATCGCCCTCAACATCCGCCACCTCAGCCCGACCGAGCTTATGGGGCGCCTCGAGTACGATCAGGTCGCGCCGATCGGCTGGTTGCAGCTTGAGAAGCTCGCCTCCTACCTGCCGTTTCGCAGCGAATATGCCCTGCGCCTGCCATCTCTGGTCGCGGGACTGGGCGGCCTGGTGTTGTTCCGCGCCCTCGCGCGGCGGGTGCTGGGTCCATGGGCGGCGCTAGCGGCGCTCGCCCTGTTCGCGCTGTCACGTCCGCTGTTGCGCTATGCGGCCGAGGTGAAGCCCTACGAGGTGGATCTGTTCTTCGCTGTGGCGCTATTGCTGCTGGGCGTGATCCTTCTGGCTAGGGCCGGACGCAGCTGGGGCTGGCTCGTGGCGCTGGCGCTGACCGGCCTGGTCGCCGTCACCCTGTCGCTCGCTTCGGTGTTCGTACTCGCGGGCGTCGGCGGCGTGCTGTTCGCCCATCGCGTGATCGCCAGGCGCGGCGTCGAGGCCTTGGCCCTGGGGGTGGTTGGCGCGCTTTGGTTGGCGGCGTTCGGGGTGTTGATGATCGGGTTCTACGCGCCGCAGACCGCCGACACTGTGGTGACCACCGGGGGCGCACACGACTTCTTCGTCCGCAAAGTCTATGCGCCATTTCCGCCGACCTCGATCGGCGATCTCAAGTGGTACGCGACCTGGCCGCGCGAAACGCTGCAGTTCCTGTTCGGCCGCGACTCACGCTTTGCGGTGGGCCTGGCGATCTTCGCGGGCGTCTGCCTGCTGGCGCGCCGCTCGCCCTGGATTGCGGCGATGGGGTGGTCTGGCCTCGCCGCGGGCTTCCTGGCCTCTGCGCTGCAGCTCTATCCGCTGTACGACCGCCTGACGCTGTTCATGCTCCCGACGCTCGTGCTGACCGCGGGCGCCGGGCTCGACTGGCTGGTGGAGCGCTCGCGCCCGCATCGCGGTCCGCTATTGCTGTTGCTGGCGCTGATGCTGGCCAGCAGCCTGACCGAGATCGCCAAGGGCTTCGCGCTCAATCCGCCGTACTCGATCGGCGATCTGCGTCCGGCTCTGGCCGAGGTCGCGAGCGAGCGAGGCCCGGCCGACCGCCTGTATGTGCCGAACGGCGCGATCCCCGCCTTCCTCGCCTATCGTCAGGCGGCAGGACTGGCGGACATGGACTGGACGGCCGCCCCCATCGACAGCCAGGACTGGCGTTGCGTTGCGCCGATGCTGCCTGCGGCTATGCCGGGCGGCTCGGTCTGGATGCTCACCTACATGCTCTATGAGCCGGGCGCGCCTTTCGCAGACGCTGGGACAATCGGGGGAGGGACGCCGCCACGCGGTCTGCAGGGAGACGGCACCGCGGTCTACAAGCTGGCTCCGCGCGTCCCCGGCTTGGGCGCGCAAGCCTATCCGGTGAAGATCTGCGGGGCGCCGAGGCAAGACCCGCCGAGCTTCTACCCCTCGCCGCGCCTCATCGCCCGCACCCGCTGAAGTGTTAGTGCAGCAGGCCTTGTTCGGCGAACAGCGACTTCAGTTCGCCGGACTCGAACATCTCGCGCACGATGTCGGAGCCGCCGACGAACTCACCCTTGACGTAGAGCTGCGGGATCGTCGGCCAGTCCGAGAACGACTTCACGCCGCTGCGCAGGGCGTCGTCCTGCAGCACGTCGACGCCGACGAAGTCGACCCCCAGGTGATCGAGGATCTGCACCACGATGGCCGAGAAGCCGCAGCGCGGCTGTTCCGGCACACCCTTCATGAACACCACGACCGGGTTCTCCGCGACGGCGGCGGCCAGGAAATCGTGGATCGGATTGGCGACGGCGACGTCGGTCATGGGCGTTTCTTTCAAAAGCGCGGTCACATGAGAGCTAGGGAGCGCGCAGCCTCAGGTCAAGGTGACGATCAGGCGCGCTTCTTCTGCCGCTCGCGTTCTGTACTAAAGCGCGCCATCTCGATCTGGGCGCTGAGGCCGGTCGGCGGATCGCGCTCGGCGACATTGGCCAATTTCTCGATCATCTCGGCGTGGGCGATCTGGCACTGGACGGTGGCCAGCGACGGCTCGGTCAGCACATAGGCCAGGCACAACTCCTCGGCGGTCCAGCCGCGGGTGTCGTGGAGGAAGGCGTAGGTGCCGGTGCCGTTCAGTGGGTTCTTGTGGGTGGCTTTGCCGACTCCCGCGCCGTTCGCCTGCAGCATCTCTAGGGGCGCGGGGTCGTAGGCGATGATGACCATGTTGGCGTCTGCGGCCTCCCGCAGGCGGCGACGCTCAGTCCACCCTGAGACCAGGTTGAACGGGGTGGCGAGGACGTCGAACGGTTCGGCCCCGATGCAGGACGCGGCGATGTCGTCGTCGCCGCTGACGCCGATCTTCAGTGCGATGGCCGCGGCGCGCACCTCAGCCAAGAGTTCGCGCCCATCCTGGGTCAGGCTCGCGATCGCGGCGGAATCCAGCATGAGTACATCGAAATAGGCCGCGCCTGTGCGGCTCAGCGCGCCTCGCAGGAGCTCCGACAGGCGCGCGGCGTTCATTGGCGCCCGATGGTCGCCCCGCACGCGCAGGATGACGAACAGCAGCCGGCGCTCGACCGCCTGCAGGGCCGCGCCCAGGCCCTCCTCGATCGCCTCGCAACCGGCGGGCGCGTCGAAGCAGTTGACCCCGTTTTCCATGGCCGAGAAGATCATGCTGCGCCATTGGGCGGCGCTGTTGACGCCCGGCGTCTCGGTCAGGAGCAGGCTGACTGCGGAGACCGCCTTGCCGGAATCGCCGAAGTGACGGTAGCGCATCGCCAGGCTCGTCCTAGTCTCGCGCCACGGTTTCAAGCGCCAGCGCATGCAGCTCCCCGCCCACCTTGCCCTTCAGGGCGCCGTAGACGAGTTGGTGCTGCTTGATCCGGTTCAGGCCGCTGAACGCCGCCGAAGTGATTCGCGCACGGTAATGGTCGCCGTCGCCGGCTAGATCCTCCACATGAATCTCCGCGTCCGGGAACGCCTCACGCAAGGCGTCCTCAAGCTCCGCCATCGGCATCGGCATGGGATAGCTCCACTCCACCCTCGGTCATGCGCTAGAAACCTTAACGGCGTCATAGCGTCGCAGAATCGCCGGCGACCGGAGATTGCAATATGGAAGAGCTTACGCGCTTGGCGCAGGTCGTGGGAGAGCAGTTGAAAGCCCGCGGCGAAACCGTTTCGGTCGCCGAATCCTCTGCGGGCGGGCTGATCGCCGCGGCCTTGCTGTCGGTGGCTGGCGCTTCGGCCTATTTCCTCGGCGGCGCGGTGGTCTACACGGCCAAGGCGCGGATGGTGCTGATGGACCTGCCGCGCGAAGCGGTGGTCGGCATGCGGTCGGCCAGCGAGCCCTATGCGCTGCTGCTGGCGCGGACGTCGAGAGAGCGATTCGGATCCACCTGGGGTCTGTCGGAGACAGGGGCGGCCGGGCCCACCGGCAACCCCTATGGCGACGCCGCGGGCCACACCTGCATCGCATTGAGCGGTCCGGCGGAACTGGCCGTCACCCTGGAGACCGGCGTCGACGACCGCGAGGCCAACATGCGGGCCTTCGCCGCCGCCGCGCTCAGGCTGCTGGAACAGGCGACGCGTTAGAGGATCGCCCTAAGCCCGCACGGCGATCTCGTCGTAGCCGCGGTTGAGGAACTGGATCAGGCAGATTCCGTGGCCGAAGGGGTCGGCGAGGGTGACGATCGCGCCCCATGCCTCGGTGCGAACCTCGGTCTCCGGTCGGGCTCCCGCGGCCACGGCGCGAGCCAATGCCGCCTCGATGTCGTCGACGACGACATCCAGATGCACCGGGCACCAATGGCGCGTGTAGTCGCGCGGTTGGTCAGCCGCGCCGATCGAGCCGACAGGCTTTTCGAGCAGATAGACAGGTGATGGCCAGCCGAAGAGTTCAACGCCACTGGTTCCGAACCGGCGGTTCGGCGTCAGGCCGAAGGCCTCCACGTAGAAGCGCTCGGCGGCGGCCGCGTCCGGTACGTCGATATTGACGAGCAGTGCGCCCATCGCGCTCACCCCATGTAGGCCGGCATCCAATGCTCCCACGCCCGGCGAAGTTCGGGGAGCGGGATGTCGAACATCCCGTTGGCGCGGAGCGATGCGCCGCTCGCCTCGCCGATCACCGTGGCGGGTACGCCGGCCGCGGCGGCGGCGCGCAGGATCGCATCGGGCTGGGCCGCGGCCAGCACGTAGCGGCCTTGGTCCTCGCCGAACAAGGCGGCGTGGGCGGGCAGACCATCCGGCAACAGCAGGCTGACGCCGACGTCGGACGCGAGCGCCAGATCGGCCGCGGCGGAAATCAACCCACCGTCGGAAAGGTCATGTACGACAGTGACTTGGCCGGAGACAATGAGGCTGCGGACCAGATCGCCGGCTCGTCGTTCGCCGGCCAGATCGACCGGTGGCGGCGCGCCGTCCTCACGCCCCAGCAGTTCGCGCAGATAGAGGCTCGCCCCCAGTTCGCCCCGCGTCTCGCCCAGCAGCACAAGGGCGTCGCCAGCCTTCAGGCTCGCAAAATCCGCTCGGCGCGCGTAGTCGGCGATCAGGCCCACCGCGCCCACCGTCGGCGTCGGCGGAATGGCCGCCCCGTTGGTCTCGTTGTAGAGCGACACGTTCCCGCTCACGACCGGGAAGTCCAGCGCGCGGCAGGCCTCGGCCATGCCCTCGATGGCGCGTACGATCTGGCCCATGATCTCGGGCCGTTCCGGATTGCCGAAGTTCAGGTTGTCGGTGATGGCGATGGGGTCGGCGCCGACCGCCGTCAGGTTGCGCCAGGCCTCGGCGACGGCCTGCTTTCCGCCCTCGTAGGGATCGTTCTGCACATAGCGCGGGGTGCAGTCGGAGGTGACCGCCAGCGCCTTGCGGGTGCCATGCACGCGCACGATGCCCGCGTCCGCCCCGGTGGCGGAATCTTCCAGGGTGTCAGCCATCACGTGGCGGTCGTACTGCTCCCAGAGCCAGCGCTTGGAGGCCATGTCGGGCGATCCCAGCAAGGTCAGGATCGCCTGACCGTAGTCGGCCGGCGCAGGCACCTCGGAGGGCGACAGCCTGGGCTGTAGGGTCGGCGCGACCCACGGCCGATCGTACAGCGGCGCGTCGTCCGACAGCGGCGCGAGGGGTAGGTCGCAGACGATTTCACCTTTGTGTTTCAAGACGATATGGCCGGTGTCTGTGGTGAAGCCGATCGTTGCGGCGTCCAGGCCCCACTTCTGGAAGATACGCTGTCCGTCGGCTTCGCGGCCGGGCTTGAGGATCGCCAGCATGCGTTCCTGGCTCTCCGACAGCATCATCTCATAGGCGCTCATGCCCGCCTCGCGCTGCGGCACCTGGTCGAGGTCGAGTTCGATGCCGACGCCGCCCTTGCCGGCCATCTCGACGGAGGACGAGGTGAGGCCGGCCGCGCCCATGTCCTGGATGGCGGCCACCGCGCCCGACGCCATCAGCTCCAGCGTCGCCTCGATCAGCAGCTTTTCGGCGAACGGGTCGCCGACCTGGACCGTGGGGCGCTTCTCATCGGAGGCGTCGTCGAACTCGGCCGAGGCCATGGTCGCCCCGTGGATGCCGTCGCGGCCGGTCTTTGATCCGAAATAGACCACCGGCAGTCCGGCGGACGGCGCGGCCGAGTAGAAGATCTTGTCTGCATCGGCCAGGCCCACGCACATGGCGTTGACCAGGATGTTGCCGTCGTAGCCGCGGTGAAAATTGGTCTCGCCGGCGACGGTTGGCACGCCGACGCAGTTGCCGTAGCCGCCGATGCCGGCCACCACGCCCGCCACCAGCCGCTTGGTCTTTGGGTGACTGGGATCGCCGAATCGCAGCGCGTTCAGCAGGGCCACGGGCCGCGCGCCCATGGTGAAGACGTCGCGCATGATGCCGCCGACGCCGGTCGCGGCGCCCTGGTAGGGCTCGATGTAGGAGGGGTGGTTGTGGCTCTCCATCTTGAAGATGCAGGCCTGGCCGTCGCCGATGTCCACCACGCCGGCGTTCTCGCCCGGTCCCTGAATCACCCGTGGCCCGCTGGTCGGGAACTTGCCCAGGTGCTTGCGGCTGGATTTGTAGGAGCAGTGCTCGCTCCACATCACCGAGAACACGCCCAACTCGACGGCGTTGGGTTCTCGGTTCAGCCGCTGGATGATGAGGTCGAATTCCTCGGGCTTCAGCCCGTACTCGGCCGCCGTCTCGGCGAGGGTCTTGGCAGGTTGCGCGCTCATGGCGGGCGTTCTAGCCGGACTCGTGGACGGGCGCGATAGGCCGCCCGGCTCCTGCGTCTCAGGCGCTGGCAAGCGCGCTCTGGAACAGCAGGGCGCCGTCGGCGCTGCCGAGTTCCGCCTCGAAGGCGCGGTCGGGGTGCGGCATCAGGCCCAGGACGTTGCCGCGCGCGTTGACCACGCCGGCGATGTCGCGGGCCGAGCCGTTGGGGTTGTCCAGATAGCGGAACGCCACTTGGCCCTCGCCCTCCAGTCGGTCGAGTGTGGCGTCGTCGGCGAAGAAGTTGCCCTCGCCGTTGCCCACCGTCATGCGCACCTCGCGCCGTCCGGCGTAGCCGGCGGTGAAGCGGGTCTGGGCGTTGGCGACGGCGAGATCGACGCTTTTGCAGACATACTTCAGCCGTTCGTTGCGCAGCAGCGCGCCCGGCAGAAGCCCGGCCTCGCAGAGGATCTGGAAGCCGTTGCAGATGCCGACCACCGCGACGCCGCGCTCGGCCGCGGCCTTGACGTCGCTCATCACCGGCGAGAGCGCGGCCATCGCCCCGCAGCGCAGGTAGTCGCCGTAGGAGAAGCCGCCCGGCAGCACGACCAGATCGACGCCTTGGGGCAGGGCGCTGTCGCCGTGCCACACCATGTCGACGTGCGCGCCCGTGGAGCGCTCGATGGCGACTTTGCAGTCCCGGTCGCAGTTGGATCCGGGGAAGACGACGACGGCGGCTTTCATGGGCGGGCTTCTATCAGGATTTGAGCGGACGTCAGCGGTTCTGTGCGGGCGCGGCCACGCGGCCGATGATCTCCAGATAGGTGATCAACTCGTCATAGCCTTTGCGCTGTCCGTAGGGGCAGCCGGTGTTCTTCATGTCCAGCTTGCCGCCAACCCGCTCGGGCTGCTGCATGACGATCGCCGGGTGTCCGGGCGCGGCCTTCTGGGTGACGAAGAACGAGGCATGGCCGTCGGTCGCGTTATAGACGTCGTAGGGTTCGCCCGGCGTCGCCGGCGCCTTCACCAGGTCCGGGTCGGCGGCGATCCGTGCGCTCAGCACCGCGAACCCCTTGTCGCAGTCGAGGACGAAGGCCGGCCGGGTGGACGGGGTCTGCGGCGGCGACCCGCAGGCGCCCAGCGCCAGCGCCGCCAATGCGGACAGGCCGGCTCGGCTCACGCCACCTCGACCCGGTAGCCCTCGATCACCGTGTTGGCGAGCAGCTTCTCGCACATCGCCTTGACCTCGGCCTCGGCGGCTGTCGCGTCTGCCGACTTCAGGTCGAATTCGATGGTGCGGCCGACGCGCACGTCGGCCACGTCCCCCCAGCCCAGGCCATGCAGCGCGTGCTCGACGGCCTTGCCCTGAACGTCGAGGACGCCGGGCTTGAGGAACACCTGAACCTTGGCGCGCATGCTAGTGCAGGCCCCCTTGGATCACCGTCGGCATCTCCTTCATGATCCCGAGACGCCGCGCCACTTCGGTGTAGCTCTCGATCACGTCGCCCAGGTCGCGGCGGAAGCGGTCCTTGTCGAGCTTCTCGTTGGTGGTCGAATCCCACAGCCGGCAGGAATCCGGGCTGATCTCGTCGGCCAGGATCACCCGGGCGAAATCATTCTCCCAGATGCGGCCGTACTCGATCTTGAAGTCCACGAGCGTGATTCCGACAGCGCCAAACATGCCAGTGAGGAAGTCGTTCACCCGAAGGGTGAGCGCCATCATGTCGTCGATCTCCTGGGTCGAGGCCCAGTTGAACGCGGTGATGTGCTCTTCCGAGACCATTGGGTCCGAGAGCTTGTCGTCCTTCAGGTAGAACTCGATGATCGAGCGGGGCAGGGCCTGGCCTTCCGGCAGGCCGAAGCGCTTTGACAGGCTGCCGGCGGCGACGTTGCGGCACACCACCTCGAGCGGGATGATCTCCACTTCGCGGATCAATTGCTCGCGCAGGTTCAGGCGTTTGATGAAGTGGTTCTGCACGCCGATGGCGTTCAACCGCGTCATGATCGATTCGCTGATGCGGTTGTTGATGACGCCCTTGCCCTCCAGGACAGCCTTTTTCTGGCCGTCGAAAGCGGTGGCGTCGTCCTTGAAATACTGGATCAGAGTGCCGGGCTCAGGACCCTCGTACAGGATCTTGGCCTTGCCCTCGTAGATCTTCTTGCGGCGGGTCATTCAGCGCCTTCTCCGAGGGCGAGGGCTGACCGAGGCTCGGAAAATGAAAACGCGCGCGTTCGAAAGTCTTCGCGCGCGCGGCTCCGAGTCGGCCTCTCGCTCCATTTGAGGCGTGAGCGAAATTAGCGGATGCGGCGGTGCGGCGCAAACGGCGCGGCGGCGCGTTTCCGTTGCGACCTGCCTCGCCGCAGGATATGCAACGCCGACCTTAGCGCAGACCGGGTATCACATGACCACCTTCGACGATCGGGAACAGGGCTTCGAGAGAAAGTTCGCGCTCGATCAGGAGCAGGAATTTAAGGCCGGCGTGCGCCGCAACCGCATGCTCGGCGCATGGGCGGCTGGCCTCATGGGCCTCGAAGGCCAGCACATCGAGGACTATTCGAAGGCCGTGGTGAAGTCCGACTTCGAACTGCCCGGCGACGAGGATGTCCTGCGCAAGGTGTTCGAGGATCTCAAGGGGTCCGGCGTCCAGGTCACCGAAGGCGACGTGCGGATGAAGATGGCCGAACTGCTGGCCCAGGCCCGCGAACAGGTCCGCACCGCCGGCTGAGGCTGGCGCGGGATGCGGGAGGGGCTTAACCCCGCCCGAACACCCGATCGAAGATCACGTCGACATTCTTGAAGTGGTAGCCGAGGTCGAACAGGTCGCCCAGTTCGGCGTCGGTCAGGTGCGGGCGCACGTCCGGATCGGCCTTCAGCAGTTCTATGAACTCGCCCTCGCCGCGCCATACCTTCATCGCGTTGCGCTGAACGGCGGTGTAGGCGGTCTCACGCGCCTGGTCCTTCTGGGTCAGCGCCAGCAGCACCCGTTGCGAATGAACCAATCCGCCTAAGCGGTTGAGGTTCTTCAGCATGTTCTCAGGATAGATCACCAGACGCTCGACCACCCCGGCCAGCCGGCGAAGCGCGAAGTCCAGATGGATCGTGGCGTCCGGCGCGATGGCGCGCTCGACCGAGGAGTGGCTGATGTCGCGTTCGTGCCAGAGCGCGACGTTCTCCATCGCCGGCGTCACCGCCGAACGCACGAGGCGTGCGAGACCCGTAAGATTCTCGGTAAGGATCGGGTTGCGCTTGTGCGGCATGGCGCTGGAGCCCTTCTGGCCCGGATCGAACGGCTCCTCCGCCTCCAGCACCTCGGTGCGCTGCAGGTGGCGGATCTCCACCGCCAGGCGCTCGACCGAGCTCGCCACCACGCCCAGAGCGGCGAAATAGGCCGCGTGGCGGTCGCGGGGGATCACCTGGGTGGAGACCGGCTCCACCGCCAAGCCCATCTTTTCGGCCACGTGCGCCTCGACCAACGGGGAGACGTTGGCGAAGGTGCCGACGGCGCCGGAGATCGCGCAGGTGGCGATCTCGAATTTCGCCATCGCCAAGCGCTCCTTAGCGCGCTGGAATTCGGCATAGTGGCCGGCGAGCTTCAGTCCGAACGTCGTCGGCTCGGCGTGAATCGCGTGGCTGCGGCCCACCGTCGGCGTCAGCTTGTGCTCGAAAGCGCGGCGCTTCAGCGCCGTCAGCACCAGATCGACGTCCTCGATCAGCAGGTCGGTGGCGCGCGACAGCTGCACGGCCAGAGCCGTGTCGTTCACGTCGGACGAGGTCATGCCCTGGTGGAGGAAACGCGCCTCAGGGCCAACCAGCTCGGTCACGTGGGTCAGGAAGGCGATGACGTCGTGCTTCACCTCGCGCTCGATGGCGTCGATGCGTTCGACGTCGAAGATCACGTCGCGGCCCTTTTCCCAGATGGCCTGGGCGGCGAGCTTCGGGATCACGCCCAACTCGGCCATCGCGTCGGCGGCGTGGGCCTCGATCTCGAACATGATGCGGAACCGGGTCTGGGGCGACCAGATGTCGGCGGCTTCCTTGCGGGCGTACCTGGGGATCATGCGCGCTTTGCACGCCACGCAGGCGACCCTGTCAAGCCGCCGGAGGCCTGACCGGCGTGGAACCGCCCGTCGGCTCGCCGCTTCTTGCCGCACAAGCCGGGCGGGACTAATCCGCGCTGAAGTCAAACCCACAGGAAGGTCACGCCATGGAACTGGTGATCGGTACGAAGCGGTGGTCGACCTGGACGCTGCGCCCCTGGCTGGTGCTCAAGCGCACGGGCGAGCCGTTCACCGAGACGCTGATCCAGCTTCGCCAGCAGGACGGCGCGACCGAAGCCGCCATCCGCCCGCATTCCCCGAGCGGCCTGATCCCGTTGCTGAAGGACGGCGACGTGGCGATCTGGGATTCTCTGGCGATCTGCGAGTACCTGGCCGAGCGGTTCCCGCAGGCGAAACTGTGGCCCGCCGACCCCGCCGCCCGCGCGCTGGGCCGCGCCGCGGCGGCAGAGATGCACTCCGGCTTCGCCTCCCTTCGCGGCGAATGCCCAATGGCCCTTGAAGACCAGCCCAAGTCCGTCGAGATCTCCGATCTTACCCAGGCCAACGTGCGGCGGATCGTGCGTTTGTGGAACGACCTGCTGACCCGGTTCGGCGGCCCGTACCTGCTGGGCGAATGGTCGATCGCCGACGCCTATTACACGCCGGTGGCGACGCGCTTTCGGACCTATTCGATCCACCCCAGCGACTACGGCGATGCGGGCGCGGCCGGAGCCTATGCCGAGCGCCTGCTGGAACAGCCGGATTTCCTAGAGTGGGAGCGCGCTGCGCAGGCGGGCGTCTAAGGGCGTGCCGGAGGCGACCTAAGCCGCCGTCCAGCCGCCGTCCATGGACAGGTTGGCGCCGGTGATCTGCTTGGCGGCCTCCGAGCACAGGAACACCACCAGCGCGGCCACTTCCTCGGGCTTGACGAATTCGTGGGTCGGCTGGGCGGTCAGCAGGACGTCGTTGATCACCTGATCGCGGGTCAGGTTGCGGGCCTTCATAGTGTCGGGAATCTGCTTCTCGACCAACGGCGTCCAGACATAGCCCGGGCTGATCAGGTTGACGGTCACCCCGTGCGTCGCGACCTCCAGAGCCACGGTCTTGGTCAGACCCGCGACGCCATGTTTGGCGGTGACGTAGGCGGCCTTGAACGGCGAGGCGACCAGGGAGTGGGCGCTGCCGGTGGAGATGATCCGCCCCCAGCCGCGCTGCTTCATGCCGGGCACGGCGGCTCGCATCGCATGGAAGGCGGCCGACATGTTGATCGCGATGATCGCGTCCCACTTGTCGATCGGGAACTCCTCGACCGGTGACACGAACTGGATGCCGGCGTTGTTCACCAGGATGTCCAGACTCCCCAGTTCGCGCTCGGCCTGGGCGATCATCGCGGCGATCTCGGCGGGTTTGGTCATGTCGGCGGCGGCATAGATCGCCTTGACGCCGAAGTCGGCGGCGATGCCGGCGCGCTCCTTCTCGATATCAGCTGGGTCGCCCAGTCCGTTGATGGCGACGTCGCAACCCTCTGCGGCGAGCGCACGCGCGATGGCGAGGCCGATTCCACTGGTGGAACCGGTGATGAGAGCGGTCTTCGATTTGAGGGTCATGGCAGTTCCTTTACGCCGGTCATGTTGCAAGTCGATGGCGAGCGCATTGCGGACGCCCGATTCTCGCGCGCCGCCTGACCCTTTGGCAGTCCGGTTTCATCGATGGGTTGGGTCTTCGCACCTTGCCTCGGGCGTGTGCTAGCTTTGCCATTGATCGAGCAGCCAGGGAGGGCGCGATGAAGGCGGTTCGCGCGAATCTGATGGCGCTGTCGGCGCTGATGAAGGTCGCCCGTTCGGTGACGTTCTCGCAGTACGGCGAGGATCTGCTGCTCGCCCACAGCCTGTCTCCGGGACGATCGGGCCGCTATGTCGACGCCGGCGCCTATCACGCGTGGCGCGGTTCCAACACCTACAAGCTCTACCTTCGTGGCTGGTCGGGCTTGACCATCGAGCCCAACCCCGACGCGGCCCTGCTGTTTCGCCGCATGCGGCCGCGCGACATCCATGTGACCGAAGGGATCGCGTCCGCCTCGTCGCAGATGACCTATTACCGGTTTGAAGACGGTAAGCGGAATACCTTCTCTCCAGACCAGGTCCAGGCGGCGAGGCGCGAAACCCAGCTGCGCGAGCCTCTCAACGTCCCCGTCCGGCCGTTGCAGGCGATCATCGACGAGCATTTCCCCGATGGCCGCATCGACCTGCTGTCGGTGGACTGCGAAGGCTTCGACTTGGTGGTTCTGGAGACCCTGGACTTCGGCCGCTCGCGTCCCACCGCCATCATCATCGAGGACTTCGAGGCGTTCAATAATCTGAAGACCGGCGCCGGCGACAGTCCCATTGAAGCGCACCTGCGCTCACGCAGCTACGCGCCCATCGGCCAAGCGATGTTCTCCACCCTCTACGTCGATCTGATGGCCCTGGCCGAACGCCGCCACGGCGCGTTCGACCTGGCCTCGGTTCAGATGGGCGTCTAGCGCCTACAGCAGCCCCAGCGACTTGAAACTCGCCACACCGTCGCGGCCGACCACCAGGTGGTCGTGGACAGCGATGCGCAGCACCCTGGCCGCGTCCGCCACCTGCCGCGTCATGTCCACGTCGGCGCTGGATGGCGAGGGATCGCCGGAGGGATGGTTGTGCACCAGGATCAGGGCGCTGGCCGACAACTCCAGTGCGCGGCGCGCCACCTCGCGCGGATAGACCGGCGCGTGGTCGACGGTGCCGCGGCCCAACACTTCGTCGGCGATCAGCTGGTTCTTCTTGTCGAGGAACAACACGCGGAACTGTTCACGCGTCTCGTGCGCCAGCGCGGTGCGCACATAGGCCAGCAACGCGGTCCATGAGGAGATCACCCGGCGCTTGCCGATCGCCTCGCGCGTCTGTCGCAACGCCGCCTCGTGCAGCAGCTTGATGTCCAAAGCGACGGCGTCGCCCACGCCGCTCACCGTCTTCAGCTCATCGATCGTCGCGCCCAGCACGCCGGAAAAGCCGCCAAACCGCGCGAGCAAGGCCTTGGCGAGCGGCTTCACGTCGCCCCTGGCGACGCTGCGGAACAGGAAGGCCTCCAGCAGTTCGTAGTCGGGCAGGGCGGCGAGACCGCCCGCCCGCGCCCGCTCACGCAAACGCTCGCGGTGGCCCAGGTGGTGCGGCGCGGGCTTGGTCGCTCGCGGAGCCCAAAGCTCCGGCTGCAGGCCGGGGCTTTCGGCGAATGCGGATGGGTTCTGACGCTCCATGAGCGTCAATGTTCACCAGATGTTCTGACTTGGCAAGCCTGTCGAAAACCTGAGACGGCGGCCTCAGGCGCTCTCGACGGGGGGCCGGAACTGGCCGGTCGGCGAGACGGTGAACACTTCGTAGCCGGTCTCGGTGACAGCCACGGAATGCTCGCACTGGGCCGACAGCGACTTGTCGCGCGTCACCGCCGTCCAGCCGTCGGACAGCAGCTTCACCGGATGCTTGCCCAGGTTCACCATCGGCTCGATGGTGAAGAACATGCCCGGCCGCAGCAGTTCGCCCATGCCCTTGTGGCCGAAGTGCAGGATGTTCGGGGCGTCGTGGAACACGCGCCCCAGCCCGTGGCCGCAGAAGTCGCGCACCACCGAACAGCGCATCGACTCCACATAGCTCTGGATGGCGTGGCCGATGTCGCCAGTGCGCGCGCCGGGCTTCACCTCGGCGAGCCCGCGTTCCAGGCCTTCGTAGGTCACGTCGATCAGACGCTTGGCGCGCGGCGATACCGGGCCCACGCCGTACATGCGCGAAGTATCGCCGTGCCAGCCGTCGACGATGACGGTCACGTCGATATTGACGATGTCGCCTTCGCGCAGCGTCCGCTCGCCAGGGATGCCGTGGCAGACCACATGGTTCGGCGAGATGCACACGGTCTTGGCGTAGCCTCGATAGAACAGGCACGCTGGGATCGCCCCGTGATCGAGGATGAACTCACGCGCCAGTCGGTCCAGGTGGTCGGTGACCACCCCCGGCACGACGTGGGGGGTCAGCATGTCCAGGCATTCCGCCGCCAGCCTGCCGGCGCGGCGCATGCCCTCGAAGCCCTCGGGACCGTGGATCTTGATCTGACCCGTGCGGTGCTCGGTCTCGATGACGTCGGTGATGGACATGCCTGAACTCCAGATCGGGCGCAGCGCCTGGGGCCGCGCCAAGCAACTTATGTCGCAATCCTAGCACATAAGTTCAACGCCGACGTCTGATGGGCGGCATCCTCACACAGTCAACGCACGACACGGCCGTCAGCCCAGCGCCGCGCTCAGCGCCTGCTCAAGATCGGCGATGATGTCGTCGATGTGCTCGATGCCGACCGACAGCCGCACATAGCCGGGTGACACACCGGTGGCGGCCTGTTCGTCGGGCGTCAGCTGCGAGTGGGTGGTCGAGGCCGGATGGATCGCCAAGCTGCGCGCGTCGCCGATATTGGCCACGTGGTAGAAGAGCTGCAGCGCGTCGATGAACCGCCGGCCCGTCTCCACGCCGCCTTCCAACTCGAAGCCCACCAGACCGCCATAGCCGCCCTTGAGGTAGGTGTCGGCCCGCGTGCGCGCCGTCCCCGTCTGCTGCGAGGGGTGGATCACCCGGCTGACGCCCTTGCGCTTGGCCAGATAGTCGGTGACCGCCTGGGCGTTGGCGCAGTGCCGCTCGATGCGCAGGGCCACCGTCTCCACGCCCTGGATGATCTGGAAGGCGTTGAATGGCGACATCGCCGCGCCCAAGTCGCGCAGCGCCACCACGCGGGCGCGCAGGATGTAGGCGATCGGCCCGAGCGGCTTGGCGGCCTGGCTCCACACCGCGCCATGGTAGGACCTGTCCGGGGTGTTCAGCAGCGGCTGGCGCTCGCCGGCCGCCTCCCAGTCGAAATTGCCGCCGTCGACGATCAGGCCGCCGATCGAGGTGCCGTGCCCGCCCAGGTACTTCGTGGCCGAATAGACGATGATCGCCGCGCCGTGGTCGAACGGCCGGCAGAGCAGGGGGGCGGCGGTGTTGTCCATGATCAGCGGCACGCCGAAGGCGCGCCCGATGGCCGCCACCTCGGCGATGGGGAACACCTGCAGCTTCGGGTTCGGCAGGGTCTCTGCGTAGTAGGCGCGCGTACGATCGTCGGTCGCGCGGCGGAAGCTCTCGGGGTCCGCCGGGTCGACGAACCGCACCTCTATCCCCTGGTCGCGCAGGGTGTTGGCGAACAGGTTCCAGGTGCCGCCGTAGAGGTCGGTGGAACTGACGATGTTGTCTCCGGCGCGCGCCAGGTTCTGCACCGAATAGGCCGAGGCCGCCTGTCCGGACGCCACCGCCAGGGCCGCGGCGCCGCCCTCCAGCGCGGCGATGCGCTTCTCGAGCACGTCGGTCGTCGGGTTCATGATCCGCGTGTAGACGTTGCCCAGCTCCTGCAAGGCGAACAGCGCCGAGGCGTGCTCGGTGTCGCGGAACTGGTAGGATGTGGTCTGGTGGATCGGCACGGCGACCGAGCCGGTCGAGGGATCGGCGCGCCAGCCGGCGTGAACGGCGAGCGTCTCGGGACGAAGCGGGGTCGCTGACATGGTGACTTCCCTGATGGATGGGCGCTGGCGGCCCGCGCAGCGCAAGTAGCGCGCGCGACGCCTACGCCGTCAACGGCCCAACTTTGGAGGAGAGTCGGAGGCGGGGCCTGCGCCATGAGGTCGGGCCTCGTGGCCCCGTGCGCAGCCGCTCTAACGCCGC
>NZ_JAUYQL010000052.1 GCF_030697305.1 Phenylobacterium sp. | reverse complement strand
AGGGCGGCAAGCGCATCGCCTACGGCGCGCGCGCGATCACTGAGGGCGGCTTGCAGTCGGTGCCGAAGTTATATTTCCCTGGCGGCGCGCTGATCGGCTGCTCGGCGGGCTTCGTCAACGTCCCGCGCATCAAGGGCAGCCACAACGCCATGAAGACCGGCATGATGGCCGCCGAGACCGCCTTCGCGGCGATCCAGGCCGGCCGCGCCGGCGATGAGCTCGTCGAGTACGAGGCGGCCTACCAGGCGTCCTGGGTGCGCAAGGAACTGCACGTGGTGCGCAACGCCAAGCCGCTGCTGGCGCGTTACGGCACCGTGCTGGGCGGGATGGTGCTGGGCGGCATCGACATGACCATCACCAATCTGCTGAAGGGCTTCTCGCTGTTCGGCACCTTGAAGCATGGCAAGAACGACGCGGAGTCGACCGGCCTCGCCAAGGACTACAAGCCGATCGTCTATCCAAAGCCCGACAACGAGATCAGCTTCGACAAGCTGTCGTCGGTGTTCCTGTCGGCCACCAATCACGACGAAAACCAGCCCGCGCACCTTCGCCTTCGTGACGCCACGGTGCCGATCAACGTGAACCTGCCGCGCTTCGGCGAGCCGGCCAGGCTGTACTGTCCGGCGGGGGTCTACGAGGTGTTGTACGACGAAGCGGGAGCCAATCCGCGCTTCCAGATCAACTTCCAGAACTGCGTCCACTGCAAGACGTGCGATATCAAGGATCCGTCCCAGAACGTCGTGTGGACCACTCCGCAGGGCGGCGACGGCCCGAACTACCCGAATATGTGATCGCCGCGGCCCTTGGCTGCCGCTGTCGAAAGTCCAAAGGCTGTCCTCCATGCGTCGCCCGCTTCTGACCCTTCTCGCGCCGCTGGCGCTGCTGTGCGCTTGCGCCAGCCCGCCGCACGACGCGAGCGTGGCGGGTCTAGAAGCCGGCGTCAGCGACCATTCGCCGTATGGCCTGTTCCTGGCCGGCGAAGGCGCGCTGAACGATGGGCGGACTGACGAGGCCGCGCGCTATTTCGACCGCGCGCGCGGCAGCTTGGGCGACCAGCCTGCGCTGGCTGAACGGGCGTTCGTGGCGACGCTGCTGTCGGGTGATGTGACGCGAGCGGTGTCCATGGCGCCGACGAGCGAAGAAACCACCGAGCAGATGACGCGGCTGTCGCGGCTGGTGCGCGCGGCCGAAGCGATCGCCCAGGGCAAGGGCAAGGAAGCCCAGGCGATCCTGTCGACGCCGATCGGCTTCCCCCACGCCGCGGGCGCGGCGTTGCTATCGCCTTGGGCCGCGGCGATGACTGGCGATGTCGATGGCTCGCTCGTGCGTCCGGAAGCCGGCGACGACAAGCTGGTCGGCTACTTCGGGCAACTTGGGCAGGCCGAACTCTTCGAGCGCGCCAAGCGCTATGACGAGGCGGAGACCGACTTCAAGGCGCTGACCGCCAGCGATACGCCCGCCGACATGATGGTCCTGGCCTATGGCGAATTCCTGGAGCGTCGGGGTCGGCGCGCCGAGGCTCTGACCCTCTACGATCCTGCCCTGGTTCGCGATCCCGACGATGTGCTGCTGAAAGTCGCGCGGGCGCGCGCCGCCGCGGGCAAGCCCGCGCCGCCGATGGGCACGCTGCGCGAGGGCGCCGCGCAGTCGCTGCTCGCGCCTGCCGCGACCTTGCTGGCCGCGCGTCAGGAACAACTCGGCATGGCCTATCTCCGCCTGGTTCTGCGGCTGGATCCCAAGCGCGACGAGGCCTGGGTGATGGTCGGCGATCTGCTGGCGTCGACTGATGACATGGAGGGCGCGCGCAACGCCTACGGCCAGCCCAAGCTGGGCTCGTCCGAGTATGCCGCTTCGCAGGCCAAGCTCGCCTGGACCTACCAGAACGAGAAGAAGCCCGAGATCGCCATCGAGATGGCGCGGA
Source organism: Phenylobacterium sp. (assembly GCF_030697305.1). Lineage (GTDB taxonomy): Bacteria > Pseudomonadota > Alphaproteobacteria > Caulobacterales > Caulobacteraceae > Phenylobacterium. Next base: position 5,566 of record NZ_JAUYQL010000052.1, on the reverse strand, counting down.
AGGCCGCGGCCGGCGGTGACGCCGACGCGCGGTTGACGCTGGCCGACCTCCTGCGGGTCAACGAGCAGTTCGCAGAATCGGCCCAGCTCCTGAGCGGCCTGATCGCCGAGGCGCCTAAGCCGGACTGGCGGCTGCTCTACGCCCGCGGCATCGCCTACGAGCGGATGGGCGAGTGGGTGAAGGGCGAGGCCGATCTGCGCGCGGCGATGGCGCTGCGGCCCGAAGAGCCGGAACTGCTGAACTACCTGGGCTATTCGCTGATCGACCGCGGCGAGGACCTGCCCGACGCGCTGCTCATGGTCGAGAAGGCGGTGGCGGCCAATCCGCGGTCTGGCGCGATGATCGATTCCCTCGGCTGGGCGCACTATCGGCTCGGCCACTATCCTAAGGCGGTGGAGCTGCTTGAGGACGCAATCGAGCTCGAGGCCGGGGACCCTGAGGTCAACAACCACCTCGGCGACGCCTACTGGAGGGTCGGGCGGCGCGACGAAGCGGTGTTCCAGTGGCGGCGCGTGCTGACCCTCGACCCGCCTGAGAAAATTAAGCTGGACGCCGAGGCCAAGCTGAAGAATGGCCTCGGAGCCGCGGGTCCGGCCAGCGCGCCCAAGGTCGCCGCCCAATAGGATGCCGGCCACCGCCTTCGCGCCGGCCAAGATCAATCTCTTCCTGCACGTCGGGGCGCCGCAGGCCGACGGTTATCATCCGCTGCGCAGCCTGATGGCGTTCGCCGACATCGGCGACCGTTTGAGCGCCGATCCGTCGGCGGCGATGGAGGTGCGGGTGCGCGGGCCAAGCGCCCACGCTCTTGCCCATGAGGCGGACAACCTGGTCGCGCGCGCCGCGCGCGCGTTGGCCGCTCATGTCCGAACGCCGCTCGCGCCGTTTCGGCTGACGCTGGAGAAGCTGCTGCCGGTGGCGGCCGGCCTGGGCGGCGGCTCCAGTGACGCCGGGGCCGCCTTGCGCCTGCTGCGCGAGGTCTGGGGCCTGACGCTCTCCGATGCAGAGCTGGAGGCGGTGGCCGCCTCGCTGGGCGCGGACGGCGCGGCCTGCCTGTTCGGTCGCCCGGTGCTGGCCGAGGGGCGGGGAGAGCGGTTGACGCCACTGGCGGCGTTGCCGGCGATCGACGCGGTGCTGGTCAACGCCGGCCCAGGCGTCTCGACCGCCAAGGTCTATGGCCGCTTCGACGCGCTCGGCGTCTTCGATCCGATGGACATTCACCCGGAGCTGCCGACCTTCGAGGACGTCATCGAAGCGGCGTCCTGGCTCGCCACCCAGCGCAACGACCTGGAGGCCGCAGCGCGGCTGGTCGAGCCCAGCGTCGGCGATGTGCTGGACACCCTGGCTAGCGAACCCGAAGCGCTGCTCGCCCGCATGTCGGGATCGGGGGGAACGTGCTTTGCGCTATGCGCCAGCGACATCGAGGCGGAAGCCCTGGCCGAGCGTATGGAGAGCCTGGCGCCGGACTGGTGGGTGCGCCGTTGCCGCCTGGGCGGGCCCTGGCCCGACGACACCTGAATCAGGCAGGCGTGAAACGAAAAACGGGGGCCGCGAGGCCCCCGTTTCCCTTTGCGGAGCCCAGGTTTGTCCCGAGCTCCGCCCCCCTCCGACGAGACTTAAGAGTGGTAGGCGCGTTCGCCGTGCTCGACGATGTCCAGGCCCTCTTCCTCGGTGTCCTCGGAGACACGCATGCCCACCGTGAACTTGATGATGAAGAAGACGATGGAGCTCATCACGCCAGACCAGCAGATGGTCACCAGCACGCCCTTGAGCTGGGCCATGAACTGGGTGGCCATGGCATAGGTCGCCGAGTCGCAGGTCGAGATGTCGCCGTCGAGCGCGCAGGTCGTGTAGTCGACGATGCCGGCGCCGCCCCAATCGGGGTTAACCAGCAGGCCGGTGGCCAGCGCGCCAAGGATGCCGCCGACCGCGTGGATGCCGAAGGCGTCCAGACTGTCGTCGTATTTCAGGGCGTTCTTCACGACCGAGCAGAAGAACACGCACACCGGGCTGACGATGAGGCCCAGGATGATCGCGCCGACCGGTCCGGCGAAGCCGGCCGCAGGCGTAACCGCCACCAGACCGGCGACCAGGCCGGAGGCCAGGCCCAGCATGCTGGCCTTCTTACGCGTGACCCATTCGACGACCACCCAGGAGAGGCCCGCCGCGGCGGTCGCCACCAGGGTGTTGATCAGCGCAAGCGCCGCATAGCCGTTGGATTCAAGGTTGGAGCCGGCGTTGAAGCCGAACCAGCCGACCCACAGGAGACCGGCGCCGACCAGGGTCAGCGTCAGCGAATGGGGAGGCATGGCTTCGACCCGGTAGCCCTTGCGCGGGCCGAGGATCAGGGCGCCGACCAGCGCCGCGATGCCGGCGTTGATGTGCACGACGGTGCCGCCGGCGAAGTCCAGGGCGCCGAAGCCCCAGATCAGGCCCGACTTGATGGCGTCCTTGGGCGCGTTGGCGATGGCGTCCGGCCCGGGCCACCACCACACCATGTGGGCCATCGGATAGTACGAGAGCAGCGGCCACAGGATGGCGAAAATCACCACGGCGGAGAACTTCATCCGCTCGGCGACGCCGCCCAGAACCAGGGCCGCGGTGATGCAGGCGAAGGTCATCTGGAAGCCGATAAACACCAGTTCCGGGATCGCGATGCCGGTCGAGAAGGTGGCGACCGTGCTGGCCGGCGTGACGTCCTTGAGGAACATGCGTCCAAAGCCGCCGACGAAGGTGTCGAGGCCTCCGCCGTCGGTGAACGCCAGGCTGTAGCCCCAGAACACCCAGGCGATCATGCCGATCACGGTCACGGTGGAGACCTGCATCAGCATCGAAAGCATGTTCTTCTGACGGACAAGACCGCCGTAGAAGAGCGCCAGGCCAGGCACGATCATCAGCAGGACCAGCACGGTGGAGACCAGCATCCAGGCCGTGTCGCCCTTGTCGACCGTCGGCGCTGCGGCGGCCGCAGGAGCGGGCGCTTCGGCGACAGCCGGAGCAGCGGCGGGCGCCGCTTCAGGCGCCGGCGCAGCAGCTTCGGCGGCGGGCGGCGCGGCGGCCTCCTGCGCCATGGCCGAAGACGTCATCGCGCCCCCGACCAATGCGGCGGCGAGCGCGAAACCCGCCAGCCGCTTGAATCTAATCGATTTCATTAGAGCTATCCCCTTATCCCGAAATTCAGCGCTAGAGGGCGGCCGTACCGGTTTCACCGGTGCGGATGCGGACCGCGTCTTCGACGTTGACGACGAAGATCTTGCCGTCGCCGATCTTGCCTGTGGCGGCCGCGGCCTTGATCGCCTCGACCGCTTTGGCCGCGGCGGAGTCGTCGACCACCGCCTCCAGCTTCACCTTCGGTACGAAGTTCACCTGGTACTCAGCCCCGCGATAGATTTCGGTCTGGCCCTTCTGGCGTCCGTAACCCTTGACTTCCGAGACCGTCAGCCCCTCCACGCCGGCCGCGACGAGCGCTTCGCGCACGTCGTCCAGCTTGAAAGGTTTGACGATCGCTATGACCATTTTCATTCGATCGCTCCCGCGCGGCCAAAGCTCGACACGCGCCCCTCGTGTTTGTCCGAACCGCCGCGGACGCGGGCGTCCACCGATGCGACGGCAAGGCGGAAGCTATCGGGTCGGGAGGCCTAGGGCTTAGCTGGGTAAGGTTCCGTCAACGAAAGGGGCAGGCGCCGCCTGCTTCCTGAGCGCTAGCGACTGAAGGCGCCCAATTAACGTGCATCTAAGAGCGCCTCGGGAAGGTGAAACGGCCCCCGCGCGGTGGAAATGCGGCGGAGCGAAGGCGGATTTTCACGAACGCGTGAACTTCGCAACCTGCACCTTCGCCGCGCGTAGACAGCCCGACGGCCCGGCTTACGGGGGGCCAGGACCAACCCAAGAGGACTTGATGCAATCTATTCGTTTGATGACGACGGTCGCCGCGATGGCGCTCACCGCGAGCGTCGCGGCCGCACAGACCAGCGCCACGACGTCCGCCAAGGCGCCCGCCGGCAAGGCTCCCGCCGCCGCGCCGCCGGTTGACGCCCAGCCCTTGGGCCCGAAAGCGCCCGCTGCGACTGGCGCCATGACGACCACGCCGGCCCCTGCCACGAGCGCGCCTGCATCGACGGCGCCGACGGTGGTGGCCAAGGGCGACCTGATGGACACCGCGCGGCTGTCCGGTCAGTTCACCATCTTCGTCAAGGCGGTCGACGCGACCAACCTGACGTCGGTGCTGAAGACCAACAAGAACCTGACCGTTTTCGCGCCAACTGACGCAGCGTTCGCGGCCCTTCCGGCCGGCGAGCTGGACCGGCTGATGGCTGACAAGGCGGGTCTGCAGAAGCTGCTGACCTATCACATCGTCAATGCTCGCGTGGACTCGACCAAGATCAAGGGCGCCAAGGGACCGGTCACCACCGTATCCGGCCAGCCCATCGAACTCGACGGCAGCGGCGACATGCTGATGGTGAACAACGCCGACATCACCCAGTCCGACGTGATGGCGACGAACGGCATCCTGCACGTCGTCGACAAGGTGCTGACGCCAGGCACTGCGCTGGCCGCGGCCTCGAGCGGCGCCAGCGCGTCCGCGACCGCCACAGACGCCGTTCCGGCCGGCAAGACTGTACCGGCCGCGCCCGCCAAGACCACCGGCGCCGCGCCGCAATAGCGACGAGGCGGAGACGCTGAGGGTCCTTCGGCCCTCATCAAACCAGGAGCCAGGAAGATGAAACTCAGACTTTTGCTTATCGGCGTGGCCGCCTCGGCCATGGCCGCAGGGTCGGCTTCAGCTCAAGAGGCCGCCGCGCCGCCCAACATGAGCTCGCCGCCGCCGGCCGACAGCTCGAGCACGGGCATCCCGTCGGCCGACTCCACGAAGCTTACCGGGACCGACGCCGGCAAGACCAACCTTCCAGGCGGCGAAGTGAACGCCGACACCTCGGCGCGCACGGACGGCACCATGGGCGTCGATGCGTCCAGCACCACCAGCGCCGAGGCCTCGAGCGACCCGACGGCGACGCCGGCGGCCGGCGGCTATGCGACCAGCGCGTCGGTGACCACGACCACCGTCACCAACGGACCGGTTCCGGACACCGCCGAGAACCGCGCCAAGTACGGCAAGCCGATGTCGAACGCCGGCAAGCGCTCGGCCGCCAAGGGCAACTAAACGGAGCGCCTCTATCCGGCTGAGGCCGGGGCAGGGCGGTTAGAATTCATCCGTGCTCGGCGCGGCTTGAAGCGAAGGTCGGCGGGCCCTATGGTCCGCCGACTTTTTTTGCGCCTGCGAACAAGCCCCTCATGTCCTCAGACAAGCCGCTTTCATTTCAGGGCCTGATCCTGAAATTGCACGACTATTGGAGCCGTCAGGGCTGCGTGATTCTACAGCCACATGACGTGGAGGTAGGGGCGGGGACCTTGCACCCGGCCACCGTGCTGCGCGCGCTCGGGCCCAAGCGGTGGCGTGCGGCCTATGTTCAGCCCTCGCGGCGGCCCGGCGACGGCCGCTATGGCGAGAACCCCACCCGGCTGCAGCACTACTACCAGTATCAGGTGATCCTGAAGCCGAACCCCGACA
>NZ_JAUYQL010000027.1 GCF_030697305.1 Phenylobacterium sp. | reverse complement strand
GGATCGCGAACATCATATCCTGCTTGCGCATGGAGTTGGCGTTCTCGATCTCCAGCGTCTCGGCGAAGGAGAGCAGGTCGGCGGGCGACTTGTCCTTCAGCTCCTGCAGCGACATGCGGGTGAGGCCGAGCGCTGCGACCGCGGCGCTGAGTTCAGAGGTCTCGTCGCCGCCATCAGCGCCGGAATCCCCGTCGACCTGACCGTCCTGCGTGTCGTTGGGCAGGTCCAGGACTTCGGTTTGTTCTTCTTCGTTCATTGAATATCTCGTCAAACAGGATGCGACAGCGGGGTCCGAGACGGACTCCGGGCGCTTGAGGAATAGGCGTGGGACGCGTGACGCGTCAGGTCGTTCGTGGGGGCCGGCTGCTGCAGCCAGTGGGCGCGGCGCCGGCGATAAGGCGGGGCGCGGCCAGGGCGCAAACCCTTTCCGCGTATCTCAGCGGAACCACGTCAACATGGGAAGGTCAAGCCGAAATTGCAAACGGTATGGCCGTCAGCGGCTCCCAAACTCCGTTGTCACCGCCAGAACCATGACGATGGCGGCCAGGAACGGCAGTTCGTTGGTCATACGCCAAAAACGGTTTGACCGGGTATTGCGACCCTCGGCGAACATCGCCCGGGCTCTCCCCAGGAAATGGTGCCAGTAGGTGAGAAACAGCACGCCGGCCAGCTTCGCGATCATCCAGGGCTGGGCCAGAAAATCCCAGCCCCGCGACGTGCCGTCGAACCAGATCAGCGCAACGCCAAAGATCCAGGCCGCCACCATCGCCGGGTTCATGATGATCCGGTAGAGCTTGCGCTCCATGGTCTGGAAGGTGACGTCCATCTCCGATCCGGCTTGCGCCTGGGTATGGTAGGCGAACAGCCGCGGCAGATAGAGTAGCCCCGCCATCCAGGCGATCACCGCCAGGATATGCAGGCCCCGCAACAGGTCGTAGGTCATGGGGCCTCCGCCGACGCCGGGCACTTGGGGCAGGAAGAGCAACGCCAGGTTCCGGCCGGGCCAACCGCCTCGCTCCGTCCTTGAGCGACAATCACGGCGTCCCGAAGCCAGTCGATGAACGCGGGCGACACCCCCGGCGTCGGCGCCCGCAGATAAGGTGCACAGCCCGCGGCTTGAGCGAGCGCCGCATATTCATGATCAAGCTCCACCAGCGTTTCAACATGCTCGGAGACGAAGGCGATGGGCGCGATGATCACGCCCTTACCCTCGGCGCCGGCGCGACGGATTTCCTCGTCGGTGGACGGCCCGATCCATTTCAGCGGTCCGACGCGGCTCTGGTAGCAGACGCGCCAGTCCCAATCAGCGGGCAGCAGCGCCGCCACCGCCTGCGCCGTCGCTTCGATCTGAATCTGGTAGGGATCGCCGCCGTCGATCACTTTTTCCGGCAGTCCGTGGGCGGAGAAAAGCAGCCTCAAGCCTTCGGGCTTTCCAGCTTCATGCCAAGTCTTTTCAATGGCTTGCGCATGCGCGGCGGCCAGTCCGGACGCGTCCGGATAGCAGCAGATCGTACGCACTCGGGCCCTTCCCCGATACACGCTCGACCACTCCGTGAGTGATGAGGCCGTCGTAGTGGTGGAGTATTGCGGATAGAGCGGCGCGAGCACGATGTCGTCGGGAGCGAACGCCTCTACCGCCCTCGCCGTCTCCTCGGCGAACGGCGCCCAATAGCGCATGGCGACGAAGGTGCGGACCTCGACCTCGCCCGCGTAGGCTTCGGTCAAGGCAGCCTCGAGCGCCTGGGCCTGGGCTCGCGTGTTCTTCAGCAACGGTGATCCACCGCCCATCAGGGCGTAGTTGGCCCTGGCCGATTTTGCGCGGCGCGACGAGATCAGCGCGGCCAGCGGATAGCGGGCGATCGCCGGGACCGCGATGATCGCCGGGTCCTTGAACAAGTTGTAGAGGAACGGCCGCACATCGCCGGGGCCGTCCGGGCCGCCCAGATTGAACAGCACCACCGCCGTGCGCGTCATCGGCCGGTGACCCGCTCGACCACGCGCTGGATATTGGCCACCGGCGTGTCCGGCAGAACGCCGTGACCCAGATTGAAGATGTAAGGCCCCTGCCCCCATCCCTCCAGCAGGGCGTCTACGCGTGCATCCAGCGTCGGACCGCCGGCTCGCAGCAGCAGGTTGTCGAGCGCGCCCTGGATGGTCTTCCCGCGAGCCTGTAACCGGCGGCCCAGCGCCAGCGGGGCCTGGGTGTCGAGCGCGATGCCCTGAACCGGCGTGCTCTCCCCGTACGATTCCACCAGCGCGCCCGCGCCTCGCGGAAAGCCGATGAACGGTGCGGTGACGCCGGCGGCGCGCACCTGCGCCACGATCGCCTGGTGTGGACGAACGACCACGCGCTCGAACACGTCCTCTGATAGTCCCTCGGCCCAAGACTCGAACAATTTCAACACCTGGGCGCCGGCACGCGCCTGCATAACGAGATAGCGCGCGGTGGCGTCAACCAGAATCCGCAAGAGCCCGTCGAGAATATCAGGGTGCTCGTAGATGAAACTGCGGGCCGCCGAGCGTTCGCTGCCCCGGCCCTCGATCATGTAGGTTGCGACGGTCCACGGCGCCCCGGCAAAGCCGATCAGCGCCCGCTCCGGCTCCAATTCCGCCCGAACCCGTTTCAGGGTCTCGCCGATCGACGCTAGTCGCTCGGTGGAGGCCTCGACCTCGCCCGCTAGAGTTTCGAGCGACGGCAATGGCCCAAGGCGCGGCCCCTCCCCCGCCTCGAACCAGACCTCCTGGCCCAATGCTCGGGGGATCAGCAGGATGTCGGCGAAGACGATCGCCGCATCCAAGGGAAAGCGGCGCATCGGCTGCAGAGTGGCCTCGGCCGCCATCTCGGGATTGTGGCAGAAGGCGATGAAGTCCTTCGCCCGCGTCCGCAGCTCTCGGTACTCCGGCAACGAACGCCCTGCCTGCCGCATCAACCAGATCGGCGGCCGCTTCAGGGTTTCGCCGTCGAGGGCGCGCAACAGCAGAGGGCGAACGGGCTGGTTCATGCCGCCGGTTAAATCGTCTTCGGCCGATCGGCTCAAGCCCGGTGCGCGCCTGCCTTCCTTCCTCCAATTAAGAGTTAGATTCTCTTTGAGGTGAAGTAGCAGGTTGGCCCTGCCCGCTATGGGGACAACTCAGGCGCGCCTGCGACAATGCGAACCTTCTCCCCAAGCTGGCCATACCGCGATCGGGTCTGACCGGTATGGCCTGTGAGTCGCGGGGATGACCACGAAGCTGCTCGTAATGCTTAAGGAATCGTTAACCGCGACCCGGCGCCGATCGGCAAGGTCCAGTCATCCATCCCAAGGCTGTCTAAAACTCCCGGTCGCGCAGGCGCCGGACCGCGGCGCAGGGGATGGAGAGATCGCAAACCGGCCAGGTTATGCAGGCTTTGCGCCCTCGCCGGCGGAGACGCACGATCGAGCCTCCCCTATCCCCAAGCGCTCACAGCTCCGGTAGAAGGGACACACAGAAACCATCCCCAGAAATCGGCAGATGACCCTGACACCGCAGCAACGCCTGGCCACCTACTTCCATGTGCACCTGGTGTCGGACTCCACCGGCGAGACGCTGAACGCCCTAGCTCGCGCGGTCTGCGCCCGGTTCGAGAACGTCCTGCCGATCGAGCACATCTACGCCCTGGTGCGCTCGCCGCGGCAGTTGGACCGTGCGCTCTCCGACATCGAGGAGGCGCCGGGCATGGTGATCCATACGATCGTCGACGATCAGCTGCGCACCGCCTTGGAGGAAGGCTGCCGTCGGCTGGACATGCCGTGCATCGCGGCGCTCGACCCGCTCGTCTCGGCCCTGTCGCGGTATCTGGGCGCATCGATCACCAGCCGAGTGGGCGTGCAGCACGCGCTGGACAACGACTACTTCAACCGCATGGACGCGCTGAACTACGCCATCGGCCATGACGATGGCCAGGGCGGCCAGGACCTGGAGCAGGCTGACGTGGTCCTGGTGGGCGTGTCTCGGACATCGAAGACGCCGACCTGCATCTACCTGGCCCACCGAGGCGTGCGCGCGGCCAACGTGCCGCTGGTGCCGCACAGGCCCCCGCCGGAAAAGCTGTTCGATCTGAAACGAGCGCTGGTGGTCGGCCTGACTGTGTCGCCGGATCGTCTGGTGCAGATCCGCAAGAACCGCCTGCTGAGCCTGAAGGAGACCCGCGAAAGCACCTACACCGACCCGGAGGAGGTTCGCGACGAACTGGTGCGCGCGCGCAGGCTGTTCGAGCGCCAGGGCTGGCCGGTGATCGACGTCACCCGGCGCTCGGTGGAGGAGACCGCCGCCGCCGTTCTTAATCTGATGCATGGCGGCCATGGCCAGGTCGAGGTGTTGGGATGACGTCAGACGTCGTTCTGGCTTCAAAGAGCCAGGCTCGCTCAATGGTGCTGGCCGGCGCGGGGGTGACGTTCGAGACCGCGATCGCCGGCGTGGACGAGGAGGCGGTGAAAGTCGCCCTTCTGGCCGAAGGTCAGGGTCCCCGCGAAATCGCCGATGCGCTCGCCGAACTCAAGGCGGTGAAGGTGTCGCGCAGTCGGCAAGGACTTGTGGTGGGCGCCGACCAGACGCTCGAGTTCGAGGGCGGCCTCTATGACAAGGTCGACACCCTGGCGGCCGCTGGCGAACGCCTTCGTTTGCTGCGGGGAAAGCCGCACCGGCTGCACTCGGCGGTGGTGGTGGCCCAGGATGGCGCGCCGATCTGGCGCGAAATCGTCAGCGCCACCTTGACCATGCGCCCGTTTTCGGACGAATTCCTCAATGAATACCTTGAGTTGGATGGCGCCGAAGCCTTGGGATCGGTGGGCTGCTACCGCCTCGAAGGGCGCGGCGTGCAGTTGTTCAGCCGGATCGAAGGTGACTATTTCACCATATTGGGACTGCCGCTGATGGGACTGCTCGACCTGTTGCGCCGCCACGGCGCGCTCGCCCAATGACGACCGTCACAGCCCGATCGGTGGTCGTTGGCGTCGTCGGTCGCCCGATCAGCCACTCGCTCAGCCCGATCATCCACAATGCCTGGATCGCAGCCGCCGGTATCGAGGCGGTTTACGTGGCGGTGTCGCCGCCGGAAGACGGATTCGCCGCCTTTATCGCGGGCCTGCGCGGCGGCGGCGTGCTGCGCGGGTTGAACGTCACGCTGCCCTTCAAGCCGCAGGCTCTGGCTCTGGCGGACGACACGACCCCACGGGCCAAGGCCGCAGAAGCGGCCAACCTATTGGTGTTCCAGCCGGATGGCGCGATCTGGGCCGACAACACCGACGGCCTGGGACTGCTGTCAGCGTTCGCAAGCCAAGCGCCAGGTTTCGACCCAGCGGCCGGGCCGGTGGCGGTGCTGGGGGCAGGGGGCGGCGCACGGGCTGCGGCCGCGGCGTTCCTGGCGGCCGGGGCGCCGGAGGTGCGGCTGATCAACCGCACGCTGTCCAAGGCCTGGGTGGTCGCCACCCTGCTGGGACCGAAGGCCTCGGCGTTCAAGCTCGACGACGCCGCGGCTGGGTTTGCCGGCGTGAACGCCATCGTCAACGCCAGCTCGGCCGGGTTGCTGGGGGAGGGGTCCGACCTGCCGTTCGACGCCGCGCCATCTACCGCCGTGGTGATGGACATGACCTACAAGCCGCTGCTCACGCCGCTATTGCGCGACGCCCAGGCGGCCGGTCTTCGCACCGTCGACGGCCTGGAGATGCTGATCGGCCAGGCGCGGCCCTCGTTCGAGGCCTTCTTCGGCCGTTCGCCGCCGCCGGAGGTCGATGTCCGATCCCTGGCCCTGGCTGTGCTCGGGGCCGACGCATGAGGGTGATCGGCCTTACCGGATCGATCGGGATGGGCAAGTCGGCGACGCTGGGCATGTTCGCCGACGCCGGCCTGCCAGTCTACGACGCCGACGCCCAAGTTCATGCGCTCTATGCGAGAGGCGGCGAGGCGGTCGCCCTGGTGGAGGCGGCGTTCCCTGGCGTGACCAAGGACGGGGCGGTGGACCGGCAGGCGCTGGGTCCGCGGGTGCTGTCCGACCCGGCGGCCCTGGCGATGCTGGAGGCGATCGTCCATCCGTTGATGGTGGATCGCCGCAAGACCTTCCTGCGCGAGGCGGAGGAGGGCGGCGCCGACCTGGTCGTGCTGGACATCCCTTTGTTGTTCGAGACCGGCGGCGAGAAGGCCGTAGACAGCGTCGTCGTGGTCAGCGCCCCGGCCGATGTGCAGCGACGGCGGGTGTTGGCGCGCCCCGGCATGACGGCCGAGAAATTCGAGGCGATCCTCGCCAAGCAGCTGCCTGATGCGGAGAAGCGCGCCCGCGCCGACTTCGTCGTCGACACCAGCCAGGGTCTGGACGCCGCGCGAGCGCGTGTGGGCGAGATCATTTCGACGCTGCGCGGACAGGCCCGCGACGCCGCGCGCGATTGAAGCGACTCGCGAAACGCGGCATGGAATCGGCATGGCCCGAGAGATCGTCCTCGACACCGAAACCACCGGTTTCGAACCACATCTAGGCCACCGGCTGGTGGAGATCGCCTGCCTGGAGATCGAGGATTTCATTCCGACCGGGCGCTCGTTTCACGCCTACATCGACCCCGAACGCGACATGCCGCCGGACGCCCAGAAGGTGCACGGCCTGTCGGAAGAGTTCCTGCGCGGGAAGCCTAAGTTCGCCGAGGGTGTGGTGGTCGAGGCGTTCCTGGAGTTTGTCGGCGATGCGCCGATCGTCGCCCACAACGCCAGTTTCGACCGCGCCTTCGTCAACCACGAGTTGGGCCTCTGCGCGCGCGACGTGCTGCACGAAACGCGCTGGGTGGACACGCTGGCGCTCGCCCGCATGCGCTTTCCGGGCATGCACAATTCGCTCGATGCGCTGTGCAAGCGCTTCAAGATCTCGCTGTCGGAGCGTGAGAAGCATGGCGCGCTCATCGATGCGCGGCTGCTGGCCAGCGTCTATCTGGAGCTCAAGGGCGGTCGCGAACGTCGACTGGAGCTAACCGCAACGGCCGCCGCGGTGGCGGTCGCCGTGGCCGGCCAGACCACTTATGGCGAGCGGCCCAGGCCCATGGGCATGCGCTCCACGGATGCCGAGCGGGCGATGCACGCGGCCTTCGTGCGCGATGCGATCAAGACCGATGCGTTGTGGTCGCGCTTCGGGCTTTGACGCCCGTCAGGCGTGGCCGATGACTTCCTCGGCCTTGCGCGAAGCGTAGACTGCGGCGAAGTCGATCGGGTCCAGCAGGAAGGGCGGGAAGCCGCCTTCGGACGTCACGTCGGCGATGATCCGCCGGGCGAACGGGAACATGAAGCGCGGGCATTCGGTGAGCAGGACCGCCTCGACGCTCTCCTGCGGCACGCCGTTCAGCGCGAACACGCCGCCGTACAGCAGCTCGACGACGAACAGCGGGCCGTCCTCGCGGTTGGCGCGGGCCGACAGCTTCAGGTCGACCTCGAAGAAACCGTCGTCGCGGCCCCGGGCGTTCATCTCGACGCCGACGTCGATCTGCGGCTGCGGCCCGGTCGAACGGAGCGCATCGGGCGCTCGCGGGTTCTCGAAGGACAGGTCGCGGATGAACTGGGCGAGGATTCGGATGCCCGGCTCTTCGGTGAGCTGGCCGTTTTGGGTTTGGGCTGAGCCAGCGTCGGTGTCGGTCATTTAACTTGATCCGTGCTAAGGGCTGTCGCGGGTTCGGCTTCGCTGCGCCTGCGGAGGCGCTGAAGAGGGGCCCGTCGACTGGGCGGGGCAGCTATCACGCGCACCCTGCTGATGCAATGTCGCCCCTGACGCGGGCGTTCCGCCGTCCTATATTGGGACTTGAGCCCGAAGCGTATGAACTGAGAGCGTTTTGCAGATCCTGGAACTCATCATCTTCGCCGGTTTGGCCGCCATCGTGCTGTACCAGCTCTATTCGGTGCTCGGCCGTCGTGTCGGCCGACAGCCGGAAGACGCATCGACGGCGGAGGCGCGCCCCGGCGCGCCCGAGCGTCCGACCGACCGGCCGGCTGATCCCGCCGACGACGGCGTGGCGCTGAGCGGCCTGGCGGCGATCCGCGCCCGCGACCCCAGCTTTGACATCGACCGTTTCCTGTCGGGTTCCAAGCAGGCCTACGAGATGACCGTGCGGGCCTTCGCCGCGGGCGACCGCGCGACGCTGCGCAATCTCCTGGCGCCCAACGTCATGGCCAGCTTCGAGACCGCCATCGCTCAGCGCGAGAACGAAGGCGGCACCGAAACCGTCGAATTCCTGCACCCGCCTCGCGCCGACCTCGAAAAGGCCGACGTGGAGGGTGACTTCGCGCGCGCCACCGTGCGCTTCCTGGCCGAGTTCCGCAGCCGCACCAAAGGCGCTGAAGGCGAGGCGGTCGACGACCGTCGCACCGCCGAGCTCTGGACGTTCGAGCGCAATCTCAGCAATCGCGATCCCAACTGGATCCTTGTCCACGTCGACGCCGCGGAGGCCTGAGTGCGTTTCGGTCCTGCGGGGGCCGCGGTGGCGGCCCTCATCGTCGCGGCGTGCGCCACCCAACAGCCGGGGCCTAGGCCATCGTCGCCGAACCGCCCGCAGCCGACGCAGCCTGCGCCGGCGCCGGCGCCGCGGCTGGAGCTGTCACATCTTCCAGGATGGCGTAGCGAAGACCACGCCGCGGCGTTCGCGGCGTTCCAATCGACTTGCGGCGCGGCGGTCGACTCCGCCATGGCCGAGGTCTGCCGCCGGGCCCGCGCCCGCGCCGCGTCTGATGATCGCCAGGCGCGCGCTTTCTTCGAAGAGAACTTCCGCGCTGAGGTTTCGACCGGCGAAGGCGTGCTAACCGGCTATTTCGCACCGGAATATCCTGCCCGAACCCGCCCCGACGCTGAGTTCAGCGCCCCGGTGCGCCCAAAGCCCAGCGACCTGGTGGTCTCGACACCGTCGCCGGGACGGTCCGTGGTGTCGCGCAAGGTCGGATCGCGGCTGGAGCCATACCCTGACCGCGCCGCGATCGAGCAGGCGCCGGTGGTGCGTGCGCTCGCCTGGATGCGGCCGGAGGAGTTGTTCTTCCTGCAGATCCAGGGTTCCGGGGTCCTGACCATGGAGGATGGGCGACGGATGAAAGCCGGGGTCGCGGCGACCAACGGCCTGCCGTTCGTGGGCATCGCCAATCCGATGCGCGAGCGCGGACTGCTGGCGGCGAATAACACCTCGGGCGATGCGATCCGCGACTGGCTGGCGGCCCACAAAGGGCCGGAGGCCGACGCGGTGATGCGGTTGAATCCGCGCTATGTGTTCTTCACCTTGGGCCCAGATGACGGCTTGCCGCCGATGGGGTCGGCGCGGGTGCCGCTGCCGGCCGGCTATTCGATCGCGGTGGACGCCTCGCAGCACCGGATGGGCGAGCTGTTCTGGCTGGACGCCGAAGCCCCGACCTTGGCCGGCGCCTTTCCGGCCTACCGTCGCCTGGCGATGGCGCTGGACACGGGCGGCGCGATCAAGGGCGCGGTGCGCGCCGACCTCTATCTGGGGCAGGGGGCCCGCGCCGGCGCAGAGGCAGGCCGCGTGCGCCATACGCTACGCATGTACAAGCTGGCGCCGCGGGTGGGGCCGCAGCCGCGGTGAAACGGCCGCTGAAGCCGGACGAGCAACGCCTGTGGTCGTTGGTGGCGGCGACCATCCATCCGCTCGCCGGCCGGGTTGTTCCCGAGGCGCTGCCCGCGCCGGAAGTGACAATGAAGTCCGCCGCGGCCAAGCCGTCGCCCGCGCTCTCGAAAGGCGCGCAGCCTTTGAAACCGCCGCCGCGGACGGCGCGTGAAGCGCCTGAGTTCATCGAACCGCGCCGCAAGCACCGCATCGCCCGCGAGCGCGACCCGATCGGCGCGCGCATCGACCTCCACGGCATGGATCAGGACCGCGCTCGCGCCGCGCTGGACGGTTTCCTGCGCCGCGCCTGGGACGAGGGGTTCCGCGCGGTGCTGGTGATCACCGGCAAGGGCATGATGGGCGACGGGATCCTGCGTCGACGCACGCCGGAATGGCTGGCCGCGCCGGGACTGCGCGACATCGTCGCCGGCATCGCCGAGGCCCACCGCCGCCACGGCGGGGAGGGGGCGCTCTACGTGGCGCTGAAGCGGAAACCGCGAGGGTAGGGGGCCAGCCCACCATCCCGCTCGCCCCGGCGAATGCCGGGGTCCAGATCCCAAAGCGCAAATGCTGAAGGGATCGGCGTTGAGCCTGTGGAGCCCACGCCGCGTCCTTCCATCTGGGCCCCGGCATTCGCCGGGGTGAGCGGTCGAAGGGGGCCGGCGCGCCTACTTCGCGATGCGTTTGTC
>NZ_JAUYQL010000026.1 GCF_030697305.1 Phenylobacterium sp. | reverse complement strand
AGCACGCAGGCTCGCCTAGTCGGCGTCCATCTTCAGGGCGGCGATGAACGCCTCCTGTGGGATCTCCACCTTGCCGAACTGGCGCATGCGCTTCTTGCCGGCCTTCTGCTTGTCCAGCAGCTTGCGCTTTCGGCTGGCGTCGCCGCCGTAGCACTTGGCGGTCACGTCTTTGCGCAGCGCCCGGATCGTCTCGCGCGCCACGATCCGACCGCCGATCGCCGCCTGTAGCGGGATCTGGAACATGTGCGGCGGGATCAGGTCCTTCATCCGCTCGACCATTGAACGGCCGCGCGCCTCGGCGCGGTCGCGGTGCACCAGCATGGACAGCGCGTCCACCGGCTCGGAATTCACCAGGATCGACATCTTCACCAGGTCGCCGTCGCGGTATCCCTCGATCTGGTAGTCGAACGAGGCGTAGCCCTTGGAGATGCTTTTCAACCGGTCGTAGAAGTCGAACACCACCTCGTTCAGCGGCAGGTCGTAGACGGCCATGGCGCGGCTGCCGACATAGGACAGCTCCCGCTGCTCGCCGCGGCGGTCCTGGCACAGCTTGATCACCGCGCCCAGGTACTCGTCCGGGGTTAGGATGGTGGCCTTGATCCACGGCTCGGCGATCGAGGCGATCTTCACCGGATCGGGCAGGTCGGCGGGGTTATGCAGGTCGATGACCGAGCCGTCGGTCATGCCGATCTTGTAGACCACGCTGGGCGCGGTCGCGATCAGGTCCAGGTCGAATTCGCGGGAGAGCCGCTCCTGGATAATCTCGAGGTGAAGGAGGCCGAGGAACCCGCAGCGGAAGCCGAAGCCCAGCGCCGCGCTGGTCTCCATCTCGTAGGTGAACGAGGCGTCGTTCAGGCGCAGGCGCCCGATCGCCGCGCGCAGATCCTCGAAGTCGGCGGCGTCCACCGGGAACAGGCCGCAGAACACCACCGGCTGCACTTCGCGAAAACCCGTGAGCGCCTTTTCGGTCTGGCGTCGTTCGTCGGTGATGGTGTCGCCGACGGCCGCGTCGGCCACCTGCTTGATCTGGGCGGTGATGAAGCCGATCTCGCCCGGGCCCAGCTCCTCGAGCTCGGTTTGCTTGGGCAGGAACACGCCGATGCGATCCACCTGGTAGGTGGCGCCGGCGTTCATCATCCGCACCTTCTGGCCGGAGCGCAGCGTGCCGTCGAACACTCGCACCAGCACCACCACGCCCAGATAGGCGTCGTACCAGGCGTCGACCAGCAGGTACTACAACTGCGCGACGCTGTCTCCCTTGGGCTCGGGCAGGAGGGCGACCACCGCCTCCAGCACGTCGACGATACCGACGCCGCTCTTGGCGGAGGCCAGCACAGCCTCCGAGGCGTCGATGCCGATCACGTCCTCGATCTGCTGGCGCACCCGCTCGGGCTCGGCCGCCGGCAGGTCGATCTTGTTCAGGACCGGCACGATCTCGTGGTTGTTGTCGATCGCCTGATAGACGTTGGCCAGCGTCTGGGCCTCCACCCCCTGGCTCGCGTCCACCACCAGGATCGAGCCCTCGCACGCGGCGAGGCTGCGGCTGACCTCATAGGCGAAGTCGACGTGGCCGGGCGTGTCCATCAGGTTCAGGACGTAGTCCAGCCCGTCCTTGGCGCGGTAGTTCAGCCGCACCGTCTGGGCCTTGATGGTGATGCCGCGCTCGCGCTCGATCTCCATGGAGTCGAGCACCTGCTCCTTCATCTCGCGCGCCGTCAGCCCGCCGGTCTCCTGGATCAGCCGGTCGGACAGCGTCGACTTGCCGTGGTCGATGTGGGCCACGATGGAAAAGTTGCGGATGCGTTCGAGCGGGGTCGTCATGGCGCCAGCGTCTAGCACATTCGGGCGGGCGTGCGAGCGCGCGTCGGTGCGGGACCGTCATGCTTAACCGCGTCTTAATCCACACCGCCGCATTCAGAACGCCAGGGGATGGGAGGCTGGCTCATACCTTTAGGAGAGACGCGTCCATGGATCGCCGCAAGCTGATCATTTCAGGCATCGCCGTCCTGGGCTCCGCCGGGTGCGCCACGGCGCGGCCGCGTGATCCGTACAACCAGGGCCCAGGCCTTGGACCGGTGTCGAGCCCGACGCCGCCGCGCTCGCAGCCCGCCGACCCGAACACTCAGGTCGCAGAGACCTATTCGCGCGAAGAGATTGTCACCAACGTCTCGGATTTCCTGGGCGTCACCGCAGAAACGGCCGGCGGCGTGATCGAGCGGGTGTTCGGCGAGTATGGCCGGCCCACCGCCTATATCGCCGGCGAGGAAGCCTCCGGCGCCATCACCGTTGGCGCACGCTACGGCCGCGGTCTGCTGTACATGAAGAACCGGCCCACCCAGGAGCTGTTCTGGCAGGGCCCGTCGATCGGCTGGGACATCGGCGGCAACGCCAGCCGCGTGTTCACCCTCTGCTACAACCTCCAGTTCCCGGACGCGATCTTCCAACGCTTCCCGGGCGTCGAGGGTTCAGCCTACCTGCTGGGCGGCATGGGCGTAAACTACCAGCGCGCCGACGAGATCACACTCGCCCCCATCCGCGCCGGCGTCGGCCTGCGACTGGGCGCCAACATCGGCTACCTCGCCTACAGCCGTCAGCGCAACATCCTGCCGTTCTGACGCGCTGGGGCGAGCGCCAACGCTCGCCCCGACCGTCGTCGTCAGGCGCCGATGAAGTCCTCGTAGGCGTAGTTCGCCAGCCGGATCGAGGACCCGTCGAGGAAGCTGATCACGGTGTCGCCCCCGTCGGCGGTGATGATCGGCGCATCTCCGCCCACCGCCGACCAGTCCAGGCTGTCGCCGTTGCGGAAGTCGGTCACCACGTCATCGCCGAAGCCGGCCGCGAACACGAACAGGTCGGCGCCTGAACCACCCTCCAGCGTGTCGTCGCCCGCGCCGCCGCTCAGCGTGTCGGCGCCGGAGCCGGCGCGCAGCACGTCCGCATCCGCGCCGCCGGCCAGGACGTCATTGCCTGAACCACCGTCCAGGGTGTCGGCGCCCGCGCCGCCGGACAGGCTGTCCGCGCCCGCGCCGCCCAGCAGCGAGTCCACACCCCCCAGACCCTGCAGGGTGTCGTCGCCCGCGCCGCTGTTCAGCGTGTCCGAGCCGCCGGCGCCGGTGAGCACGTTGTCGAATGCGCTGCCGGTTCCGGAATGCGTCCCGTCGCCGGTGAAACGCAGGTTCTCCACCTGGCCGCTCAGGGTGAACGAGGCGAGCCCGGTCTGGATGGTGTCGGTCCCTTCGCCCTGGCGCTCGTCGATGCGGTCTGCGGCCAAGTCGACGATGTAGGTGTCGTTTCCGAAGCCGCCGCGCAGCAGGTCCGCGCCCGCGCCGCCGTCCAAGGTGTCGTCGCCGGCCAGGCCCGCGATGGTGTCGGCCCCACCACGGCCCTCGATGCGGTCGCCGAGCGCGCTGCCGGTGATGCTGTCTGCGCCCTCGCTCTGGTTGGCGATGGTGTAGATCGTGGTCGTCCCGCTGACCTCGTTGGCGCTGATCAGCAGGGCCTGGCCAGTGGGGCTGTCGGCGGCGGACACGAACTTCACCACCTCGGGCGCATAGTCCTGGCTGGTCGCAGGTTTGTAGCCGACGAAGCTCGCTTGGGCCGGGTCGGTGACGTCGTAGATCATCACCCCGCCGACGCGCTCCAGCGTCACGAAGGAGTAGGTCCTGTCGCCCACCACGCCGACCGCGACGCCCTCTGGCTCGGGACCCTTGTTGTCCGAGCGGTTGTCTGGCGTCGCGCCGTTCTCGGTGTTGTGCAGGTTGGGGAACTTCTGGGCGATGATCGCCTCGAACTCGCCCCCCGTTTCGCGCACCTTGGTGATCGTGCCGTCGGCGTTCTGGCGGAAGATCGACACGCCGCGCCCGCCGAAGGTGGTGATCTGGTCGTAGTCGCCGTCGCCATCGGTGTCGCCGACATTGGACAGCACATTCAAGCGTCCGGCGCTGGCCTTGATGGCTGCAGCGTCGGGATAGGCGGTCGGATCGAGCTTGTAGCTGTTCGCGGAGAGCCGGCCTTCGTCGACCAGGCCGCCGACGCGCGCGTCGCCCTCGTTGGCGGTGATGAAATAGGTCGCGCCGCCCGCCTTGAAGCTGGCGATGGCGTCGGGTTGCAGCAGGCTGACGATGTCGAAATTGCCGATCGACACCCCGTTCTGGTCGTTGGGGTCGAAGGCGTTGCCGGCCAGCGTGCGGTCGATACCGCCCAGCGGCTGGATGGCGATCGGACGATCAGCCGTCGGGTTGGTGAGGTCGATCACCGCCACGCCGTTGACCTCCTGCAAGGTCACATAGGCGCGCGTGCCGTCGGGCGAGATGGTGATGTATTCGGGCTCGATGTCGTTCCCCGCCGCCTGACCGGGGAACAGCGCGAGGCCCTGGGCCTTCAGCGCGGCTTCCGACCCGTTCAGCGCGCCGAACGAGATGGTGTTGGAGACCGCCGCATTCGCCGCGCCGCCCGACATGTCGATGATGCTGATCGAGCCGGCAGGGTTGTTGGTCGGCGACACCGTCTCGGCCTCGTTGGCCACAAGCAGCTTCTTGCCGTCGGGGCTGAACACGACCTGGTCGGGCAGCACGCCCACCGCGATGGTCTTTATGAGTGTGTTGGTCGCGGTGTCGAAGAGCGCGACGTAGCCGGACTGGTCGCCGGCGGTGTTCTGATAGGCGACAGCGATGACCCCGTTCTTCACGGCCACCGAGTTCACGCCGCCGTAGGCTGGCAGGCCATTCAGGTCGATCGAACCGTTGGCGCTGGTCGCTCCATCGGCCCCGAGATGGGCGATGTCGATGCGCCCCTGCGCGAGGTTGGTGACGTAGAGGTTGTCGGACCTGGCGTCGAAGTCGACCGACTCGGCCCGCCCTGCGGCGACCGCGCCCGAGCCGGTGAACTCGCCCAGGCGGATCAGTTGCACCGCATCCGTGCCGAGCGGCGCCGCCACGGCGCCCTGCAGCGACGGCGCAGCGTCGAAAACCTTGATCCCGCCGACGTCGATCATCCAAATTCCCCTTCGCGCAAAGGGGCGGCCCGCGCCCCCGCCGGACCCCCGGCGTAAGCTGGACTAGCGGCGAAGGTTAACGGCGGCGTGACGCTTCGATGACGGGCTTACGTCAGGCGCGCAGTTTCGCGCCGGTCGCCTTGCCGGCGGCCGCGACGATGCGGGCCGACAGCGCCTCGATCTCGGCTTCGGCCAGGGTCTTGTCCTGCGGCTGCACGGTGACTTCCACGGCGACCGACTTCGAGCCCTCGGCGACGCCCGGTCCCTGATAGACGTCGAACACGCGCGCCTCGGCGATCAGCGCCTTGTCGGCGCCTTGCACCGCGCGGGCGAGGTCTCCAGCCGCAACGGCCTCGTCGACCACAAACGCGAAGTCGCGCCGCAGCGGCATCAGCGCTGAGAGCTTCAGGGCGGCCTTGGTCTTGGTCGCCTTGCGCTTAGGCTCGGGGATCGCCTCGACCGCTATCTCGAAACCGTACACCGGACCCTCGACATCCAACGTCTTGAGCACGCGCGGATGCAGTTCGCCGAACTCGGCGACCACCTGCTTGCCCAGCCGCAGCACGGCCGCGCAGCCGGGATGCCACCAGTCCGCCAGCCCGCTCTGGTCGATCTGAAGCGAGGCGGTGGGCGCTCCCAGTTCGTCGAGCAGGGACATAAGGTCGGCCTTAAGCTCGAACACCGGATCGAGGTCGCGGCCGTCCCAACGACGCTGCGTGCGTGGCGCGAACGCCGCAGTGATCATCGTCGCTTGGTCGGCCGGCTGGTCGCCACGGTAGATCGGTCCGATCTCGAAGAGGGCGGCGTCGGCGAAGCCCCGGCGCGCATTGCGACCCAGCGCCTCGATCAGGTTCGGCAGGATTGACGGCCGCATGGCGTCCAGGTCCGAGGCGACCGGGTTGGTCACCACCAGCTCGGGCTGGCCGCCGCCGAACAGCACGGCTTTGGCCTGGGCGGTGAAGCTCCATGTGATGGTCTCGGCGTAGCCCGTCGCGGCCAGCGCCCGGCGCGCGGTGCGGATGCGGCGCTGGCGTTGCGTCAGCACGCCCCCGATCGCCGTCGCCATTGGCGGGAGCGGCTCGGTAGGCAGGGCGTCGAAGCCCTCGATGCGCGCCACTTCCTCCACCAGGTCGGCCTTGCCCTCGACGTCGCGACGCCACGACGGCGGCGTCACCTGGCCGGCCTCGACCGTGAAACCCAGGTCGCGCAGGATCGCGTCGATGCGCTCAGGGCCAACCTCCAGGCCGGACAGTCGGCGGACATAGCTCCGGTTGAAGGCGATGGGGGCGGGAGGGGCGGGCGGCGCGCCGGTCACGGTGATCTCCGAAGCCTCCCCGCCGCAGATCTGCAGGATCAACGCGGTGGCGAGTTCCAGCCCGGGGACCACGAACTCAGGGTCCACCCCGCGCGCGAAGCGGTACTGGGCGTCGGAGGTAATGCCGGTCACGCGACCCGTCTGGGCGGTGCGGATCGGATCGAACCAGGCGCTCTCGACAAACACCTCCGTGGTGGTCTCCGAGCAGCCGGTGGACGACCCGCCCATCACCCCGCCCAGGCCGATGGCGCCGGAGCCGTCGGCGATCACGCACATCTCCGTGGTGATCTGATGGGTCTTGCCGTCGAGGCCCTCGAGCGTCTCGCCGTCACGGCCCAGCCGCGCCTCGATGAAGCCGCCGGCGAGCTTGCCTGCGTCATAGACGTGCAGCGGGCGCGCGCGATCGTAGGAGATGAAGTTGGTCACGTCGACCAGGGCGTTGATTGGGCGCAGGCCGATCGAGGACAGGCGGTCCTGCAGCCAGGCCGGCGAGGGGCCGTTCTTGACGCCGCGGATCAGCCGGCCGGCGAACACCGGGCAGGCGTCCGAGCCGTCCAGGCGGATCTCCATCGGATTGGCGAACGCGCCGGCGACGGGAACCACCGACAGGTCCTTCAGCTTGCCGACGCCGGCCGCGCCCAGGTCGCGGGCGATGCCGGCGACGCCCAGCCAGTCGGGGCGGTTCGGCGTCACCTCGAAGTCGATCACCGCCTCGCGGCCCAGCGCTTCGGCGGCGGGCGCGCCCACCGCCAGATCGCCCGAAAGCTCCAGAATGCCGTCGGATTCCTCGGAGACCTCAAGCTCACGGGCGGAGCAGAGCATGCCGTTGGAGACCACGCCGCGCACCGGCCGCGCCTCCAGGGTCACGCCGCTGCCGGGCACATAGGCGCCGATCGGGGCGTAGATGGTGGTCAGGCCCGCCCGCGCGTTCGGCGCGCCGCAGACGATCTCCTTGCGTCCGTCGACGGTGTCCACCTGGCAGACTTGCAGCCGGTCGGCGTTGGGGTGCTGCACGGCCGAGACGATCTTCGCCACCGAGAAGGCGGCGAGCTTGGCGGCGGGGTCGTCAACGTGCTCGACCTCGAGGCCGGCCATGGTCATCGCCTCGACGATGCGCGGCGTGGAGGCGTCGGTCTGCAGATGCTCGCGCAACCAGGATGGTGTGAATTTCATGGGCGGGCTCGATTCAGGAATTCGGCCTTCAACCTGCTGAGCAGGGAGGGAAGATAGGATTGGTCGATCTCGAATGTGACGTTGAAATCGTAGTCGAAGGGTCCACCGATACGCTCGGCAAACTTGGCGGCGATTTGAACGTGCCCATGATCATGCGCGGTCAAGGAGAGCGCTACGTCCCGATCAAGACTGTTGAGCTCCGCCCGTCCCGACAACGTCGCGTGCAATACGGAAAGCCGGTTGCAGAACGTAGGAAGGTCGACGAATTCGCAGCGGCGTTCGAGCCGCACCTCGCCTGCATTCAGCCGGACTCGAGCAGGGTGTCCGTAGCCGACTGGTCCGTCAGAGGCCATTGCGAGGGAAGCCCCGGGGACGCTCAACTCGATCCACTCGGGCTCCTCATTGTCCAGAGTCACGACAACCCCGTCGCCGGGTTCGGCATGGCGAAGGGGGAGAAGCCGTAGTGCTGCAGCCAGCGCACGTCGCTGGCGAACATGTCGCGTAGGTCCGGCATGCCGTACTTCAGCATCCCCAGCCGGTCGACGCCGCAACCGAAGGCGAAACCCTGCCACTCGTCAGGGTCGAGACCGCAGTTGCGGAGCACGTTCGGGTGCACCATCCCGCAGCCCAGGATCTCCAGCCAGTCGTTCCCCTGGCCGATGCGCACTTCGCCACCGGAGCGGTCGCAGCGCACGTCGATCTCGGCCGACGGCTCGGTGAACGGGAAGTGGTGGGGGCGGAAGCGCGTCACCACCTCCGGCGTCTCGAAGAACCGGGCGATGAAGGTCTCCAGCGTCCACTTCAGGTGGCCCATGTGGATGTCGCGGTCGATCACCAGGCCTTCGATCTGGTGGAACATCGGCGTGTGGGTCTGGTCGCTGTCCTTGCGGAACGTGCGGCCGGGCACGATCACCCGGATCGGCGGCTCCTGGCCCTGGGCGATCCAGTTGGGCAGCTTCTCGTTGGTACGGTTCATCACCCGCACCTGCACGGGGCTGGTGTGGGTGCGCAGCACCTTGCGCTCGCCGTTCGCGTCTGCTGGCAGGAAGATGGTGGCGTGCATCTCCCGCGCCGGGTGTTTCGGCGGGAAGTTCAGGGCGGTGAAGTTGTTGAAGTCGGTCTCGATGTCCGGCCCCTCAGCCAGCGAGAAGCCCATGTCGGCGAAGATGGCGATCATCTCGTCCATGGTCTGCATGGTCGGATGCACCGAGCCGCGGCGGCGCGGCGGCGCGGGTAGGGTCAGGTCCACGTGCACCGCCGCCAGTTCGGCGTCGAGTTCGGCCGCCTCCAGCGCGGCCTTGCGGGCGGCGATCTGCTCGGCCATCCGCTCGCGCAGGCCGTTGATCGCCGGGCCCTGCTCGCGACGCTCGTCCGGGCTCATCGCGCCCAGGGTCTTCAGCAGCAGGCTGACGTTGCCGGCCTTGCCGAGGATCTGGACGCGGGCCTCGTCCAGCGTCGCGGTGTCGGGGGCCGCGGCGATCAGCGCGGCGTTGGCGGCTTCCAGGTCTGCGAGGTTCGTCATGGGTGCTTGCTCTAGCGTGTCGATCGGATTGCGGGAAGCGGGCGCAAAAAAGCCCTCCGACGCGTCGCCGGAGGGCTTTTGGATGCGCTGAGCAGGCTGCTCGCGAACTCCTTAGGCCAGGGCGGCGCGGACCTTGTCTGCGATGGCCTTGAAGCCGGCGGGATCGTTCCCCGCGATATCGGAGAGCACCTTGCGGTCCATCTCGATCCCGGCCAGGTCAAGGCCGTGGATAAATCGGGCGTAGGTCATGCCCTCGAGACGCGCCGCGGCGTTGATCCGCTGGATCCACAGCGAACGGAAGTTGCGCTTGCGGACCTTGCGGTCGCGATAGGCGTACTGGCCGGCCTTGTCGACGGCGGCCTTGGCGGTGCGGATAGTGTTCTTGCGGCGGCCATAGAAACCCTTGGCCTGCTCGAGAACCTTCTTGTGCCTGGCGTGGGACGTGACGCCCCGTTTGACGCGAGCCATATCTGTCTAAGCTCCTAAGATCACAGGCCGTAAGGCAGGTAGGTTTTGATGATTTTAGCGTCGGAATCGCTCATCACCTTGGTGCCGCGGTTCTGGCGGATGTACTTGGCGCTGTGGCTCAGGAGCCTGTGCCGCTTACCCGCCACGCCGGCCTTGATCTTGCCGGACGCAGTGATCTTGAAGCGCTTTTTGGCGCCCGATTTCGTCTTCAGTTTCGGCATTTCTCTGCGGAGCCGTAAAAGCCCCGTCCTCTGGCGTATTGATAACCGCCCTGGCATGCCATTGGGCCAGACGGTTCCGAAGGGGCGGGTGATTACGTGAAACGGCGGGTAAACGCAAGGCCGGCGGCGCTCAGCTGCCCACGCCCGCCGCAACGAAAACGCCGCGTCGCCTGTCCGACGCGGCGTTGATCGCTCAGTCCGCCCGGCCGATCAGCGCGGGGCGAGGATCATGATCATCTGGCGGCCTTCCATACGAGGCTCGTATTCGCACTTGGCGACCTCGTCGAAATCGGCGCGCACCTTCTGTAGCAGCTTCATGCCCAGTTCCGGGTGGGCCAGTTCGCGGCCGCGGAAGCGCAGCGTCACCTTGACCTTGTCGCCCTCTTCGAAGAACCGATACATCGAGCGCGACTTTACTTCATAGTCGTGGATATCGATGTTGGGACGGAGCTTGATCTCCTTGATCTCAACGACCTTTTGCCGCTTGCGCGCTTCGTTCTTCTTCTTCTGTTCCTGGAACTTGAACTTGCCGTAGTCCAGGATCTTGCAGACGGGCGGATCCGCGTTCGGGACGATTTCGACGAGATCCAGGCCTGCTTCCTCGGCGGCCTCCAGCGCGGAGGTCGTCGGCACCACGCCCTGCTTCTCGCCGTGCTGATCGATCAGCAGAACGCGGGGGACGCGGATGTCGTCGTTGATGCGCGGCCCGTCCTTGACGGGAGGCGACTGCATGGGGCGGCGAATAGGCTATGCTCCGTGGGTTGTTTCAGCGAGGAACGGCCGAAGCGCTCAAGCGTATCGGATATTCCCTTCGACTATATGGCCAAGCGCCCGCGCACGATCAAGCGCCGCGAGCCGGCGCAGGCGTCAGCGTGTTGGCGGCCTGAGCCACAGTGGCGGCCGGAAGCTCGGCCAGGACGTCGGCCTGCAGCACGGTGACATGACCGCGCGGCGCAGCCTTGGCCGGGTCGGCGCTGCGCGGCAGCACGACGATGGTCGGCGCGCCGACCGCCGCGGCCAGATGCATCGCCTCATGGGTCCCGCCGACCACAAGGGCGGCGCGTGCGCACAGGGCCGCCATGCGCGCGTAGTCGCTGGCCCCCGTCAGGTCGCGGGCCGCGCCGACCTTGCGCTGGATGTCGCGGGCGAGGTTGGCGTCCTGCGGCGCGCCGACCACGACGATGTCGAAGCCGCGGTCGTGCAGCAGCTTGCCGAGCTCGCCGAAGCGCTCGCCGGGCCACCGGTCCTGCGGCTTCTTCGATCCGCCGCCGGGAATGAACAGCACATAGGGCTTGCGCTGGCCGCTGCTGGACGCGCGCTCGGGGGCGGTCTTCTGCAGAATCCACGACAGGTCCGGCGGCGGCGTCTCGCCATCGGTTGTGGGCGCCGACCGCAACCAGGTCGGGCCAGGCCACAGGCCGAGGCGGATCTGCGCCGAGCCGCCGCCGCCCTCCAGGTCGTAGACGCGGCTGAAGCGCGAGGCGCGCAGGCGCATGCCGGTGGCGAAGCCGCCGCCGGAGTCCAGCTCCACGGCGTTGAAGTACGGAGAGGCCTTGGCCAACGGCTCGAACGGCGTCGAGGTGAGCAGGGTGATGCGCGCGTCACGGTGCGCCTCGCGGATCGCCTGCATCGCGCCCAGCGACTGTACGAACGATTCCAGGTCGCCCAGCTTGATGACCAGGATCTGGGGCTGGATCACCGGCGCCATCAGGCGCGGGCCTCGAGCACGCGGCCGTAGGCGGCCAGGGTCGCATCACACATGGCGTCCACCGAATAGAGCCTCCGCGCGCGATTAGCGGCCGTCTGGCCCATAGCCGAAAGCCGCGTGCGCCCGGCGTGCAGCGCCCTGCCCAGCGCGCTCGCCCAGGCCGCCACGTCGCCGGGCGCGACCAGCCAGCCCGTCTCGCCGTTGACCACCGTCTCCGTGGTGCCGCCATGGTCGGACGCCAGCACCGGGCGGCCCATCACCTGCGGCTCCACCGCGGTGCGACCGAACGACTCCGGTTTGGTGGTCGGCAGCATGGCGGCGTCGCCGACCATATAGGCCGCCGGCATGTCGTCGCAGTGGCCGACCAGGCGAATCTCGTCGGTCACGCCGGCCTTGGCGATCGCCGCCTCGACCTCGGCGCGATAGTCGGTGTTGCCGCGGTCGTCGCCGACGATCAGCACCATGAAATCGTCGCGCCCCTCGGCCTTCAGCCGCCCTGCGGCCTCCGCGATCAGGAGGTGTCCCTTGATGCGGGTCATGCGTCCGGCGAGCACGAACTTGATGCGGCGGTCGTCGGGATCCACGCCCCAGGCGCCGCGCAGGGCGTCCACCCGGTCGGGCGTCACCCACGCCGGATTGAAGCGCTCCAGGTCGACACCGCGCGGGATGGTGACGATCTTCTCCGGCGGCACCTTGTGTTGGCCCAGCACGTGGTCGCGGGTGTAGTCGGAATTGGCGATCACCAGGTCGCCGCGGGTCATCACCGCGTTGTACCAGCGCTTCAGCCGGCTCTGGGCGTTGTAGACCCCATGGTAGGTGGCCACGAACGGCGTCTTCGTGGTCTGCGCCGCCCAAAGCGCCGAGAACGCTGGCGCGCGCGAGCGGGCGTGGATGATGCTCACTTTCTCGCGATGGATCAGGTCGACAAGCCGGGCGGCGTTGCCCAGCATCACCAGCGGGTTCTTCGACTGCACCGGCATCTGCGCCAGTCGGCCACCGTCCGATTCGAGCCTGGCGGTCATCCGGCCGCCACGCGTGGCGACCAAGGCCTTGCCACCGGCGCGGACCACGGCGTGGGCCACGTCGATCGTCGTCTGCTCGGCGCCGCCCGTTTCCAGTTCCGGGACGACTTGCAGCAGCGTGAAGTCTGGCGGCAGCATCGTGCACCCTGCATAGCGCCTCGTGCGCTGTGGTAAAGGCCGGGACATGAACGAATCCACCGGAATGCTGCCCCGCCCGGGCGGCGAGCACATCGCCTGGCGCGCCGTCGCGGGCGCGGCGCCCACCATCGTGTGGATGAGCGGGTTCCGGTCGGACATGGCTGGGACCAAGGCGCTGGCGCTGGCGGACTGGGCGAAAGCGGAGGGCAGGGGCTTCCTCGCCTTCGACTATTTCGGTCACGGCGCCTCCAGCGGCGACTTCGCCGACGGTACGATCACCCGCTGGCGCGAGGACGCGCTGGCGGCGATCGACGAGCTGACAAAAGGCCCGCTGATCATTGTCGGCTCATCCATGGGCGGCTGGATCGCCTGCCTGGCGGCGATGGTGCGGGCGCAGCGCGTTGCGGGCATGGTGCTGGTCGCGCCGGCGGCCGATTTCACCGAGAAGCTGATGACGCCGGAGCTGTCGGCCGATGCGCGTAGCGCCCTGGAGACTGATGGGGTGTGGTTGCGACCGTCATTGTATGGCGACGCATATCCAATCACCCGCACCCTTCTGGAGGACGGAGCGCGCTGGTCGATCCTGCCGGGGCCGGTCCCGATCGAGGCGCCGGTGCGCATCCTGCAGGGCGGCGAGGACCCCGACGTGCCGTGGCGCCACGCCCTGGAGCTCGCCCAGGCCCTCAACAGCCGCGACCTGGTGTTCAGCCTGATCCGCGACGGCGATCACCGCCTGTCGCGCCCGCAGGACATCGCCCGCCTGCTGGCCGCGGTGGAAGAGCTCTGCGGCTAGCCGCCAGCGGCCAGCACCGCACGCAGGCCTTCGCGATAGGTCGGATAGAGCGGCCGCCAGCCAAGCTCGGCCTTCGCGCGTGCGTTGGAGACCCGCTTGTTCTCCGCATAGAAGCGCCGCGCCTGCGGGGACATCGCGTCCAGGTCCAGAGCTGTCTGAGCCGGTGGTTCGACGCCGATCAATCCTGCGGCATGACTGACCACTTCCGCCCCCGAGGCCGGCTCGTCGTCGCACAGGTTGTAGATCCCGCCGGCGCGGGGCCGGGCGATCGAAGCTTCAAGTCCCGCGGCCAGGTCGTCCACATGGATGCGCGAGAACACCTGGCCTTCCACCGCCATCCGCCGCGCCGTGCCGGCCCGCAATCGGTCGAAGGGCGAGCGTCCCGGCCCATAGATGCCGGGCAGGCGGAACACGCACACCGTCAGGCCCATGCCGCGGCCCACCTGCAGCCAGTCGCGTTCGGCGGCGACCCGGCGCGCGCCCTCGGTGGACAGCGCCGCGAGGCGCCCGTCCTCGAACACCCAACGACCGCCGCGGTCGCCGTAGACGCCGGTGGTGGACAGATACCCCACCCAATCCGGGAAGGCGCCCGCGCGGGCCAAGGCCGGCACCAGGGGCTTCAGCGCCGGGCACCCGGCGGCGCCAGGCGGGGCGGTGATCAGCAGGGCGTCAGTGGACGCGAGTTGGGCCGCCAGCGCAGTTTCGTCGCCCAGGGCCACTGGCTCCACGCCCTCGGCGCGCATGCGTTCGGCGGCGTCGTCTTCGCGATAGGTCGCCGCGATGCTCCACCCCTTCGGCGTCAGGCGCCGGGCCAGGGCGCGGGCCGTATAGCCGTAGCCGAAGACGAAGAGCTTCATCGCTCGGTCAGAGCAGGGCGAGGATCGCCGCGCGCGCCGCCTCGCCCATGTCCGGGCGCGCCAGCGCGAAGGCCACATTGGCTCGAAGCAGGCCGATCTTGTCGCCGCAGTCGTAGGTCACGCCTTCGTACTCCAGCGCGTGGAACGGCTGGTCGGCCATCAACCGGGCCATGGCGTCGGTGAGCTGGATCTCGCCGCCCGCGCCGCGTTCCTGGCGTTCCAGGCGATCGAAGATGTCGGGCTGCAGGATATAGCGGCCGCTGATGAACAGGTTCGAAGGCTCGGTCCCGGGCGCCGGTTTCTCGACCATGCCGGTCATTCGGTTCAGACGGCCCTCGCGGCCGTCGAGGGCGACGATGCCGTACTTGTGCGCCTCGCCCTCGGGCGCGGGTTCGACCACCACGATGTTGCCGCCGACCTTGTCGTAGGCGTCGACGGCCTGGGCGAGCGCCGCGCGCGGGGCCGCCATCAGCATGTCCGGCAGCATCACCGCGAACGGCTCGTCGCCGATCACGTCGCGGGCGCACCACACCGCGTGGCCCAGGCCCAGCGGGGCCATCTGGCGGATGAAGCTCATCTCGCCTGGCTTCGGCAGTTCGGCCAGCACCTCGGCCAGGATGTCGGTCTTGCCCTTGGTCTGGAGCGTGGTCTCCAGCTCCGGATTGGCGTCGAAGTAGTCCTCGATCGCGCCTTGGCCTCGGCCGACGATGAACACGAAATGCTCGATGCCGGCGGCCCGCGCCTCGTCGACGATGTACGACAGGATCGGCCGGTCGAAGATGTTCAGCATGTTCTTCGGCGTGGTCTTGGCGCCGGGCAGCACCCGCGTCCCGAGACCCGCCACCGGCAGCACCGCCTTACGCACACGCTTGGTCATCCGCGTCCTCCGTCGGGCTCGCAACTAGCCGACGCCGCGCGGGAAATCCAGCAAGCGCGCTATTCCACGGTCACCGATTTGGCGAGGTTGCGCGGTTGATCGACGTCGGCGCCCTTGTGGACGGCCACATGGTAGGCGAGCAGCTGGATCGGCGCGGCGTACACCAGCGGCGCGATCAGCGGGTCGCACGCCGGCCCGACCAGCACCCGCACGCCCGCCGGTGCGTGGCGCGCACCTTGCGCATCGGTGATCAGCACGATCTGGCCGCCGCGCGCGATCACCTCGCTCATGTTCGACATGGTCTTGTCGAACAGGTCGTCAGAGGGGGCCAGCACGATCACCGGCGTCGCCTCGTCGATGAGGGCGATTGGGCCGTGCTTGAGCTCGCCGGCCGCGTAACCTTCCGCGTGGATATAGCTGATTTCCTTCAGCTTCAGGGCGCCTTCCAAAGCCAGCGGGAACATCGGGCCGCGGCCGAAATATAGCACGTCGCGGGCCTTCGCCAGCTCGGGCGTCAGCAGGCGGATGGCGTCCTCCATGGCGATGGACTCGGCGATCAGCCGCGGGGCTTCCAGCAGCAGGCGGGTGAGGCGGGCCTCTTCCTCGGCGTCGATGCGCCCGCGGGCGACCGCCGCGGCGATGGCCAGGGCGGTGAGGGCTGTGACCTGGCCGGTGAACGCCTTGGTGGAAGCGACGCCGATCTCGGGCCCCGCGTGGGTCGGCCACAGGATGTCGGCCTCGCGGGCCATCGTCGATTGATCGACATTGACCAGGGCCGCGGTGGTGAGCCCCTTCGCCTTGCACCAGCGCAGCGCCGCCAGGGTGTCGGCGGTTTCCCCCGACTGAGAGATGCCGACCGCCAGCGTCCCCGGCGTCACCGCCGGCTCGCGGTAGCGGAATTCGGATGCGGCCTCCACGTCCACGGGCAGGCCGGCCAGGCGCTCAAACAGATAGCGGCCGATCTGGCCTGCGTAGGCCGAGGTGCCGCAGGCGACGATCTGCAAGCGTTCGACCTTGGCGAAGTCCACGCCGCCCGGCGCCTGGGCGCGCGACGACACGGCGTCCACATAGGCCGACAGCGTGTGCTGGCAGGCGTCCGGCTGGTCGTGAATCTCCTTCTCCATGAAGTGGCGGTAGTTCCCCTTCTCCACCAACGCCGCGGAGGCAGGGACGGCGTGAGCGGGGCGCGAGACCGGATGGCCGGCGGCGTCGAACACGTGGGCGCCGGCATGGTCGATGGAGACGAAATCGCCCTCGTCCAGATAGGCGATGCGATTGGTGAAGGGCCCAACGGCGAGCGCGTCGGAGCCTAGGAACATCTCGCCGGCGCCGTAGCCGACCACCAGGGGACTGCCGCGGCGGGCGCCCAGGATCAAGTCGTTGCAGCCGTCGATCAGCACGGCCAGCGCGTAGGCGCCGGTCAGCCGGTCCAGGGTCGCCTTCAGCGCCGCCAGCGGTTCCAGGCCGTCGGCCAGGCGCGCATCCATGAGCTGGGCGATCACCTCTGTGTCGGTCTCGCTCTCGAACACGCGGCCCTGGGCCTGAAGTTCGGCGCGCAGCTCGGCGAAGTTCTCGATGATGCCGTTGTGGACCAGGGTTACGCGGCCGGCGCGGTGAGGGTGAGCGTTACGCTCGGACGGCGCGCCGTGGGTCGCCCAGCGGGTGTGGCCGATGCCGGTCTGGGCGTACAGCGGCTCTTCCGCCAGCACCTCCTCCAGCGCCCGGATCTTGCCCTTGGCCCTGCGGCGCTCGACGCTGCCGTCGCGCACGCCCGCTATCCCCGCGGAGTCATAGCCGCGGTATTCGAGGCGCTTGAGGCTTTCGATCAGCCGCGCCTGCACCGGGCTCGTTCCCACGATGCCGATGATGCCGCACATGGGCCATCCTTTGTGATAAATTGGGGCTTACAGGACTGCGTCGCCCCCGCGGCCTTTAGCATTCGCAAACGCGACGTCGACTAAATCTCGGTTTCCGATCGTTTCGAGAGCTGACGTATGAGCAAGCGCGCCTTCTTTGGCACTGACGGCATCCGCGGCGAAGCCAACCGCCATCCGATGACCGCGGAGGTCGCCCTGCGGGTCGGCATGGCTGCGGGCAGGGTGTTCATGTCGCAGGACGAGCGCCGACATCTGGTGGTGATCGGCAAGGACACGCGCCTGTCCGGCTACATGATCGAACCGGCCCTGGTGGCGGGCTTCACCAGCGTCGGCATGGACGTGCGCCTGCTGGGGCCGATGCCGACGCCGGGTGTGGCGATGATGACCCGCTCCATGCGCGCCGACCTGGGCGTGATGATCTCGGCCTCGCACAACGTCTTCTCCGACAACGGTATCAAGCTATTCGGCCCAGACGGCTTCAAACTGTCGGACGCCCGCGAGATCGAGATCGAGGCGCTGATGGCCGGCGGATTGGACGAAGGCCTCACCGGTCCCTCGCAGCTCGGCCGCGTCGCCCGCATCGACGACTCCCAGGCCCGCTATGTGGAGATCGCCAAGGCGACCTTCCCAAGGAAACTCAGCCTCGCCGGCCTGCGCGTCGTCATCGATTGCGCCAATGGCGCAGCCTACAAGGTGGCCCCCCTGGCGCTGTCGGAGCTCGGCGCCGAGGTGCTGCCGCTGGGCGTCGAGCCCAACGGCTTCAACATCAACCAGGACTGCGGGTCGACTGCGCCCCAGGCCATGGCACGGATGGTCAAGCACTACCGCGCCGACCTGGGCATCGCCCTGGACGGCGACGCCGACCGGCTGGTGATCAGTGACGAGCGCGGCCAGATCGTCGACGGCGATCAGATCATGGCGCTGATCGCCGACCATTGGGCGCGCCAGGGGCGGCTGACCGGCGGCGGCGTGGTGGCGACCGTAATGTCCAACCTGGGCCTGGAGCGATTCCTGCAAGCGCGCGGATTGACGCTTGAGCGCACCCCGGTGGGCGACCGCTCGGTTATGGTGCGCATGCGCGAGGGCGGGTTCAACCTGGGCGGCGAACAGTCGGGCCACATTATTCTTTCTGACTTCTCGACCACCGGCGATGGGCTCATCGCGGCGCTGCAGGTGCTGGCTTGCCTGCGCGAGTCCGGCAAGCCGATGAGCGCGCTCGCCCGCCAGTTCGAGCCTGCACCGCAGAAACTTGAGAATGTCCGCTTCGTCGGCGGCAAACCGCTGGAGAGCGAGCAGGTCCAGGGCGTCATCGCCCAAGCCGAGCAGCGGCTGAACGGCGCGGGCCGGCTGGTGGTGCGCGCTTCGGGCACCGAGCCGTTGATTCGCATCATGGCCGAGGGCGACGACGAGAAGCTGGTTTCCCAGGTAGTCCGCGAGATCGCCGCCGCCGTGAAGAAGGCGGCGGCTTGACCTAGCGTAAACGAACTCCTGTCCAATCCGCGGGTTTCATGTCAGATTCGTAATGGTCCGCGCCGCTCGACCGGCGCGCGATGAATGAACTGGAGGAAACATGCTGCGGATCCCCATGCATGGGGGTGTGGCGCCGGGCGTGCAAAGGTGCACGAAGTCGCTGGCCTGCCTTGCGTTCGTCCTGGCGCTCGGTGCGGCCGTCTGGGCCGGCGTCCTCTGGATCGGCATGATCCTCGCCGCCATGGCTCAGGGTCTCTAGAGCGCCTCGGGATCAGGCCTTGCCGGTGATCGGTCCCGTCAGCGGCCGACCCACGCTCGTGTAGCTAAAGCCGCGAGCGCGCATGTCGTCCGGCTTGTAGATGTTGCGCAAATCCACCAGCACCGGCCGTTTCATCAGCAGCTTGATGCGGTCCAGGTCCAGCGCGCGGAACTGATCCCATTCGGTGATGATGACCAGGGCGTCGGCGCCCTCGGCTACGTCGTAAGGGCTGTCCTTGAAATCCACGTCGCGCAGCAACTGGCGCGCCTCGTGCAGCCCTTCCGGATCGAACGCCTGCACCTTCGCGCCCAGGGCTTGCAGGGCCGGGACGATGTCCAGCGAGGGCGCATCACGCATGTCGTCGGTGTTGGGCTTGAAGGTGAGTCCCAGCACGCCGACCGTTTTGCCGGTGACGTCGCCGTCCAGGGCGCGGGCGACCTTTTCGGCCATCTGCTTCTTGCGCGCGTCGTTTACCGCCACGGTGGTCTCGATCAGCGCCACGGGAGAGCCCGCGTCGCGCGCCGTGCGCACCAGCGCCAGGGTGTCCTTGGGAAAGCACGAGCCGCCGTAGCCCGGGCCGGCGTTGAGGAACTTGCCGCCGATGCGGTTGTCCAGGCCGATGCCGCGGGCCACCTGCTGCACATCCGCGCCCACCGCTTCACAAAGGTCGGCGATCTCGTTGATGAAGGTGATCTTTAGCGCCAGGAAGGCGTTCGCCGCGTACTTGATCAGTTCCGAGGTCCGCCTGGCGGTGAACACGATCGGCGTCTCGTTGAGGTAGAGCGGACGGTAGAGCTCGGTCATCACCGCGCGGGCCTGCGGGTCGTCGGTGCCGACCACCACGCGGTCGGGCCGCTTGAAGTCCTCGATCGCGGCGCCTTCGCGCAGGAACTCCGGGTTGGAGACCACGGCGAACTCGGCGTCGGGGCGCACGCGGCGGATGATCGCCTCGATCTCGTCGCCCGTGCCGACCGGCACCGTCGACTTAGTGACGATCACCGTGAAGCCGTCGATCAGGCCGGCGATCTCCTCGGCGGCGGCGTAGACATAGGACAGGTCCGCATGCCCGTCGCCGCGCCGCGACGGGGTGCCGACGGCGATGAACACCGCGTCGGCCTCTGCCACCGCCTTCGCCGCTTCGGTGTCGAAGTACAGCCGCCCGGCGCGCACGTTCTGTGCGACCAGCAGGTCGAGGCCGGGCTCGAAGATCGGGATGCCGCCGCCTTTCAGCCGCTCGATCTTACCGGCGTCTTTGTCGATGCAGGTCACCGTATGACCGAAGTCGGCGAAGCACGCCCCGCTGACCAGGCCGACGTAGCCTGTCCCAATCATCGCCACATGCATGAACGGCTTCCCTGCGGGCTATGGAGCGCAAAGCGGCGCTCTGACATACGCTGGCCGCGGCGACAATCGCGCCGCCGCGCCGGCGTCAGATTTCCTGGTTGTAGGCGCCGACCTGGGCGCGTTTGCCCAGGCGGGGCTTAACTTCCTCGCGGAACAACGCTCGCATATCGTCCTCTGATTGCGTGCTTTCCACGACCACCACGATCTCCGGCTTATTGGACGAGGCGCGCACGAGCACCCAGGAGCCGTCCTCCAGCGCCACGCGCACGCCGTTGACGGTGATCAGGTCGATGATCTTGCGGCCCAGGATCTTCGTCCCCGCGTCGCGCAGCGCCGTGTATTCGGCCACTACATCGTCGACCAC
Source organism: Phenylobacterium sp. (assembly GCF_030697305.1). Taxonomy (GTDB): domain Bacteria; phylum Pseudomonadota; class Alphaproteobacteria; order Caulobacterales; family Caulobacteraceae; genus Phenylobacterium. The sequence goes on along the minus strand of NZ_JAUYQL010000026.1, from coordinate 22,181 downwards.
CCCGTACTTCACCTCGTCGGCGCAGTGCGGCGACATGGTCAGCGAAGTGTAGGCGACGGGCAGGGCGTGCTTCAGCTCCGACAACGTCTTGGTCGGGTTGCGGTCGAGCATCGACAGGATCGCCGCGGCCGAGACGATGCCGCAGTCGTAGCCGCGCCCGATCGGCGGGTTGAAGAAGAAGTGGCCGCTCTTCTCGAAGCCGGCCAGCGCGCCCAGCTCGGCGGTCTTGCGCTTGATGTAGCTGTGGCCGGTCTTCCAATAGACGGTGGTCGCGCCGTTCGCATGCAAGACTGGATCGGTGGCGAACAGGCCGGTGGACTTCACATCGACCACGAAGGTCGCGTCCTTGTGCAGCGCGGACAGGTCGCGGGCCAGCATCAGCCCGATCTTGTCGGCGAAGATCTCCTCGCCTTCGTCGTCGACCACGCCGCAGCGATCGCCATCGCCGTCGAAGCCCAGCGCCAGGTCGGCGCCATGGTCGCGCACCGCCTGCGCCATGGCGTGCAGCATGACGCTGTCTTCGGGGTTGGGATTGTACTTGGGGAAGGTCCAGTCGAGGTCGCAGTCCATCTCGACCACAACGGCGACGCCCATGCGGCGCAGGGCTTCCGGCGCGAAGGCGCCGGCGGTGCCGTTGCCGCAGGCGCAGACCACCTTCAGCGGCCGGCTGATGCTGGCGCGCGAGGCTGCATCGGCGATGTAGCGTTCGGCGACACCGTCCACCTGGGTGAGTTTGCCGCCCGGGCGCTCCACCCAGTCGCCGTTCAAGACGATCTCCTTCAGCCGGCCCATCTCCTCGGGCCCGAAGGTGAGGGGACGCTGGGCGCCCATCTTCACCCCGGTCCAGCCGTTCTCGTTGTGGCTGGCGGTGACCATGGCGACGCAGGGCGCGTCGAGGTCGAACTGCGCGAAATAGGCGGTCGGGGACAGCGCCAGGCCGATGTCCAGCACCTCGCAGCCCGCGGCGATCAGGCCCAGCGTCAGCGCCTGCTTGATGCTCAGCGAATAGGAACGGAAGTCGTGGCCGACGACGATGCGCTTCTGGCCGAGCTCGTGGATGTAGGTACCAAGCCCCATGCCCAGCGCCTGGACGCCAAGCAGGTTGATTTCCGGGCCGAACAGCCAGCGCGCGTCGTACTCGCGAAAGCCGGTCGCCTTGACCAGCGGAATGGTCTCGAAGGCGGCGGTGTTGGGGACGAGGTCGGCGCGAGGGACGTGCATCGCATCTCCGGGGGCAAGATCAGCGGGTTGTTAGAACGCCCCGCGGTTAAGGCCAACCCAACGCCCGGCCGCAAAGCTTGGTTCGGTCAGGCTAGATCACGCCGGCGCGCAGCAGATCGTGGACGTGCAGGATGCCGACGGGCCGGCCGGCTTCGACGACGAACAGCACCGTCACCGCCGGCGCAGGGTCGCTCATGATGGACAGCGCTTCGGCGGCCAGCATGCCGGGCGGGGCGGTCTTGCGCGGGCCGGGCGTCATCACCTCACCCGCCGTGCGCTCCAACAAGCCGTCGATGTGGCGGCGCAAATCGCCGTCGGTGATCGCCCCCAGCAGGCGGCCGTCCGTATCCTGCACGCCGACCACGCCCCAACGCTTCTCGGTCATCACCAGCAACGCCTCGCGCATCGAGGCGCCGGCGGCCACCAGCGGCAGTTCGTCGGCGCCATGCATCAGATCTGCGACCGTGCGCAGCATGGCCCCCAGCTTGCCGCCCGGGTGGAACACGCGAAAATCCGACGGAGCGAAACCCCGGCGCTCCAGCAGGGCGACAGCCAGCGCGTCGCCCAGGGCGATCTGCAGGGTGGTCGAGGTGGTGGGCGCATTCAGTTCGTCGGCGGCCTCCGGCGCGTCGACCAGCTGTAGGACGATGTTCGCCGCGCGGCCCAGCGCGCTGTCGGGCCGCGCGGTCAAAGCGATCAGCGGGATCTTGAAGCGTGACGCGTAGGCCAGCACGTCGGCCAGCTCCCGCGTCTCGCCGGTCTTCGACAGCGCCAGGATCACGTCGTCCTCGCCGATCATGCCCAGGTCGCCGTGGCTGGCCTCGGTGGCGTGGACGAACATGGCGTTGCTGCCGGTGGACGCGAAGGTTGCGGCGATCTTGCGCGCCACATGGCCGGACTTTCCGATGCCGGTGCAGATGATCCGCCCCTTCGCGGCGTACAGCACGTCCAGGGCGTTAGCGAACGCCTCGCCCAGGGCGTCGGCCTGGGCGCGGAGGGCGTCAGCTTCGGCGGCGAGCACCCGGCGGCCGACGGCGATGGCTTCGGAAGGGGTCATTGCGAAGGCGCGATCGCCTCGGTCTGCAACTCCCGCACCGCCTGACGGGCGCGCTCCATGCGCCGCACTGCCGAATCGGTGGCCTTCTGCATGGCTGCCTTCATCTCCGGCGTGCGCTGCACCGGTGTATGGCCGAAGGGCGCAGGCGAGCGGTCGCCCAGGCCTTGCGGCCACACTAGCGCAAGCGCGATGACGCCGGCGGCCAGCGCGCCCAGGATCGGCAGAAAGAGGCGATCGAGCATGGCGCACGGTATAGCCGTTCCAAGCAACTCAGGCCAAGCGCGCCGCGCGCGCAGCGCTTGACGCCGGCCTTTCGCCGCCCTAGCGCCAGTCGGACCCGAAGCCCAGGAGGATCCCGCCTTGCCGAAGCTTGTGCTGCTGCGCCACGGCCAGAGCCGCTGGAACCTCGAGGACAAATTCACCGGCTGGGTCGATGTCGACCTGACCCCGGAGGGTGAGGCGCAGGCGCGCAAGGGCGGCGAACTGATCAAGGCCGCGGGCGTGTCTTTCGACCGCTGCTTCACCTCGGTGCTGACGCGCGCGATCCGCACGTCGTGGCTGGCGCTTGCCGCCGCCGGACAGGCTTATGTGCCTGAGGTCAAGGATTGGCGGCTGAACGAGCGGCACTACGGCGGCCTCACCGGGCTGAACAAGACCGACACCGCGGCGAAGTTCGGCGCCGATCAGGTCAAGGTCTGGCGCAGGTCCTATGATGTCCCGCCCCCGCCGCTCGCGGCTGGCGGCGAATTCGATTTCGCAGCCGACCGCCGTTACGCCGGCGCCAAGGTGCCCGATACCGAGAGCCTGAAGACCACGCTCGAGCGCGTCGAACCCTATTGGAGCGCCGAGATCGCGCCGAAGCTCGTCGCGGGCGAGACCCTGCTGATCGCCGCCCACGGCAATTCCCTGCGCGCCATCGTCAAGCTGCTGTACGAGCTCGACGACGTGGCGATCATCGGCGTCGAGATCCCGACCGGCAATCCCCTGCTGATCGAGCTCGACGCCCAGCTTCGTCCGGTGGCGGCCCGCTATCTCGACCAAGGCCGCGCCGAGGCCTTGCCCGCCGCGGCATGAGCGCGCCCGACGAGGACCTGATGCGCCGCGCCATCGCGCTGGCGCGCGCCGTCGTCGGGAACACCGGCGACAATCCGGCTGTGGGCTGCGTCGTGGCGCTGGACGGCCAGGTGGTGGGCGAGGGCGCCACCGCGCCAGGCGGCAGGCCCCATGCCGAAGAGCGCGCCCTGAAACAGGCCGGCGACAGGGCGCGCGGCGCCGTCGCCTATGTCACCATGGAGCCTTGCGGCGCCCGCTCGGCGGGCGGCCGCAGTTGCGCCGAGCGGATGATCGGCGCCGGTGTCTCCCGCGTCGTGGTGGCGTCCGAGGATCCCTCGACCTTCGCCGGCGGCAAGGGCCTGGCGCGCCTGAGGGCGGCTGGCGTGATGCTCGACCTGGGGTTGTTGGCTGACGAGGCGGCCAGCCTCTATTCCAGCTACACGCCCGCGGGAAAAGCCGGTCCGCCGGCCTAAGTCCACGAAATACGTCGTTAATCTGCGCGGCCTAGGCTGTTGGTGAATCCCTCGTTCACTAAGTTCAATCCCATGTCCGCATCACCCGCGACCGCCACCTCTTCCAGGCGCCTGACCCAAGCCGAAGTGGATGTCATCTGCGCCAAGCACGACCGGCTGTGGACGTCCAAGCCGGGCGGCGCGCGCGCGGTCTTCGCGTGGAAGGACCTTTCCGGTCTGGACCTGCGCGGGCGCAATCTCTGCGACGCCGACTTCACCGGCGCCTGCCTCGCCGATTGCCGCATGCAGGGCGCGCGCCTGGACCACGCCACCCTGTTCGGAACCGACTTGCAGAACGCCCAGATGCAGGAGGTCTCGCTGCGTCGGGCCGATCTGCGCGGTTCCTGCCTGCGCGGGGCGAACCTGAGCGGCGCCGACATGTTCGAGGCCGACCTGCGCGAAGGCGCCATCGCCGCCATCGATAAGGAGAAGGGCCTGCGGATGCTGGAAGCTGTCAGCCGTCCCGGCCAGGCCCAGGGCGCGATCCTCGCCGGCGCCAACCTGGAGCGCTCCAGGCTGTCCGGCGTCATGGCCGTACGCGCCGATTTCACCGACGCGGTGATGAAGGACGCTAAGCTGGTGCGGGCCAACCTGAAGCAGGCGACCATGACCGGCGCGAACCTCGCCGGCGCGGATCTGTCGGGCGCCGATCTCGCCGGCGCGGATCTGCGCGACTGCATCCTGGTCGGCGCTCGCACCCAGTCGTGGAACGTCAGCGACGCCAACATGGCCGGCGTGCTGACCGATCAGCCGATGGGCACGGCGGTCGACGACATGCCCTACCAGGCGATGATCCGCGATCACGCCCTTTGGTGCGAGACTGGCGGCGCGGAGGGAAAACCCTCGGTGTTCGACAACGCCGACCTGCGCACGCTGGAGTCGATCCGCGGCTACAACCTGACCGCCCTGTCCGCCAAGGGCGCGGTGTTCTACGGCCTCGACATGGAGGGCGTGCAACTGCAGGGCGCACACCTTGAAGGCGCCGACCTGCGAGCCTGCAATCTGCGGCGGGCCGACCTGCGCGGCGCGCGCCTGTTGGGTGTGAAGCTGGGGGGAGCGGATCTGCGCGACGCCCAGATGGGGCCGTTGTTGCTCGGCGCGGACCGCGTGCTGCCCTGCGACCTTACGGGCGCGAGCCTCAAGGCCGCAGATCTTGCGCGCGCCGATCTGCGCCAGGCGCTGCTTGTCGACGCCGACCTGTCGCGCGCCAACTTCACCAACGCGGTGCTTAAACAGGCCAACCTCAGCGGCGCCGTACGCGAGGGCTCCCGTGGCCTGGACGGCGCGATCTGACGCCGTGTGAAGCTTCGCATTAATCCTTTCGTCTCTCCTGAGACCTACGTTCTGCGACTGACCATTCGCTGTCCGGGGAGGGATCCGAATTGACCGCCACAGCCGCCCTGTCCGGCCGCCGCCGCCTGTCCGCGGGCGACCTGCAGATGATCCTTTCAGCCCATGAGAAGCTGATCGCGGGACGTCCAGGCGGCAAGCGCGCCTCGCTGCGATTCGCCGACTTCTCGGGCATGGACCTGTCAGGCCGCAACCTGTCGGACGCCGACCTCTCCGCCTCGGTGTTCGAGGGCGCCAAGCTGGTCGGCACGAACTTCACCCGCGCCAACCTGTTCGGCTGCGACCTGCGCAAGGCCAACCTGCGCCGCGCGATCCTGGTGCGCGCTGATATGCGCGGCGCGTGCCTGAGAGGCGCTGACCTCAGCGAGGCCGACCTCACCCAGGCCGACTTTCGCGAGGGCCAGGTGGCGGTTCCGCACCCCAGCCGCGGCCTGGCCTCCGTGCGGCACGAGACGCGCAGCGGGGAGATGGACCACGCCAACCTCGCCGGCGCGACGCTCGACGGCTCGCAACTCGACGGCGTCTCCGCCTTCGCCGCCGATTTCTCCGACTGCTCGCTGAAGGGCGCAAAGCTATCCGGCGCGAACCTCAAGGAAGCCAACCTGTCCGGCGCCTTGCTAGAGGGCGCCGAGATCGGCGGGGCGAACCTGGAGGGCGCGAACCTGACGGGCGCCGTGCTCACCGGCGTCAACATCGCCGGCGCGCGGATGTCCGGCGCCAAGATGGGCGGCAGCCTGTCTGCGCCCACGCCCGAGGTGGTCGCCCGCGCCGAGCAACTGTTCGATATGGCCGCCGCCCACCAGGCCTGGTGCCGGACCGGCGGCAAGGAAGGTGCAGCGGCCGTGCTCGACGGCGAGGACCTGCGTTCGCTTGCAGGCCGCCTGAAGGGCTTCCGGATGACCGCGATCAGCGCCCGCAACGCCTGCATGGTCGACTTGGACCTGAGCGGTGCGCAACTGCAGGGCGCCAATCTGGAAGGTGCGGATCTGCGCGGCGCGCGGCTGTGCGACGCCGACCTGCGCGGCGCCAGGCTCTCCGGCGCCAACCTCACCAAGGCCGACCTGCGCTCGGTGATCCTGGGTCCGCTGCCGCTGGGGCCCGATCGCACAGCGCCCGGCGCGTTGCAGCAGGCCCGGATGCGCTATGTCCGCGCCCAGGCCGCCGACATGACCGGCGCGATCCTCGACGGCGCCGACCTCGCGGGCTGCGACCTCACCGGCGCGCGGATGAAGGGCGCCAGCCTGCGCGGCGCCGAATATGCCGCCGCCATCGGCCTCGACGTGGCCTTGGGCGTCGCCTGACCGGCACGAAAAAAGGGCGACGCCCTGCGGCGCCGCCCTCCAGTCCGATCGAGAGATGTGGGCCTGGGGCTTAGGCCGCCTGTTCACCTTCGATCAGGGTCGATTGACCGGTGCTGATCTCGATCCGGCGCGGCTTCAGCGACTCGGGCAACTCGCGGCGTAGGCTGATCGACAGCAGGCCGTCGGCGAGCGCGGCCTCGGTCACCACCACATAGTCCGCGAGCTGGAAGCGGCGATCGAAGTTCCGCTCGGCGAGGCCGCGATGCAGATAGCGGCGGGGCTCGTCGTTAGCCGCCTTGCGGCCCTGTACGGTCAGCAGGTTCTCCTTAACCTCGATGTTCAGCTCTTCTGGTCGGAAGCCCGCCACCGCGATCTCGACGCGGTAGGCGTTCTCGTCGGTGCGTTCGATGTTGTAGGGCGGATAGCCTGTGGCGGCGTCGGACGCCGCGGTCTGCAGCAGATCGGCGACACGGTCGAAACCGACGACGGAGCGGTACAGGGGGGAGAAATCAAGCGTACGCATGTGAGACGAATCCTTCTTGGCTTAAGCAAGGTTTCAGACGCGGGCCGGGCGAGCCGAAACGGCCTCGCCAAAGACCCGGAAGGCCCGGAATTCCAGCACCTTCCAGCTCCAGATGGGTGATGATCGACGGTGTTCAAGAGGTCTCGGGACGGCGAAATCAGCGCGGCTCCAGCTTGCAACCGCACACTCCTGCTCTAGGCTCGCGGCCCGCGATTTCGTGCTGCGAACGCCCTTTGCGAGGATCCCCGAGATGTCCCAAACCCTGTTACCTTCCGTCCTGGCCGCCGTCGCGGCGATGGCGCTCGCTGCGCCGTCGCAAGCCGCGGACGCGGCCCTCGCCGCTGCCGTCGCAAGTCCCGAGCGTTCGGAAAAGGCCGTGGCCCGCGATGGCGCCCGCCACCCGCTGGAGAGCCTGACCTTCTGGGGTGTCGCGCCGAAGCAGACGATCATCGAGATCTCGCCGGGCGACGGCTACTGGGCGGAAATCCTCGCGCCCTACGCCAAGGCGACCGGCGGCGCCTACGTGGCCGGCGTCGCCGACCTCGACAATCCGGCCCTCTCGGAAGGCGCACGCAAAGGTCGCGCGACCTTCGAGGCCAAGTTCGCCGACCCCGCAAAATACGGCAAGATCACCAGCGTCGGTTTCGGTCCGGTCTCAAAGCCGCTGGGCGCGCCAGGCTCGGCTGACATCGTGCTGACCGCGCGCAACATCCACAACTGGATGTGGCAGCCGGGCTATCTCGATAAGGCTATGGGCGACTTCTACGCGGTGCTGAAGCCCGGCGGCGTCCTGGCGGTGGAGGAGCATCGCGCCGATCCCCGCCCGCAAGTGGCCGAGGCGCGCGACGGCTATGTGGCGACCGCCTCGGTGGTCGCCGCCGCCGAGAAGGCCGGGTTCAAGCTAGACGCCAGCTCGGAGATCAACGCCAATCCCAAGGACACCAAGGACCACCCGTTCGGCGTGTGGACGCTTTCGCCGACGAAGCTGACGGCGCCGCAGGGCAAACCGGCGGACGCAGCCTTTGATCGCACCAAGTACGACCTCATCGGCGAAAGCGATCGAATGACCCTGCGCTTCCGCAAGCCGGGTTGAGACCTATGCAGCGTTCCGTCCCGCGCCGAGCCGTGTTGCTGGGCGCGCTTGGCCTCGCGGCCTGCGGACGGGGCGCTGAGCCCGCCGATGCGCCAAAAGCCGCGCCCGCCAGCGCGATGACCTTGGAGGACGCTGTCGCCGGCGTGTGGCGCACGCCACAGGACAAGGCCCGCGACGCCGCACGTCATCCCGTGGAAAGCCTGCGCTTCTGGGGATTGGCGCCGGGTCAGACGGTGGTCGAATTCTGGCCCGGTTCCGGATGGTACACCGACATCCTCGCACCCTACCTGGCCGCGAACAGGGGAAAGCTGCACGCGGCGAACCTGGAGCTGCGTGAGCCCGTCGACCCGTCGACCCGCCAGGTGGTCGAGGCTTACCGCAAGCGCTTCGAAGCCGATCCGAAGCTTTATGGTCGGATCAACTTCACCGCCTTTGGACCGACCAGCGGCCCGGTGGCGCCCGACGCGAGCGCCGACCTCGTGCTGTTTCTGCGCAACGTCCACAACTGGATGGCCGCGGGCCTCGCCGAAAAGGCGTTCCGCGACGCTTTCGCCGCACTGAAGCCCGGCGGCGTGCTGGGCGTGGAGGAGCATCGCGCCGCGCCTGGCGGCGTCCAGGACCCGCTCGCCGCCGATGGCTATGTCCAGCAGGCGTACATGACCCAGCTCGCCAGCGAGGCAGGCTTCGCAGCCGACGGGGCCAGCGAGGTCAACGCCAATCCCAAGGACACCCGCGACCATCCGTTCGGCGTCTGGACCCTGCCCCCAGTGCGTCGCTCGTCTCTGCGCGGCCAGCCAGACGACCCGTCGTTCGATCACGCCAGATACGACACCATCGGCGAGAGCGATCGGATGACGCTGCGGTTCGTCAAGCCGCGCTAAGGCCCTATAGTCGACGCCGACGGGGCAGGTCGGAGGCCGATGTGGCGAGCGTGGACGAACTGGCGGCGAGGATCCGCGGCGCGATGGGCGAGGGACCGGGCCTGGACGCCTCGGTGCTGCTCGATCTGCGCGGCGAGGGCGTGATCCACGTGGCTGGCGCTGAGGTCACCACCGAGCATGCCCCCGCCGATCTGACCGTCAGCGTCAGCCAGGCCGACCTGCAGGCGCTGGGCCGCGGAGACCTGGATCCGGTGCGCGCGATGATGAGCGGTCGGCTGAAGCTCTCCGACATGGGGTTGGCGATGAAAATGCAGCCGCAGATCCAGGCGCTGTTCGCGCGGTCGGTCTAGGGCGGATGGCCGAGGCCGCGCCGCTGATCGCCACGCCTGCGGCGCCGATCCCTCCGGGCGGCGGCGCGGAATGGGTGAAGGCCGCCGACGGGGCGCGACTGCGGGTTGCGCTGTTTGCTCCGTCTGGGGAGGCCCGCGGGACGGTGGTGCTCAGCGGCGGGCGCACCGAGCCCATCGAAAAATATTTCGAGGTGATCGACGAACTGCTCGGGCGCGGTTTCGCAGTCCTGGCCCACGACTGGCGCGGGCAGGGGCTGTCCGACCGCTTCCTGCCGGACCGGCTGAAGGGCCACGCGGCCAGCTACCAGACCTTCCTGGACGACTACGCCGCGATGCTCGACGCGTTCGAGGCGAGGGCCCCAAAGCCGTGGATCGCGCTCGGCCATTCGATGGGCGGCTGTTTGGCGCTGATGGCGCTGGCGGCGGGACAGGCGCCGCGGTTCGCCGCCGCCGTCCTCTCGGCGCCGATGCTGGGTCTGCGCACGCCGCTAGGCAAGCACTTGGCCGGGGCGCTCGCGCGGCTGTTCCGCCAGATCGGCCGCGGCGACGGCTACATGCTGCGCTACGGCGGCAAGCCGTTCGACGCGGCGTTCGCCGGCAATCCCCTGACCCATGACGAAGCGCGCTTCGCCCGCCACCGCGCGCAGATCGACGCCTGCCCGGACCTGGCGCTGGGCGGCGTCACCTGGGGCTGGCTGGCCTTCGCCTTCATCGCCATGGGTTGGCTTGAGCGCAGCGCCAACCTGGCCGGCGTCGCCATCCCGGTGGTGATCGTCCAGGCGCAGGAGGACTCGATCGTCGATCCTGCGTCGCAGCGGGCTGCGGTCTCGAACCTGCCGAAGGGCCGCCTGGTCGTAGCGCCGCGTTCGCGCCACGAGATTTTGATGGAGACCGACGATCGCCGCGCCGCTTTTTGGACGGCGTTCGACGAGGTCGCATCCGCGGTCGCTTAGGTCGCCGAGCGCCTGAGCGCGACCAGGGCTTCGTCCAGGCAGGCGCGGTCACCGGCGATCACCACCTGGCCGCCATCGGAGCCCAGCGGGTCGCCGCGCCAGTCGGTGATCAGCCCGCCTGCGCCCTCGATCAGCGGGATCGCCGCCTCGATGTCCCAGGAATTGATCCCCGCGCCTTCCACGAGCAGGTCGATCGTGCCGGCCGCGACCATGGCGTAGCCGTACGAATCCAGCCCCAGGCGCACCACGCGGGCTGCGTCGCGCAACTGGCGCCACGCGCCCCGCTCGGCGCCGTCGAAATAGGTGTCGGGATCGGTGGTGGTGATCGTCGCCTGCGTCAGGTGCGGGCAGGGCCGCACATTCAAGGCGCGTTCGCCACGACGGTCGATGATCCGTGAGCCGCCGGCGTGGCCCAGGTAGAGCTCTTCGAGAAACGGTTGGCCGACGGAGCCCAGCACCGGGCGGCCTTCGTGGCGCAGGGCGATGAGGGTGCACCACAGGGGCAGGCCGGCGATGAACGCGCGGGTCCCGTCCACCGGATCCAACACCCAGACGAATTCGCTGTCGGGACGGTCCTCGCCGTATTCCTCGCCGATCACCCCGTGGTCGGGATAGCGCGCGGCGATGAGTTGACGGATCGCGGCCTCCGCGCCCTTGTCGGCGGCGGTGACCGGATCGAACCCCGCCTTGCCCAGGGCGAGGTTCTTGTTCTCCATCCCGTGTTCGGCGCGAAACAGCGGCAGGATTACCTCGGAAGAGGCGCGGTTCAGCTCGACGATGAAGCCGTCGAGCTCGGCGAGGACGTCGGGCGCGAGCATGCGCACATCTCTAGCCGTGCGGCCGGCGACAGGGAACGGCCCCCGTGCGCCGGCGCGCAAAGCGACTTCAGCCGGCGTCGGTCTCGCCGTGCAGTGACTTGGCCAGGTCCAGCAGGCGGCGGCGGGGCCGTTCGCTGAGCTGGTAGTAGGCGCGGATCAGGTCGAGCGTCTCCTTGCGCGCGAACACCTCGCCCGCGGGTTCCTTCTCGGCGTGCAGTGCGCGCTCGGCTTCCGACAGGCCGTCGTAGAAGTAGCCGACCGGCACTTCCAGGGCTTCGGAGAGCTGCCAGAGACGCGCGGCGGAGATGCGGTTCGCGCCGCACTCGTACTTCTGGATCTGCTGGAAGCGAACGCCGCAGGAACCGGCCAGCTGCTGCTGGGTCAGACCCAGCAGGCGGCGGCGCCGACGCAGGCGCTTGCCGAGGTGAACGTCGATGTCATTGCCCATGGGATCCATCGCCCCTCTCAATGTCTGTCTGCGTCCCAGGTCGGGACAGCCTGCGCGGTTCGGGGCAAGTCGCGCGCCAAGCGAATTCGCCCAGGCGTTGCGCGGGGCGGCGTGGCGCCCCTAGTAGAGAGGCATGGCGAACCGGCCCTCGATCGCGCAGGACCTGCTCTGGCGGCTGGAGGCCGTGGGGTTCGACGCGCTTACGGCGCTGGCCCGCATCTTCCCCATCGACATGGTTTCGGACGCCGGCGCCTGGGCGTTCCAGCGGCTGGGCCCGCTCACCAGCGCCCACCGGACCGCCGAGACCAACCTGCGCATCGTCTTCCCACAAGCCCCCGATGCGGAGATCGCCCGACTGCTGCGCGCCCAGTGGGCGGCGGCGGGGCGTTGGGCTGCGGAGTTCCCAATACTCGACCGGATCATCGCCGATCCGTCCCGGGTCGAACTGGTCAACGGCGAGCGCCTGGCCCAGATCGCCCGCGACAGCGAGCCGGTGGTGTTCATCTCGGGTCACTTCTCGAGTTTCGAGATCATGCCGGCGGCGATCATCCACGCCGGCGTCACCTGTCAGGTGACCTATCGGGCGACCAACAACCCCTATGTGGACGCGCGCATCCGCAAGAGCCGCTGGCGCTACGGCGTGCGGCTGTTCGCGCCGAAGGGCGGCGACGGCGCGCGCGAACTGCTCGAGGCGCTGGGGCGCGGCGAGTCGGTGGCGCTGATGAACGACCAGAAGTTCAACGGCGGTGTCGCGGCTCCGCTGTTCGGCGTCACCGCTCATACTGCGCCGGGGCCCTCGCGCCTGGCCCTGCGGTTCGGCGCGGCGCTGCAGCCGATGTCTGTGCAGCGCAAGGACAAAGCCCGCTTCCGGGTGGTGGTGCACGAACCCATCCGTCTGGAGAGCACCGGCGACCGCACCGCCGACATCGAGACCGGCGTCGGCCGGGTCAACGCCTTCATCGAAGAACGCATCCGCGAGCGGCCCGAAGAATGGTTCTGGGTCCACAAGCGCTGGCCCAACGAGATCTACAAGCGTCGCTAGCCATGGGTTTCACCGTTTGGTGACGGCGCCCGGATAGCGTGCTCGCCATCGCCCTGACGGTGGAGAACGCATGCGCAAGCCGGGCGGAGCCCCGTCGATCACTCTCGACACGGTCGTGCGCGGGGCGCCTCTGTGTCTGCTGGCGCTCGAGATCGCCTTCCTTTGCGCCGGCCTTCAGCAGCATGCCTGGCTGACAGATGCGGCCGGCGCGCCGCTGTGCCGCGACTTCAGCGTCTTCTGGGCGTCGGGCCGACTGGCCGGCCAGGGCATGGCCGCGGCCACCTACGACTGGCCCAGTGTCCAGGCGCTGCTGGTGGGGGAGGGACTGCCCCGCGACTGCAACCTACCGATGTTCTATCCGCCGTCGATGCTGCTGTTGGTGACGCCGTTCGGGACTTTACCCTACGTCTGGGCCGGGGCGTTATGGATCGCCGCGGGGCTGGCGGCATTCACCGCCGCTGTACGCCTCGCCACAGGGCGCAACCACGACATGACGATCGCGCTTGCGGCGCCGGCGGCGCTAGCTTCCGTCATGGTCGGCCAGAACGGCCTGCTCACCGCCGCGCTCGCGGTGGCGGGCCTGGCGCTGCTGGATCGTCGACCGGTGCTGGCCGGCGTCCTGCTGGGATTGATCGCCTACAAGCCTCATTTCGGCGTGCTGCTGCCCTTGGTGCTGATGGCGACGGGGCGGTGGCGCGCTTTCGCCGGGGCGGCGGCGAGCGCGATTGGCGGCGCAACGCTCGCGGGCCTCGCTTTCGGCTGGTCGTCCTATCCGCTGTTCCTGCACGCGATGCATGCGGGCGGCGAAAAGGTCATCCAGGCCGGCGTGCTGGAGGCCTACAAGCAGCAGAGCGCATACGCCCTGGTTCACGCACTGGGCGGCGGGACGGCGATCGCCTGGGCCGCGCAAGGGATCGCGTCAGCCGCTGTTGCGCTGGGCGTGGTCTGGGTGTGGCGATCGCCAGCCTCAGTCCAATGCCGATCGGCGGCCCTGCTGACAGGCATGCTGGCGGCGTCGCCCTATAGCTGGGTCTATGATTTTCCGTTGTACGCGGCGGCGGCCATCCTGCTGCTCAGCGAGTCTCGGACCAAGCCGCATCCGTTCGATACGGCGTGCGTGATCGCGGCCTATCTGGCGCCGCTGGCCTATGGCCATCTGTCGATCCCGATCGGACCGTTCATCGCCGTGCTGTTGGCCGCACCGATCGTCAGGCGCTCAGCCGCGAACCATCAGGGGTTGGTCTCTTTCCACCGGGCCAGGGCCTCGGCGGGACCGGCATAGGCTTCCTGCAGCACAGGGCTCCAGTAGCGCAAAGCGTCCAGCGGGATCATCGCGCCGCTCACCGCGCAGCGGACGAAACGGCCAGGCTTCAGGACGGCGAACTCGCCGTCGCCGTAGTGCAGGGTCGCCAGATCGGCGCCCGCGAAATCGCGGTCATGTGCATTCATCCGCGCCAATGTAGCGCGCCAAGGCCGATCAGAACAGGTCGCCCTGATCCGCTGCGCCCTTCGGCCGCGCAGGCGGGCGTTGCGTCCGTGCGACCGCAGCGACAGGCACGGTCGTGTCGGCGTCGATCACCGCGTCGCGGGCGGTGTCGCTGAACACCAGGCGCACGGCCTCGCCCGACGCCAGCGATGCGCCGGAGCGCACCAGGCCGCCGTCGGCGCGATGGACGCGGGCGAAGCCGCGCTGCATCGGCAGGTCGGGGTTCACCGCGGCGTGGAGCTTGCCGAGGCCGGCCAGCCGCTCGGTGGTCCGCGCGAGGCCGCGCTGGAACGCAGGCGTCAGGCGCACGGCCAACCTGTCCAGCCGCTCCTGCTGGACACGCTGCGGACGCTGGAGCAGCAGCGGGCTAAGCCGCGCGGCCACCCGTGTCAGGGCGTGCTCGTGGGCGGTGGCGTTCTTCTCCAGGCCGGCCGCCAGGCGGCTGGCGGCGAGGTTGAAGCGCTGGGCGGCGAACTCCACCTGGTCCAGGGCGCGCGTGAGGCTGCGGCCAGCCGCCGTGACCCTTGTGCGGCGATCCTCCAGCACCCGGCCGCCGCAGCGATGCATCCGTGCGCCGAGGTCGGCCACGGCGGCTCGCAGTTCCGCCAGCACCGGCGTCGCCATCTCGGCCGCGCCCGTCGGCGTCGGCGCGCGACGATCGGAGACGAAGTCGATCAGAGTGGTGTCGGTCTCGTGGCCGACGGCGCTGATCAGCGGGATGTCCGCGGCGACCACGGCGCGAGCCAGCGCCTCGTCGTTGAACGCCCAGAGGTCCTCCACCGACCCGCCGCCGCGCGCCACGATCAGCACGTCAGGGCGCACGCCGGAGTTCGCATCCATGGCGCAGAAGCCTTCGATCGCCGCCCGGACCTGGGCCGCGGCCTGCTCGCCCTGGACCACCACCGGCCAGACGATCACCCGGCAGGGCCAGCGTTCGCGGATCCGGTGCAGGATATCGCGGATCACTGCGCCGGTGGGGCTGGTGATGACGCCCACGATCGCCGGCGTCGAGGGCAGGGGACGTTTTCGCGAGGTTTCGAACAGGCCCTCGGCGCTCAGCCGCGCCTTCAGGCGCTCAAGCTGGGCCAGCAGCGCGCCGACGCCGGCCGCCTCCATGGTCTCGATGACGATCTGATAGCGCGATCCGGCCGGGTAGGCGGTGATCTTGCCGGTGACGATGACCTCGAGGCCCTGCTCAGGGCGCACGCCCAGGCCGCGCACCGAACCTTTCCAGACGACGCCGTCGATCGCCGCGCGCTCGTCCTTGAGCGTGAGGTAGACGTGGCCGTTGGAGTGGTGGGTGACCTTGGAGATCTCTCCGCGCAGACGCACGAAGCCGTAGGCGTCCTCCAGCGTGCGCTTCAGCGCGAACGCCAGCTCCGAGACCGAATAGGCCTGGACGTTGGACTGCGGGTCGGCGGCGACGTCGCTCATGGCCTCAACATAGGCGATTTGCGAGTCGCCGCCCAACCTGCGCGGTCGTCAGATGTAGCGGCGCAGCGACCGGGCGAGGTCGTTGGGGCCGGAACGCTTGCGCGATTGCGCCGGCTGGTAGGCGACGCTGGCGTGTTCGCCGCAATAAGGGCCGTCGGTCTGGCGACGGCCGCAGAAGGTGAAATTGTCCGACGACGGATCGCCGATCGGCCATTTGCACATGTGCGCGCCGAGCGTCAGCACGGTGGCCGAACCCGGAGCCTCGTCGATCACCCGCACGGGTAACGGCATGGGCGCAGGGGCCTGGGCGGTGACCTGTTCGGCGATGCGGCGCGGCTGCGACGGCGCTTGCGCGGCCGGACGCTGGGCTCTGGGTGGCTTGAAGGCTGGCCGTGCAGGCTTCGAAGGCGTCGCGCGCCCCGAGAGCCCCAGGCGGTGAACCTTGCCGATCACTGCGTTGCGGGTCACCCCGCCGAGCTGCTTGGCGATCTGGCTCGCGGACAAGCCGTCCTGCCAGAGCCGCTTAAGCGTATCGACGCGCTCATCTGTCCAACCCATCTTCGCCTCCACCGCGTTGATCGACCCCCGCAGCGCCCGCACGCCTCATGGGGATCAACATCTTGTGCCGCCTCAGGCTTCCACCTGCCAGCAGCCACCAGATATCGTAACCAAACGCTTAACAGCCACAATAGGCGCCCCGCTCTTCGTCCACAGGAACTACATATAGCGTCAGTGCGCCGCACCCTTGCGGCCGGCGCCCGATTGGGGGCATTCAGACAGCCATGAAGCACGAGCCGGTCGAAGCCGCGGTCCCTCCCGTTCCGCGCGACTACCACGGGATCAACTGGGCTGGGTTCCGCACGCTGTACATGCGTGAGGTGCGCCGATTCTGGAAGGTGGGCGCACAGACGCTGGCCGCGCCCGTGGTCACGGCGCTGCTCTACATGATGGTGTTCGTGGTCGCCGCCCAGGGCGCTCGGCCGCCGGTGCATGGCACGCCGTTCTCCACCTTCGTGGCGCCCGGCTTGATCATGATGTCGATCCTCAACAACGCCTTCGCCAACTCGTCGTCCAGCCTGCTGCAATCCAAGATGAACGGTTTGATGGGCGATTTCCTGACGCCGCCGCTGACGCCGCTGGAGCATGTGGCGGCGTTCTCCCTGGGTGGCGCCACGCGCGGCGTGCTGGTGGGCGCAGTCACTTGGATGGCGGTGCTGCCGTTCACACGGCTGCCTATCGCGCACCCCTGGGCGATCCTCTACTTCGGCGGCGGGGCGGCGATGATCCTGTCGCTGCTGGGCATCATGGCGGGCCTGTGGTCGGAGAAGTTCGACCATATGGCGGTGGTCACCAACTTCATCGTCATGCCGATGACCTTCCTGTCGGGCACCTTCTATCTGGTCGAGAGGCTGCCGGAGCCGTTCCGCACGGCCAGTCACTACAACCCGTTCTTCTATCTGATCGACGGCTTCCGCTATGGCTTCAGCGGCCATGCGGAAGGTTCGCTCGTTGCGGGTGTGGGGATGACCGCAGGGCTGATGGTGTTCTGCGCCTGCGTCAGCCTGTGGATGTTCGAGACGGGCTACAAGATCAAGACCTGAGACCGCACTGCAGACCGCGCGATTGACAGACCCCGGTCAGGGGCAGAAAAGTCGCCGCCTTTTCGGGTCCCCGCCGCGACGCGGCGGGGATGTTTCGCTATTGGAGGGCCTCTCCGTGACCGAGTCAGCCGCGCCCGTTCCGCCCGATCATCTGCTGGGCGTCTACAGCCGAACGCCGCTGAACTTCGAGCGCGGCGAGGGCGTGCACCTCTACACCACCGACGGTGAGCAGTACCTCGATTGCCTGGCCGGTATCGCGGTGAACGCGCTCGGCCACGCCAATCCCAAGCTGGTGCAGGTGCTCAAGGACCAGGCCGAAAAGCTGTGGCACGTGTCCAACATCTTCACGATCCCAGGGCAGGAGGCGCTGGCCAAGCGCCTGACCGACGCCACCTTCGCCGACGTGGTGTTCTTCACCAACTCGGGCACCGAGGCGGTGGAATGCGCGATCAAGACCGCGCGCAAGTACCATTGGGCCAAGGGCGACGTCGATCGGGTCGACATCATCGGTTTCGACGGCTCGTTCCACGGCCGCAGCCTGGCGGCGGTCAACGCCTCGGGCAACGCGAGCTACCTGGAGGGGTTCGGCCCCCGCATGCCCGGCTTCCTGCAACTGCCGTTCGGCGACATGGACGCCCTCCGCGCCGCGGTCGGCCCGACGACGGCGGCGATCATCATCGAGCCCGTGCAGGGCGAGGGCGGCGCTCGCTCGCTCTCGCCCGAGGCGCTGCGTGAACTGCGCGCGATCTGCGACGAGGCCGGCGCTCTGCTGATCTACGACGAGATCCAGTGCGGCCTCTCGCGCACCGGCAAGCTGTTCGCCTACGAGTGGGCGGACGGCGCTGAGCCGGACATCATGTGCATCGCCAAGGCTCTGGGCGGCGGCTTCCCGGTGGGCGCGTGCCTGGCCACCGCCGAGGCCGGGAGCGGCATGGCGTTCGGCTCGCATGGCTCCACCTACGGCGGCAACCCGCTGGCGATGGCGGTCGGGCTGGCGGCGTTCGAGGAGCTGACTAGGCCGGAGCTGCTGGCCCACGTGCGCGACGTCGCGGGCTATTTCGTTCAACAGCTGGAAGGTCTGAAGGACCGCTACCCCGACGTGGTCCTCGACATCCGCGGCAAGGGCTTGCTGATCGGCATCAAGCTCGCCACGCCGAACCGCGAGTTCATGCAGCACGCCCGCGACCAGCACCTGTTGGTGGCCGGCGGCGGCGACAACTGCGTGCGGCTGCTTCCGCCCCTGATCATCACCACCGAGGAAGCCAGCGACGCCATCGCCCGGCTGGAGCGCGCCTGTCAGGCCGCCCAGGCGCACGCCAAGGCGGCCGCTTGAAGCCGATGGCGGAGCCGAGGCACTTCATCGATCTGTGGCGGCTCGCGCCGTCCGACCTGCGCGCTATCCTGGATGATGCGCGGGCCCGCAAGGCTGCGCGCAAGGGCTGGCCGCAGGGGCGCGTGGATGCTGACGCGCCTGGCGCTGAGCGGACGCTGGCGATGATCTTCCAGAAGAACTCGACCCGCACCCGCTTCTCGTTCGACGCGGCGATGCGCCAGCTCGGCGGCGACGTGATCATCTCCACGGCCGCGGACATGCAATTGGGGCGCGGCGAGACGGTCGCCGACACCGCCATGGTGCTCTCGCGCATGGTCGATGCGGTGATGATCCGCGCCAACAGCCACGAGGACGTCGAGGAGTTCGCCCGCGTCGCCAGCGTGCCGGTGATCAACGGCCTGACCGACCGCAGCCATCCGTGCCAGATCCTCGCCAACTTCCTGACCATCGAGGAGCGCTTCGGCTCGATCGACGGCAAGGTGCTGGCCTGGGTGGGCGACGGGAACAACGTCTGCTCCAGCTTCATCCACGCTGCGGCGGCGTTCAATTTCGAGCTTCGCATCGCCGCGCCCGCGGCCTACGGGCCGAACGCCGTCGACCTCGCGCGCACCGCCGAGCGGCAGGGCCGGGTGGAGGTCACCGAAGACCCTCGCGCAGCTGTGGCCGGCGCCGATGCGGTGATCACCGACACCTGGGTGTCCATGGGCGACACCGACCGCGACGCGCGTCTTGCGGCGCTGGGGCCGTATCAGGTCGACGCAGGCCTGATGGCGCTGGCGGCGCCGCACGCGATCTTCATGCACGACCTGCCCGCCCATCGCGGCGAGGAAGTCACCGCGGAGGTTTTCGACGGCCCGCGCAGCACGGTGTGGGACGAGGCGGAGAACCGCATCCACGCGCAGAAGTCGGTGCTGGCCTGGTGCTTCGACCGCCTGGGCAAGGTTTGAGGCGCTTCGGCTGCGGCTGAACGTCCGGCTCGCATCACAGCGCCTGGCCCCCTATATCGGCGCCATGTCATCAGAAAACCTCTCCGACGACCTGGTCGCGGCCTTCCAGATCGAAGGCGAGCCGGTGCGTGGGCGCCTGGTGCGCCTGGGCGACGCCGTCGACCAGATCATCAACGGCCACGCCTATCCTGAGCCGGTCGCCAACCTGCTGGGCGAGGCCTGCGCGCTGGCGGCCCTGGTGGGGTCCAGCCTGAAGTTCGACGGTCGGCTGATCGTCCAGGCCCAGGGCGACGGTCCGGTGCGCTACGTGGTCGCCGACTATGACGCCAGCGGCGCGTTGCGCGGCTACTGTCGCTTCGATCCTGAGGCGGTGTCGAAGATCGAGGAGGGCTTCGTTCGTCCCGGCGCGCGCAGCCTGCTGGGGCAGGGGATCTTCATCATGACCCTGGACCAGGGGCCCGACACCGAGCGCTACCAGGGCGTCACCCCGATCGAGGGCGAGACCCTGGCCCTGTGCGCCGAACAGTATTTCGCCCAGTCTGAACAGACCCCCACCCGCGTGCGCTTGGCCGTCGGGCAGGCCGACAGCGGCGAGGGTCCGCACTGGCGGGCCGGCGGCGTGTTGATTCAGAACATCGCCGAAGACGACGCCCGCGGCCCCACGGCCGAGGCCTGGACGCGCACCCAGGCGCTGTTCGAGACCTTGGGCGAGGACGAACTGATCGACCCGCTGCTGGCGTCCAATCAGCTACTCTACCGCCTGTTCCACGAGGACGGCGTGCGGGTGTTCGGCTCGACGGCGCTGAAGGCGTCGTGTCGCTGTTCCCAGGAGCGGATCATGGGCGTGCTCCGCTCGTTCGCCGCCGAGGAGCGCGCCGACATGGTCGAGCCGGACGGCAAGATCCGCGTCACCTGCGAGTACTGCAGTCGGGTCTACGCCGTCGAGCCGGGCGAGTTGGAAAGCGCCGTCGGCTAGGCGGCGTCCAGCGCGCGGCTGACGTCGCGGATCAGGTCGTTCGGGCCCTCCAGGCCGACACTCACCCGCACCCAGCCCTCGGTCAGGCCAATGGCCAGGCGATCCTCTTCCGACAACGAGCGGTGCGTGGTCGTCGAGGGATGGGTGGCCATCGATTTGGCGTCGCCGAGATTGTTGGAGATGTCGACGATCTGTAGCGCATCCAGGAATCGCCAGGCCGCCTCGCGCGAGCCCAGATCGAAGGCCAGCACGTTGCCGCCGCCGGTCATCTGCTTAGCGATCACTGCGGCCTGCGGGTGGTCGGCGCGGCCGCAATAGACGGTCTTCAAGGACTTGCGGTGATCGGCGACCACGTCGGCGACCTTGCCGGCGTTCTCAGTCTGGCGGCGAACCCGCAGCTCCAGAGTCTCCAAGCCCTTCAGCAGCACCCAGCTGTTGAACGGCGACAAGGCGGGGCCGGTGTGGCGCAGGATGTCGCGATAGGTCTCCTGCATGAACTCGGCGTTTCCAAGGATCGCGCCACCCAGCACGCGCCCCTGACCGTCGATGTGCTTTGTGGCGGAATAGACGACGATGTCGGCGCCCAGCACCAGGGGCTTCTGGAAGATCGGCGTGGCGAATACGTTGTCGACCACCAGCCGCGCGCCGGCCTCATGCGCGATCGCGGCGACCGCGCCGACCGAGGCCACCTCCAGCAGCGGGTTGGCCGGGCTTTCGATGAAGAAGGCCTTGGTGTTGGGGCGCACCGCGGCGCGCCAGGCTTCCAGGTCGGTGGCGTCGACGAAGGTGGTCTCTACGCCGAAACGCGGCAGCCATTCGGCGATGATCCAGCGGCACGAGCCGAACAGCGCGCGGCCCGCCACCAGATGGTCGCCGGCGCGCAGCAGCCCGGTGAGCGCGGCGTGCACCGCCGCCATGCCCGACGCCGTCGCGCGGCAGGCTTCCGCGCCTTCCAGCAGCGCCAGCCGGTCCTCGAACATCTGCGTCGTCGGGTTGCCGAACCGCTGGTAGATGAAACCGGGCTCGTCGCCGGAGAACCGGGCGTCGGCCGCGCCGGCGCTCTCGTAGGCGAAGCTCTGGGTTAGGAACAGCGCTTCGCTGATCTCGCCGTAGGGGCTGCGCGCCAGGCCGCCGCGCACCAGGCGGGTTTCGACTTCCCAATCGCGCGGATCTTCGGACATCTCGGGCCTCTTGGTCTCAATGGAGGCGGCATGAACGGCGCCTGAGGGTGTCCGGTCAAGCCTTCGCGGGGTCATCCTTCGCTTGCCAGACTCAAGGGTGGAAGCGAGTGTCGCGGCGATGACCAAGGCCCTGAGCGCAGGCATTCTGCCCTGCCAATCCATCGACGCCTTGATCGGCGAGCGTGCGATCACCGCGCAGACGCCGTTCGACGCCGACCAGGTGCAGCCGGCGAGCCTGGACCTGCGCCTGGGCGCGCGGGTCTGGCGGGTGCGCGCCTCCTTCCTGCCTGGCGTGGGACGCACCGTCGCTGAGCGGATGGCCGACGTCGCCATGCACGAGCTGGACCTGACGCGTGGCGCCGTGCTGGAGCGCGGTTGCGTCTATATCGCCGAACTGCAGGAGCGACTGGCGTTGCCGATCGGCGTCTCGGCGAGGGCCAACCCGAAAAGCTCCACGGGGCGGATCGACGTGTTCGTGCGGCTGCTGACCGATCACAGCCGCGCCTTCGATGACGTCATCGCCGGCTACTCGGGCCCGATCTATGCGGAGATCGCGCCGCAGACCTTCTCGGTGCTGGCGCGCTACGGCACGCGCCTGAACCAGCTTCGACTGAAGCGCGG
>NZ_JAUYQL010000014.1 GCF_030697305.1 Phenylobacterium sp. | reverse complement strand
CTACGTCAGCGGCATGACGCCGCCGGCGCTCAACGCCGGCGCGCCCAAGGGCACGCCGCCGGTGTTCGGCGACACCAAGACCCAGGTGACCGGCGTGCTGAAGCGCCTCGAGGACGCACTCAAGGCCCAGGGCTACGGCTTCGGTGACGTGGTGATGATGCGGGTCTACCTGGTCGGCGACCCAGCCAAGGGTGGAGCGATGGATTTCGCCGGCATGATGGAGGCCTACACCCAGGCGTTCGGCACGCCGGCTCAGCCCAACAAGCCGGCCCGCGTCACCATGCAGGTCGCCGCCCTCGTCCAGCCCGGCATGCTCGCCGAGATCGAGATCCAAGCGGCGAAGGCGAAGAAGTAACCGACGAACTCCCTTCCGCCTCGAGGGGGGACGGGAGCGAAGAAGTCGGCTCAGGCCGCCAGCTTCGCCAGTTCGCTGAGCACGCGCTCGGCGGCGGCGAGGCGTTGTTCGGGCGTCTCCCACTCGCCCTTGACCACCACCTTGTGGTCGGGACGCAGGCGCCAGGCGATCTGGTTCTTCTGGATGAACTGGACCAGCGCCATCGGGTCCTTGAACTGATCGCCGCGGAAGGTGACCACCGCGCCCTTGGGACCCACGTCGATCTTCGAGACGTTAGCCTCACGGCAGAGCCCCTTGATCGCCACCACCTTGAGCAGCTGGCCGGCCTCTGGCGGCAACGGCCCGAACCGGTCGATCAGCTCGGCGGCCAGGGCCTCGCGGTCCGCTGACTGCTCGGCGTCCGACAGGCGTCGGTACAGGGACAGGCGTACATTCAGGTCAGGCACATACTCTTCGGGGATCAGCACCGCCGCGCCAGTGTTGATCTGCGGCGACCAGCGGTCGGCCATTCCGGCGCCCTCCGCGCCCACCCGATGCTTGAGTTCGTTGACCGCGTCCTCGAGCATCTGCTGGTAGAGCTCGACGCCGATCTCTCGGATGTGGCCCGATTGCTCCTCTCCCAGCAGGTTGCCGCCGCCGCGGATGTCGAGGTCGTGGCTGGCCAACTGGAAGCCCGCGCCCAGGCTGTCCAACGACTGCAGCACCTTCAGCCGCCGCTCGGCCGACAAGGTGATGGTCTTCTCGGCCGGGGTGGTCAGGTAGGCGTAGGCCCGCGCCTTAGCCCGGCCGACGCGGCCGCGTAGCTGATAGAGCTGCGACAGGCCGAACATGTCGGCGCGGTGGATCACCAAGGTGTTGGCGGTCGGGATGTCCAGGCCGGACTCGACGATGGTGGTCGATAGCAGCACGTCGTACTCGCCCTCATAGAAGGCGCTCATCACGCTCTCCAGCTCGGTGGGCGACATCTGGCCGTGGCCGGTGACGAACTTCACCTCCGGCACCTGCTCGCGCAGGAAACGCTGAAGGTCCGGCAGGTCGGAGACGCGAGGGGCCACATAGTAGGCTTGGCCGCCACGGTATTTCTCGCGCAGCAGCGCCTCGCGCACCACCACGGGATCCCAGGGTGTGACGTAGGTGCGCACCGCCAGCCGGTCGACCGGCGGGGTGGCGATGATCGACATCTCACGGATGCCGGACAGCGACAGTTGCAGGGTGCGCGGGATCGGCGTGGCCGTGAGCGTCAGCACGTGGATGTCGGCGCGCAGCGCCTTCAGGCGCTCCTTGTGCTTGACGCCGAAGTGCTGCTCCTCGTCGACGATCACCATGCCCAGGTCGCGGAATTCGACCTGCTTCGACAGGATAGCGTGGGTGCCGACGACGATCTCGATCTCGCCCTTCTTCAGCCCTTCGCGGGTCTCGGCGGCCTCCTTGGCGGGAACCAGGCGCGACAGGCGGCGCACCTTCACCGGCCAGCCCTGGAAACGATCGGAGAAGGTCTTGAAGTGCTGGCGGGCGAGCAACGTGGTCGGGCAGACGATCGCCACCTGACGGCCGCTCATGGCCATCACGAAGGCGGCCCGCAGCGCCACCTCGGTCTTGCCAAAGCCGACGTCGCCGCAGATCAGCCGGTCCATCGGCTTGCCCGCGCCGAGATCCTCCAGGACATCGCCGATCGCCGAGAGTTGGTCGTCCGTCTCCTCATAGGGGAAGCGGGCGCAGAATTCGTCGAACACGCCGTGTTGCGGCTCGACCGGGTCGGTTTCGCGAGTGGCGCGCTCGGCGGCGATGCGGATCAGGCCCTCGGCCATCTCGCGCAGGCGTTCCTTGGCGCGCGCCTTGCGCGCCTGCCAGGCCGCGCCGCCCAGCCGGTCGAGCTGCACGCCCTCGCCGTCGGAGCCGTAGCGGGTGAGCAGGTCGATGTTCTCGACCGGCAGGTACAGCTTGGCCTCGCCGCCGTACTGCAGCTCCAGGCAGTCATGCGGCGCGTCCTGCACCGACAGCGTCTTGAGGCCCTCGTAGCGGCCGATGCCATGCTCGATGTGGACCACCAGGTCGCCGGGCGTCAGCGCCGAGGCCTCGGCCAGGAAGTTGGCCGCCCGGCGGCGACGGCGCGGGCGCGCGAGGCGGTCGCCAAGGATGTCGGTCTCGGAGATCACCGCGAGCGAGTCGGTCTCGAACCCGGCCTCCAGCGGCAGCACCACGCGCTGCGGCGTCTTGGGGTCGGCGGCGCGGGCTGCGTCCCAGTAGGGCGCGAACGGCACGCGCTTCAGGCCGTGGTCGGCGAGCATCGAGCCCAGGCGCTCCGAGGAGCCCTCCGACCAGGAAGCGAACAGCACGCGCTTGCCCGCCTTGGCGAGCGTCTCGGCATGTTCGGCGGTGGCCTGGAACAGGTTGACGCTGTCCTGCTGACGCTCAGGCCCGAAGTCACGGCCCTGGCGCGCGCCCATGTCGATGGCGACCTCGCTCTCGACTTCGTGGAACGCGGAGAACCGGCGGTTGGGGCGCTGGGCGAGGCGCTCGCCCCATTCGTCGGCCGTCAGGTACAGCGCCTGCGGCTCCAGTGGATGGTACTGGACCTTGCGATCGGCCTCGGCGCGCGCGTCGTAGGCGTCGGCGATCATCGACAGACGCTCGTCGCGGGCCTCGCGCGCCAGGTGGTCGATCCCCACCAGGGCGTCGGCCGGCAGATAGTCGAACAGCGTTTCGAGCTTCTCGTAGAAGAGCGGCAGCCAGTGCTCCATGCCCGCGCGTCGCCCGCCCTCGGTGACAGCGGCGTAGAGCGCATCCTCGCCGGGGGCGCCGAACGCCGCCACGTAACCTTTGCGGAACCGGGAGATCGCAGCGGCGTCGACCAGCACTTCGCTGACCGCCAGCAGGCTGACGTCCTTCAACTGGCGGGTCGAACGCTGGGTCTCGGGATCGAAGGCGCGGATCGACTCCAGCGTGTCGCCGAACAGGTCCAGCCGCACCGGCTCTTCGGCGCTGGGTGGGAACACGTCGATCACCCCGCCGCGGATGGCGAACTCGCCGCGCTCCGACACGGTGGAGGCCCGCACATAGCCGTTGACCTGGAAGTAGCGTTCCAGCGCCGCGATCTCGACGACGTTTCCGACCCGAGCCGAATAGGAACCGGCCTGCACCGCGTCGCGCGGCGGCAGGCGCTGGAGCAGCGCCGGCGCGGTGGTGATCAGCAGGCGCGGCGTCTTGGCGTCGAATCCTGCGGCCAGGCGCGCAAGCGTCGCCATGCGCTGGGCCGCGACACCGGGCGACGGGCCGATGCGGTCGTAGGGCAGGCAGTCCCACGACGGGAAGCGCAGCACCTCGACGCCATGCGAGAAGAAGCCGAAGGCGTCGGCGAACGCCGAGAGCCTGGAGCCGTCGCGGGCTACGAACACTGAGAGCCCACCCCGCGCCTTGACGATGTCGGCCATCACCAAGGCGTCGAAACCCTCCGGCGCGCCGAGGAGATCGAGCCTGCCGGGATCCAGGGCGACACGGCGGGCTTCCGCAGGTCCCGTCGGGCGTGAGCCGTCAGCCGCCATGCGGTCCTCCTCCACGCGCTGCGAAAGCTTCGAAGCGGAACTGCTTGAGCAACCTCATGATTTCATTGTCGTGCTGTGGCGGCGTATCGGCCGTCTCGACGATCCAGGCGTAGATGTCCGGATCGGCTTCATCCAGCAGCGCCTCGAAGGCCGCGAGCTGGTCCGGCGGGAGATTGGGACCATGGGTGTCCGCGAACGGCCCCAGAATGAGGTCCGCTTCCCTGAATCCGCGATGCCACGCGCGGTATTTCAGCCTCTTCAGCCGGGTTTCGTCATGTTCCATGAGGACGGGCGGATATAGAGCGCGCGCGGCCTGCGCGCCAGTCGCGCTATGCTGCAAAGCATGCGGCCCGAGATTCTGTTCCCCCTCTACGCCCCGATCGGCGCGCTGAAAGGCGTCGGCGCGCGCGTGGCGCCGTTACTGGAGAAGCTCGCCGGACCGATCGTGCGCGACGTGGCGTTCCTCAAGCCGCATGCCATCGTTCGGCGCACGCCTTCGCACGTTGACGCGGCCATCGAAGGCGAGGTGCAGACATTCGACGTGACGATCGACGCTCACCAACCGCCGCGCACCCGCGCCCAGCCGTGGAAGGTGCGGGCTTTCGACGGCACTGGGTTTCTGACACTGACCTTCTTCGGTGGGATCGGCGGCCAACTGTCCGACCGCCATCCGGTGGGCGCGCGTCGGATCGTCAGCGGCAAGGTCGAGCGCTACGGCTCGGAGCTGCAGATGTCCCATCCCGACTACATGGTCGAGCCCGGCAAGGCCGAAGAAATCCCGGAGCTGGAGCCTATCTATCCGGCCACCGCAGGCCTGCCGGCGCGCACCGTGCGGCGGCTGGTTCTGGCGGCGCTGGAGCGGGCGCCCGAGTTGCCGGAGTGGCAGGACCCAGCGTGGCTGGCGCGCGAGGGCTTCCCGTCCTGGCATGAGGCGCTGGTTCGGCTGCACGCGCCGCAGGGCGAAGGCGACCTTGCTCCCCAGGCCGTGCACCAGCGGCGCCTGGCCTACGACGAGCTGCTGGCCCACCAACTGGCCATGGCTCAGCGCAAGGCCGAACGCCGCGCCGAGCCCGCGGATCGATTTCCCGCCGCGGCCACGGCCGACCGGCTGATCGCCGCCCTGCCCTTCCGTCTCACCGGCGCGCAGGAGCGTGCGCTGGGTGAGATCCGCGGCGACCTGGCGCACGGCGAACGGATGAGCCGGCTCATTCAAGGCGACGTGGGCTCCGGCAAAACGGTGGTGGCGATGGCCGCCATCGCCGACGTCGCCGAGGCCGGCGCCCAGAGCGCGATGATGGCGCCCACCGAGATCCTTGCGCGCCAACACTACGAGACCGTCGCCGCCCCTTTGACCGCCCAAGGGCTCGGCGTCATCCTGCTGACCGGGCGCGACAAGGGCGCGGCGCGGGCCGAGAAGCTGCGCGCCATCGCCAGCGGTGCAGTGAAAGTCGTCGTCGGCACCCATGCGTTGTTCCAGGACGACGTGGCGTTCCACCGGCTGCGCCTGGCCGTCGTCGACGAGCAGCACCG
>NZ_JAUYQL010000126.1 GCF_030697305.1 Phenylobacterium sp. | reverse complement strand
CGCTTCGAGCCAAGCTACCATCGCCTGCGCCAAGGTCGAACGTGACACAGCCAGGGTTGTTCCTTTTCAGGCCCCTGCGTCGCTGCGTCTCACCTGAGAGGCGAGAGGGTGCGCCCAAGAGCCTTCTGGCGCGCGCCTGCCGAGGGAAAGCGCGGTGTTTGCGTCGACTTTCTCCTGCGGTGGGCCTATCAGGCTCGCGCAGTGGTGATCCCGCCGCGGCGCCGGCGGCCAATCTTTCGCCAAAGTCGCACGGGTATCGGTAGGTCCAAGGCCCCCGCTGCGGGCCGGCTTGCGTGTTGTTCAGGCTGAGAGATTGCGTTGTCCACGATCGAATTCGCCGGCAAGTCCGGATCCCGTTATCGCTACACCACGCTGGAGGAGGATCGCTTCCTGCCGCCGGCTGGCGCGAACTTCGTCATAGCCCAGCTCGCCTCGGACGGCGCGACGGTGGTCATGGCGGGGGAGACCGATAACCTGTCGGCTCGCGTCTGGCGCGACCGTCTGGAGGAGGCGCGCAGCCGCTTTGGCGAGGTTCACGTGCTGACGCGCCTGAACGTCCGCAGCGCGGTGCGCCGCGAAGAGCTCGAGGATATGATCAGCGGGCATCAGCCGCCGATGAACGAGACCGGGCGGTCCGCCGGAGGCTCCGCCTCGGAAGGCGACCGCGCGGCGTCCTAGCGTCGCCTCAAGTCCCAGGGCGCGGCAGACAGGCGATCGTTCCGCGCACGCCATCCCCATAGCTGACGCACGACCAACGCGGGTCGACCCTGTCGATGGCGGGCGCAAATGCGCTCGCCGCGGAGGGAAGGCGGCGATTGTAGACCCAGATGATCCCCGGCTTGCGTCCGCTCGCGGCGGCGAGGATCTGCGTGTTCGGGTCGTGGCGGGGATCGACCCTGAACGGTCGAACCGCGATGTCGGCTCCAGCGCGTGCGAAGAAGAAGCCGCCGACGCGCGCCAGCGATGAGGGCGCGATCACGGGCGCGGCCGAGTGGTCCCAGACGAACACTACGTCGCGCGCACCCCCGGCCATGAGCAGCTCGGACGCCGCCTCGAATCCGTAGGCGCTGCGCGCGGTCAGCACGGCCTTGATCTGCGCCGGAGGCGGCAGGATCGCCAGATAGAGGCCGATGAGCGCCAAATAGACCAGATGCGCGCGCTTCGAGGCGCGCGCGCACAAGACCACTCCCAGCAGCACCGCGGGCGCACAGGCGAACAGATAGCGGCCGGTGAGCGAGGGCGTGGCGACGCCTGACAGCAACGCCAGGGCCAGGGCGGCAAGTCCTGAGGTGGCGGCCAGCAGCAGGTTGCGGCTAGGCGCAGGGGCTTCGTCCGACCCGTCCACGCGCAGCAGTCGCGGCGTCAACCAGCCCAGGCCGACGACCAGGGCGATGGCGACCAAGAAGGCCGCCGCCTCGGGTCCCACGGTGGCTGCGGCCAGCGGCAGCGCCGTGTCCCAGCCGACGGCGGCGTGCCAGTCGACGTCGGGGCTGACGTATTGCCTCAGCCGTGGAGCGTGATGGGCGAGCCAGGCGAGGGCGGGGGTGAAGGCCAGCGCTGCGGGCCAGGTGCGCAGCGCCCGGTCGCGATGCAGGCCGAGGTAGATCACGCCCTGGGTCAAGGCGATGAACACCGCATAGTAGTGGGTGAGCACCGCGCACGCGCCCACAGCGGCCCAGGCCCAGGCGCGGGCTTGGCTCGGTCGCGCCAGCAGGCGGATGAACAGGGCGCACTGCAGGGCGCTCAGCGCCAGGACCAGCGCATAGCATCGGGCGTCCAGCAGGGTCGCGAACCCACCCCACCAAGCGAACATCAGCAGGGCCCAGGTCAGCCTGGCCTCACGCGTCAGACCATCGATGCGGATCGCGAGAGGGACAGCGGCGGCGGCGGCCACGGCGATCAGGCTGGGCGCGCGCAGGGCGATGTCCGAGACGCCGAACACCGATGTCCACAGGCGCATGACCACGTAGTAAAGCGGCGCGTTCACATCGAGGTAGGCCTCACGCCAGAACGTGCGCCAGTCGGGCGTCGAAGCGATCGCCCCGGTCCAGGTCTCGTCCCACCAGAGCGGGAGGCCCTGGATCAGCCAGACGCGCTCGAACGCCAGAGCAGCGAGGGCCAGCGATGCGGCCACGACCAGGATGTGGCGTGCGCGCATCGCGCGAACGCCTCTCGCCCGGGCGTCGCTGGCCGTCATCTCCACGGGCGCGCTTCCTCCTGTGACCTCGCATTTCTAATGACCGGACAAGGTGAAGATTTTCGTCCTCGCCCGCTCTCGGGCCTGGACCGACGGCATTGACGCGGCCAAGCGCTCGCGTAACTGACAGGCCGCTAATCGCGGCGGCGCGCCACAGTGGGAATTGATCATGGACGTTGATGTGAAGGATCCCGCGCGGGACGAACTGACGGCGCCGGTCGGGAGCGCGCGGGTGCTGGACGCCCTGCTAGCGCAGCGTTTCACATGCCGCGGCTATCGTTCCGAACAGGTCCCGCAGGGGACCATTGAGTCGATCCTTCGCACCGCACAGCGCACCGCATCGTGGTGCAACGTCCAACCGTGGAAGCTGGTGATCACCCGCGGCGAAGGGACCGAGCGGTTTCGCGAGGCGCTGGTCGAGCACAACGCCGCCGCGCCGCCGCACGACTCCGACATGGCGTTCCCGGGCGAGTACAAGGACGTCTATCAGCAGCGTCGCCGGGTCTCGGGCTTCCAGCTCTACGAGGCGGTCGGCGTGGCCCGTGGCGACCGCGAGGCGTCCGCGCGTCAGGCGGCGCTGAACTACAGCTTCTTCGGCGCGCCGCACGTGGCGATCGTCACCACGCCGCGCGATCTCGGGGTCTATGGCGCGGTCGATTGCGGGGGCTATGTCGCAAACCTGATGTCGGCGGCGCACGCGCACGGGGTGGCGACGACGCCGCAGGGCGCCATCGCCCGGCACTCCGGCTTCATCCGCGACTACTTCCAGATCCCTGACGACCGCATGGTGGTCTGCGGCGTCGCCTTCGGCTTCGCCGACCACGATCACGTCGCCAACAGCTACCGCACCTTCCGCGCCGACCTCGACCAGGTGGTGGAGTTCGCCGACGCCTGAGCCGATCCGCTGGCGCCAAGGCGCATGCGTCAGCTCGGTTGAATGTTGTTCGTGCTCATGCGCTTAGCCTGGCGTCGCCGACTGGAACCTCATTGCGCACGCCGAAATTCGGCGCGTAAGCTGCAGCTTGGCCCGGACGGGGTCGGCGAAGCTTCCGAGGCGAGATGATGGGCCTGAAATCTTGGATCGTCCTGGCGGCCGGCGTCGCGACGCTGACGGCCGGGTCGGCGCAGGCGCAGTGCGCGGGCGGCCCCAACTTCGACGCCTGCATGGCCAACACCCTGGCGCAGGCGCAGGCGCGAAACACCGCCGGGCAACAACAGATTTGGCAGAACTACCTGCGCACCTACGGCCCGTGGCTGCGGCAACGCTACAGCGTCTACCGCGGGCCGATGACCTTCGACCAGTTCGCCTACTGGAATCTGATGACGGCGAATGGGACCAACGTCGCCGGCGCCATGCAGGCGCAGCGCGATCAGTTCCGCGGCAATCAGGAAGCCTACGCGACCGTCCAGCAGGGCAACGACGCCTACCGGCAGGGCATGTACGACAACAGCGCCCGCACCAGCCGATCGGCCGAGAACTACAGCCAAGGCGCGATCCGCGGCAACAGCGCCCAGATCGATCCCAACACCGGCCAGACAACCTGGCTGCCCTACGCCCAGCCCTACAACCAGCCGTTCATGTCGGGCGGCCAAACCTACTATCAGGACCAGAACGGCTACTATCAATGGAACGGCTATGGCTGGACCCGCATGCAGTCTCGGCGATAGCAGCAGATCTCTGAGCTCTTGCCTGGCGCCGAGCTGACTTCGCAGCGGGATTCTGAGCCGCCGGGATGCGTCCTCGTGGTCGGCGGCTACGGACTGATCGGCTCCTACGTGACCGCGCGCCTGCTCGCCGGCGGCTATGCGGTGCGCGGTCTGGGGCGCGACGTCGCCGCCGCCCGCCGCCGGGTCCCGGCCGCGCAGTGGCTGCAGCTGGACCTGCGGCTCGCCACCGCTGGGGACTGGGCCCGGGCCCTCGAAAACGTGCAGGCGGTGGTCAATTGCGCCGGCGCCTTGCAGGACGGTCCGCGCGACGATCTCGCCGCCGTGCATGTGGCGGCGGTGGAGGGGTTGGTTCAGGCCTGTTCCGCCGCGGGCGTGATGCGGTTGGTGCACATCTCCGCCGCCGGCGTGGCCGCCGGGCGGCCCACGGCTTTCAACGCTACCAAGCTCGCCGGGGAAGCGGTGGTCGAAGCCAGCAGGCTTGACTGGGTAATCCTGCGGCCGGGCCTGGTGCTGGCGCCCGCGGCCTACGGGGGGACCAGCCTGCTGCGCGGCCTGGCGGCGTTTCCGGGCTTCGCGCCCATCATCTATCCGGACAGCGTCGTCCAGGTGGTCAGCGCGTTCGACGTGGGCGAGGCCTGCGTCACCGCCATGCGGCCCGGCGCGCCCGCCCGGATGCGCGTAGACCTCGTTCATCCAGACAGCGTGCGATTGGCGGACCTTGTGGGCGCGCTGCGGGGTTGGCTGGGCGTTGCGCCCGGACCGATCGCGAGGTTTCCGCCGTTCGCGGCGCGCGCCGCCGCGCTGGCGGCCGACGCCATCGCTCTCCTCGGCTGGCGCAGTCCGATGCGCACGGCGGCGCTGGAGCAATTGCGCCTCGGCGTCATGGGGGAGGGGGGCGACGCTGCGCGGCTGGGGCTTGAGCTGCGGTCGATGGCGCAGATGTTGGCCGCGTGGCCCAGCGGCGTGCAGGAACGTTGGTTCGCAAGGCTCTATTTCGCCAAGCCCCTGATCCTGGTGACGCTGGCGGCCTTCTGGCTGGCCTCCGGGATTATCGGGCTCACGGTCAGCCGCGGGGCTGCCGTGGCGCTGCTCTCACCGCCGATGTCTGAACCTCTCGCGCAAGCGGCGGTCATCGGAGGTTCGCTGATCGACGTCGCCCTTGGGCTCGGGCTCTGCGTGCGACGATGGGCGGGGCGGGCGCTGGTGGGCATGTTGCTGGTCAGCGCCGGCTATGTGATCGGCGCCGTCCTGGTCCGACCAGACCTTTGGGCCGATCCGTTAGGGCCGATGTTGAAGACCTTGCCCGCCGCGCTGCTGGCGCTCGCGGCGCTTGCTATGCTGGACGAGCGCTGATGGATCCATACTTGCTGCTGAAAGCCGTCCATGTGATCGGCGCGACGGTGATCCTGGGGACTGGCGCCGGGATCGCGTTCTTCATGCTTATGGCGCATCGCACGGGCGATCCCGCGCTCATCGCCCACACCGCGGGCGTCGTCGTGCTGGCGGACGCCCTGTTCACCACGACGGCCGTGATCGCGCAGCCGATCACTGGCGCGCTGCTGGCCAGGCAGGGCGGCTTCGCGCTGTTCGAGGGCTGGATCGGCCTGAGCCTGATCCTCTATGTCGTCACAGGGGTCTGCTGGCTGCCGGTGGTGTGGATCCAGCTTCGCCTGCGCGAACTGGCCCGCGCCGCGGTCGCCGCCGGCGCGCCGCTGCCCGCAGCCTACCATCGCCTGTTCCGCCTTTGGTTGTTGCTCGGGTTTCCGGCCTTCGCGGCGGTCTTGGGAATCGTGTGGCTGATGGTCGCCAAGCCGGCTCTATCAGCCGTCAGTTGACGACGATCGCCGCCTTCCAGGCCTGGGCGAACTGTCGATAGGGCACAGGCTGGGTGTAGAGGGCCATGGGATCGTTGATGTGCACCAGCGGCTCCCAGCCGTAGGGCGTCTGCTGGAACGACATGCCGCGCGCCACCACTACGTGCCCGCCGCCCTGGCCCGTGACGCCGATGATCACCGCGTGACCCATGGCGAGGGTGCGGTAGAGCGTCAGCGGGTCGGTTGGTGGCGCGGACGTGGAGGTGCGTCCGCCGAACTGGCTGATCAGGCCCTGGATCTGCGGGATCGAGCCGGTGCGCACGCACTGCGGATTTGCGCCATTGCAGCAGAATTCGGGGGGTGCGCCGTTGGCCACCGCCACCAGGGCGCATTGCGGCGGCGTCGCTTCCGGCCCGCGCGAGGCCATGATGATCTGCTGGGCCACCGCCGCCCAGCACCACACGCCGGTCTCCTGGCGCAGGTCGCGGATCGGCAGGTCGACCGTCGGCAGCGGGCGGTCGAACATGCCGTTGGCGTCCACCCGGGCCTGCGCCGGAGCCGGCGTGTCGGCTGGCGGGCTGCACGCCGCCAGCCACAGGACGGCGGCGATCAGCGCCGTCCGCGTCCATTCGACTATTGCGCCGCGCATCATAGCCCTCTCACCCGCCGCAGCTTCGGGGATTTGGGCGTCTCGCCCAAGCGGATTCCCGCGTCGCGCGCCGCGACTTGCCGACCCGTCGCAGCGGCATATGGTGAAGCGTGGATGCGGTTCGGCGAACGCCGTCGCCGCGTGGGGTGATGAAGGGGGCAAGCCGATGGGACGGATCGTCTTGGGCGTGGCCGCATGCGCGATGATGGGCCTGACGGCGTGTGA
Source organism: Phenylobacterium sp. (assembly GCF_030697305.1). Lineage (GTDB taxonomy): Bacteria > Pseudomonadota > Alphaproteobacteria > Caulobacterales > Caulobacteraceae > Phenylobacterium. The sequence continues at coordinate 10,000 of NZ_JAUYQL010000126.1, read as the reverse complement.
TCAGGCGGGGCAGGGCAAGCAGTCCGGGCCTGCGCCCTACAACAACGGCGCGAACGGCTGGCCGGGCGCACAGGGAAACGGCCAGCCCCCGATGGCCCAAAACCAGGGGCCGCAAGGCTACCCCCAGCAAGGCGCCTATCCGCAACTGCCGCAGGGGTATCCGCTCCAGCAGGGACCTTACCCGCCTCAGGGGCCGCAGGACTTCAGCGCGCAGCAGCCGCAGAACCAGCAGGCCAACGCAGGCTATAATCAACAGCCGCCCTATCCGCCTCAGGGTCCCCAAGGCTATCCGCAAGGGCCCGCGCCTCAGGGCCCTGCGCCCCAAGGGCCCGGCGGCCTGCGAGTGGCCGGCCCGCCGCCTGGCATGGAGGCGATGCCGACGCCGGCTGGTCACGTATTCACCACCCAGCTCAACGGGTCGCCTCAGGCCTCAAAGCTGGTGCAGGCGGTATTGCAGGGAACGCAGAGCTACTTCGACGGCCCGTCGCGCATCCTGAACACCCAGACCGACCCCAGCGAGCGGATGAGCCGCGTCGATTTCTCCAACACCCTGCATGGTCAGCCGGTGATGGGCATGATCGGGGTGATGGGCGACGGCCGGAACGCCGGCGTCGCCTATCTGCTGTTCGACAGCGCCGATCGTGTGCAGCAGACCATGCCGATGATGATGGCTGCGACCCAGCGCCGTCCAGGCGGATAGGGCGGCCACAGGACGCTGGCGGGGACGGTCCAGTCGCTAAGCGCTCCGCGCGCTCAGACCGGCGTCGGCGATGCGAGCTGCCGGCGGCGGCCGCTGCGCACCATGCCCCAGATCGTGCGAATGTTGATCGCGCACACCCCCGCAAACACCAGGCCGCCCAGCACCTCGCCCCAATGGTCGCCCGCGCCCAGCCGCAAGCCTTCGACGGCCACGGCGATCCCGAAGGCGGCGCCGGCGAGGCAGACGATCAGCGCGCCCAGCCAGACCGCCCACACCAAGCCCGGCGCGCCCTCGAAGAAGCGGGCCTGAGGATTGGCCTCGGCGGTCCGCGCGATCAGCGCCTTGACGAAGGGCTCGAACGTCGCCGCCCGATCCTCGAATGCGCCGAGGCTCTGATAGTGGGTGCTGATCAACTTCAGCGTCCTGGTCCCATGAGCCTGGACGACGCACTGCCGGAAGCTGGGCGTCAGTTGGGCGCCCCCCATCAGGGGCAGGGTGACCCTGGGCATGTCGAAGACGCGCACCTGGAAAATCTGCGCCAATGGAACCGCGCCGGCCCCCTTCGCTGACGTCCATTCCAACGCCTGGTCGCTCAGACGCCAGGCGGTCTCGCTCGCGGCCATCGAGTAGCGGCCGGTAAAGGTCAACGTGTCCATCGGCGCCCCCGCCGCCGCGCCGCCGTCAGCGCCGGACTGGAGCATCGCATGCGTCCTCGCAGAGCGCCAACACGGCCACGCTTCGCCTTTTGACCGCACCGGCTTGTCACCGGAAAGGGCTCGACCCACAGTGCGCGCGTCGCGGGGGCGCACGATGTCGCAGGAACAGTCGGATACTATCGAACTGCGGCGCTCGGCGATGGAGCGTTACCTGCCGGTGGCTGGCGGCCTGATCATGCTGGTCCCGACCGCCTTCCTGCTCATCGTCGCCATTGGCGTGGTGCGCGAATCGCCCGCGGTCGGCCTGTTCATCCTGGTGATCGCAGTGCTCATGGTGCTGCTGACCCTGGTGGTGGCGATCGAGGCCCGCGACCGCTGGCGCACGCGCATTCGCATCGTCGGCGGGGAAGTCACCCTTAGTCTGCCCCGTTACCTGGAGCGGCCGCCGCTGGAGCGCGCCGTGCCGCTCGCTGATCTCGCGGCGGTCGACTGGCGCGAGGAGGTGTTCCGCAGCATCGGCCTGTCGGCGATGCATCAGGCCTACGCGCTCGCGCTGAACGACGGAACGCGTCTGGTGATGGGCGGCGACAAGCAGATGGCCGGCAGCTTCTATGCCGAGGCCGCCAGGACGATCGCCGAACGCGCCGGCGTGCCCATCCGCCAGCTCGGCATGTTCGACGGCCACGGCGGGGTGATGCAGGTCACCGGCATGAGGGCCCCGGACTGGGCGTCTCAGCCTCTGGACGCCGCCAGCGCCGCCAAGCGCCGTCGCGCCGTGGACATGACCTACCGGGCCATGTGGGCGGTGATCGTGCTGGCCATCGTGCTGCGCCTGCTGGTGGAGTTCATCTGAGCGAGTGCGAATGCGTCCAGCCGCTGTTCAAGCCCCGCGTCGAGCGAATTGCGTTTGCGATCATCGACGACCGGTGTTCTCTGACCGCATCGCTGGGAGCGGGATCGATGAGCGTCAAGACCACCGTTGAGAAAGTCAAAGCCGCCTGGAATGGCCTGACGCCGAAAAAGAAAATCGCCGTCTGCGTCGGCGGCGCGCTGCTGCTGGCCATCGGAGCTGCGAACCAGAACGAAGGCGCCCAGAACCACCAGGCCTTCAATGGGCGATACGGGCCCTATGCGCCGGGCGATCCAAATGCGCCGTACGGCCCGAATGGCCCTAGCGGTCCCGGCGGACCCTACGCCAGCGGCCCGATGCAGGGACAAGCCTATCAGGGCGGGCCCTACCAGAGCGGCCCGCAAGGCGCACCGTATCAAGGCGCGTACCAGGGCGGCGGCGCCCCGCAAGGTCAGGTCGCGGCGAGCGGCGGCGACGGGGCGGACATGAACGGCTATTGGGCCCGGCAGCGTTCGCAAGACCAGCAGCACCAGGCCTTCACCGGCTACATCAACGACACAACGACCGTGCGTGATGCGGGCGACGGCACGGTCTACAGCAATGTCGACAACGCCGCCGCCGATCCGCTGATCGCCAGCGGCGCGGCCACTGCCGTCGCCACCTCCGACCTGCCCACCAGCTACGACTCGTCGGCCTCCGCACCTTCCGAATAGGCGCGTATTTCAGGGACGGGGGAGGCCCGGCGTAACCGGGAGTGTGGATGGTGGATGCGACAGGGATTGAACCTGTGACCCCCTCGGTGTGAACGAGGTGCTCTCCCGCTGAGCTACGCATCCGCCGGGTCGCGAGGCTGGCTCGCGAAGGGTTGGGCCTATAGCTCGACGCCCGGCGCGGGGCAAGGCGCAAGGCGGTGCGGCGCACGCGATTCGAAACCGCTCGCCGTTTCGGCTAAACGCCGCGAAGATCGCATCGCCTCTTCGACTCGTAAGGCCCGCCATGCCGCACAGCGCCGTCCCGTCCTCCCAGCCGCCCCGGCCGCGCGCCGCCGTGATCATGGCCGCCGGCCAGGGGACGCGGATGAAGTCGCCGACGCCGAAGGTGCTGCACAAGGTGGGCGGGCGCACGCTGATCGACCATGTGATCGACACCGTCGAGCAGGCCGGATGTGAGCGCATTGTCGTGGTGACCGGCGCGAGCGGTCAGGTGCGTGATCACGTCGCCCGCCGGCTAGGCGAAGCCGCCATCGCTGTGCAGGACCAGCCGCTGGGCACGGCGCATGCGGTGTTGGCGGCGAAGGAGCGGCTGGCCGATTTCGACGGCGAGGTGCTGGTGATCAACGGCGACTGCCCTCTGGTCGAGCCCGAGCATCTGGCGCCGCTGTTTGGCCTGCTGGCCGAAGGCGCGGGCATAGCGCTGGTGGGGTTCGAGCCGCGCGACCAGTTGCTGTACGGGCGGCTGATCCAGGGCGCCGACGGACACGTGATCCGCATCGTCGAGCCGCGCGAGGCGAAACCCGAAGAAGCCCTGGTGAAGACCTGCAACGCGGGCATGTACGCCGCCGATCACGGGCGGCTGTTCGGCTGGCTGGCGCGCGTGGACGACAACAACGCCAAGCGCGAATTCTACCTCACCGACATCGTCAAGCTGGCCGTCGCCGAAGATGTGCTGGTGCGCGCCAGCATGGCGCCGGAGAGCGCGGTGATGGGATGCGACACCCAGGCTCAGCTCTCCGCGGCCGAAGCGATCTTCCAGCAGCGTCGGCGCGCGCACTTCCTGGCCGAAGGGGTGGCGATGCCCGCGCCGGAGAGCGTGCACTTCAGCTGGGACACCCAGATCGCGCCTGGCGCGGGCGTCGAACAGTTCGTGGTGTTCTCCACAGGCGTAGTGGTCGAGACCGGCGCGCAGATCCGCGCCTTCAGTCATCTGGAGGCCGCGCGGGTGCGGGAAGGCGCCATCGTCGGCCCCTACGCCAGGCTGCGCCCCGGCGCGGACATCGGCGAGCAGGCCCACGTGGGCAACTTCGTCGAGGTGAAGAACGTGGCGCTGGGCAAGGGCGCCAAGGCCAACCATCTGGCCTACCTGGGCGACGGGTCGGTGGGGGCGGGGGCGAACATTGGCGCCGGCGTGATCTTCTGCAACTACGACGGCTACGGCAAATACCAGACCCATGTGGGCGCGGGGGCGTTCATCGGCTCGGACAGTGCGCTGGTGGCGCCGGTCACGGTGGGTGAGGGGGCCTATGTGGGGACCGGCTCGGTGATCACCGATGACGTGTCGCCAGACGCCCTGGCGCTCGCCCGCGGCCGTCAGGTCGAGAAGCCCGGATGGGCCGCCGCCTTCCGCGCCAGCCGCATCGCGGCGAAGGCCAAGTCGTGAGCGCGGACGAGGAGAAGCGCGCCGCCGGCGAGGCCGCAGCGGGCCTGGTCGAGGCGGGCATGGCGGTCGGCCTAGGCACCGGCTCGACTGCGGCCTGGTTCGTGCGCGCCCTGGCCGAGCGGAAGCTGGACGTGCGCTGCGTGCCGACTTCGCAGGCGACGGCGGATCTGGCGACGTCGCTCGGCCTGAGGTTGGCCGAACTCGGCGAGGTGTCGCGCCTGGACCTGACCGTGGACGGCGCCGACGAGATCGGGCCTGGGCTGGCGCTGATCAAGGGCGGCGGCGCGGCCCTGCTGCGCGAGAAACTGGTCTGGGAGGCCTCCGCCCGCTGCGTGGTGATCGCCGACACGGCCAAGCAGGTGGCGGTGCTGGGCGCCTTCCCGCTGCCGATCGAGGTGGTGGCGTTCGGGCATGCGACCACCGCATTGCGGATCTGCGACGCGCTGGTCAGTTGCGACATCGGCGTCGCGCCGCGTCTGCGCATGAAGGACGGCCAGGCGGTGCGCACCGACAACGGCAACCTTATCTATGACGCGGCCTGCGGGCGGATCGAGCACCCGGCGACCCTGGCCGACGCGTTGAAGAGCGTTACCGGGGTGGTGGACCACGGCCTGTTCCTCGATCTCGCCGACCAGGCCCTGGTGGGCACGCCCAAGGGCGTGCTGACCCTCGAACCTTGAGGCCGCGCGCCCGTCCGGCGCGCCATGAAGCACGGAGCTGTCGGTGGCCAAGTACGACTACGACCTGTTTGTGATCGGCGCAGGCTCGGGCGGCGTGCGCGCCGCCAGGCTGGCGGCCATGTCCGGCGCGCGTGTCGGCGTGGCGGAGGAACATCGCGTCGGAGGCACCTGCGTGATCCGCGGCTGTGTGCCAAAGAAGTTCATGGTTTATGCCTCGGAGTTCGCGCATCACTTCAAGATCGCTGAGAGTTACGGTTGGAGCGTTGGCGAGAGCCGTTTCGATTGGCCCGCGTTCATCGCCGACAAGGACAAGGAGATCGCCCGGCTGTCGGGGATCTACGTCACCAACCTGCAGAACGCCGGCGCGGAGCTGGTCCACGCCAAGGCGCGGCTGACCGACGCCCACACCGTCGCGCTGGAAGGCCATGACCAGGTCACCGCCGACAAGATCCTGATCGCCACCGGCGGGCGGCCCTGGTCGCCGCTTGAGCTCCCCGGGCTGGAGCATACGATCTCGTCGAACGAGGCCTTCCACCTGCCGCAGCTCCCCAAGCGCATCGTGATCGCTGGCGGCGGTTATATCGCGGTCGAGTTCGCAGGCATCTTCAACGGGTTGGGCGTCGATACGACGCTGGTCCACCGGGGTCCGAACCTGCTGCGCGGCTTTGACGACAACGTCCGCGCCCACGCTGCCGAAGAGATGGAGAAGCGCGGGATCAAGATCGTGCTGGGCTGTCAGCACGCCCGCGTCGAGAAGACCGCGTCCGGTCTGGTCAGCCACATGGTCAGCGGCCAGGCGCTGGAGAGCGACGTGGTGATGTTCGCGCTCGGCCGCGAGCCCTATGTCGAAGGTCTGGGCCTGGAGGCCGCTGGCGTGGCGGTGAACGCCAAGGGCGCCATCGCCGTCGACGACTATTCGCGCACCAATATCGAGAACATCTGGGCGGTGGGCGACGTCACCGACCGCATCAACCTGACGCCCGTGGCGATCCGCGAGGGTGCGGCATTCGCCGAGACGGTGTTCAACGACCGGCCCACGCGCTTCGACCACGACATGGTGGCCTCGGCGGTGTTCTCGCAGCCGCCGATCGGCTCTGTCGGTATGAGCGAGGCCGATGCACGCCATGCGCTGGGCAAGGTGGACATCTACCTGTCGCGCTTCCGGCCGATGAAATACACGTTCGCCGGCGCCGACGAGCGCTGCCTGATCAAGTTGGTGGTGGAGGCGTCCAGTCAGAAGATCGTCGGCTGCCACATGGTCGGTCCCGACGCGCCGGAAATCATCCAGATGGCCGCCGTGGCGATCAAGATGGGCGTCACCAAGAGCCAGTGGGATAGCACCTGCGCCGTGCACCCGACGCTGGCCGAAGAGCTGGTCACCATGCGCGAGAAGTTCGTGCCGACTGGACTAGGCGCGGCCGCCTGACGCGAGGCGGCTCGCTTTTCGCACGCATATCGGCTTAGAAGGCGCGGTTTTCGCCCGCCGCGAGGGTGCGTGCGGGTGCGGAGTGAGACGAATGACCAAGCAGTGGACGCCGGACTCCTGGAGGGCCAAGCCCGGCAAGCACATGCCGGAGGACTATCCGGACGCGGGCGCGCTGGCTCAGGTTGAACAGACCTTGCGCGGCATGCCGCCGCTGGTGTTCGCCGGCGAGGCGCGCCAGCTGACCCACATGCTGGGCGAAGTAGCGGCGGGCCGCGCGTTCCTGCTGCAGGGCGGCGACTGCGCCGAGAGCTTCAAGGAATTCCACGCCGACAACATCCGTGACACCTTCCGGCTGATCCTGCAGATGGCGGTGGTGCTGACCTTCGCCGGCGGCAAGCCAGTGGTGAAGGTGGGCCGCATGGCCGGCCAGTTCGCCAAGCCGCGCTCCTCGGCCACCGAAACGATCGGCGGGGTGACCCTGCCGTCGTATCGGGGAGACAACATCAACGCCATGGAGTTCACCGAGGACGGCCGCCGGCCCGATCCGGAACGCCTGCTGAAGGCCTATGGCCAGTCGGCTTCGACGCTGAACCTGCTGCGCGCCTTCGCCGGCGGCGGCTACGCCGACCTCTACAACATCCACCGCTGGACGTTGGGCTTCGTCGACGACAGCCCGCAAGGCGCGCGCTATCGCGAACTGTCGGAGAAGATCACCGAGGCCCTGACGTTCATGGCCGCCATCGGGGTGACGCCGGAGAGCCAGCCCGGCCTGCACCGGGTGGAGTTCTTCACCGCCCACGAGGCTCTGCTGCTGGGCTTCGAGGAGGCCATGACCCGCGTCGATTCCACGTCGGGCGACTGGTACGACACCTCCGCCCACCTGTTGTGGATCGGCGAACGCACCCGCCAGCTCGACGGGGCGCACGTGGAGTTCTTTCGCGGCATCAAGAACCCGATCGGTCTGAAGTGCGGCCCGACGCTGGAGGGCGACGAACTCCTGCGGCTGGTCGACGCGCTGAACCCCGACAATATCCCCGGCCGCCTGACCCTTTATGGACGTTTCGGTTCCGACAAGATCGCCGACCGACTGCCCGGCCTGATGCAGGCGACTAAGCGCGAGGGGCGTAACGTGGTCTGGGCCATCGACCCTATGCACGGCAACACGCTGACCGCCGCCAACGGCTACAAGACCCGGCCGTTCGATCGCATCCTGTCGGAGGTGAAGAGCTTCGTTGAGATCGCCAAGGCGGAGGGCGTGCATCCCGGCGGCGTGCACCTGGAGATGACCGGGCAGAACGTCACCGAATGCGTCGGCGGCGCGCGTGCGCTCACCGAGGGCGACCTGGCCGACCGCTACCACACCCACTGCGATCCCCGCCTGAACGGCGAGCAGGCGCTGGAACTAGCCTTCCTGGTCGCCGAGAAGCTCAAGGAAGAGCGCGTCGAGATGGTCCGCCACGCCGCGATCTGAGGCCGGACGGCGAACAGCGCAGTTCGGTGTTTTTTGCGTGAAATTCCCCGTCCAGGTCTGTATTCCTGCGGTCTGGATGGGGTTCGGTATAAAAAATAACGCAAAGTTCGACCGAAACTAAGCCTTCGACGCATTTCCTGCAGCCCGGTGAGCCGATCCGCCCGACGGATGTGCGAGGCGAACTGGCGGCCTTGTGGACCCTGGCCTGGCCAGTGGTCATGGCGCGGCTGGGCATCATGGTCATGGGTCTGGCCGACGCGGTGGTGGTCGGCCGCTATTCCGCGCGCGAGCTTGGCTATCATGCCCTGGCCTGGGCCCCCGCCTCGGTGGCCCTGACGGTCGCCGTCGGCCTGCTGATGGGCGTTCAGGTGATGACCGCGCGCGCGATCGGCGAAGGTCGGCGGGTTGAGGCCGGCGCTGTGCTTCGCCGTGGCGTCGTCTACGCCTTCTGGATCGGCATGGCGTCGACCGTGATCATTGTCGTCGGCGCACCACCCGGCCTGCGCGCCATTGGCTTGGAGCCCGATCTCGCCGAGGGCGCGAGCCGGGCCGCCGTCGTCTTCAGCTATTCGCTCACCACCTACATCGTCTCGTGCGCCTTCTCGTTCTGGCTGGAGGCGCTGGCCAGGCCGATGGCGTCCATGGCGACCATGTGGCTCGCCAATGTCGTCAATGTCATCCTGCTGCTCTGGCTGGTGCCGGGCACGTCCGGGCTGCCGGTTGTCGGCGCGGTGGCGGCCGCCTGGGCGACGTTCGGCGCCCGCGCCGTGCTGCTGATATCGCTGATGGTCTATGTCGCCCTCCTGCCCGAGGCGCGCGAGCTCGGCGTGTTCCGCCGCGCGCCGCGCGAACGCGGGCTGGAGCGCGAGCAGCGGCGGATCGGCTACGGCGGCGGCGCCTCGAATTTCTTCGAGGTCTCGTCTTTCGCCTCGCTGAACGTCATCGCCGGCTGGGTCGGCACCTTGTCGGTCGCCGCATGGGCGGTCGTGCTGAATGTGATCGGCGTGGTGTTCATGGTGCCGCTGGGCCTGGCCACGGCGGTGGCGGTCCTGGTCGGCAACGCCTATGGCGCGCGTGACCGCCCGGGCGTGCTGCGCGCGGCCTACGTGGGCTTTGCGGTCACGGCCGCGTTCGGCGTCGCGGTGTCGCTCGTAGTGTTGCCGTTCGCGAGCCTGCTAGTGTCGGGCTACACCACCGACCTGGCGGTCATCGCGATGGCGGCGCCAGCGTTGGCGCTATGCAGCCTGTTCTTCCTGGCGGACGGCGTGCAGGTCGTGGTCGCGCACGCTTTGCGGGCGCGCGGCGACGTGCTGATGCCGGCGATCACCCACATGGCGAGCTACATCCTGATCATGATGCCGCTGGCCTGGTGGCTGACAATCCCCGCGGGGTTCGGCCTGATCGGCATGGTGTGGGCGGTGATCATCGCCAGCTTCATCGCGGCCGGCCTGCTGCTGGGACGCTTCTGGATGCTGGCCCCGAAGCCGCTCTGACCTCCACGCAGCACGTGCCGATGAACGTCGGGACCAGAGCTGCGCTGGCTGAGGTCGTGAACATCTATTTGTTCTTGATTTGTTCTTGCCAACCATGGCAGCGTTCGTTTGCGCGACGCCTCTATCGGGCGCGGCATCCCAGCCACCGCAAAGGCGATCCAATGCCGCGTGGACGATCTCTTTCCGGCCTACCGAACGTCGAGCTCATGTCTCCGCAGGAACTCCAGTCGCTACAGCGCTATCGAAGGCGGTCGGGTGTGGGCCCCTTCGCGCGAAGCATCGCGGGCAAGGTCTGGAACGCTCCCAACACCGCACTCGGCCTGGCGTATGGGCTTACGGGGCATTTGG
>NZ_JAUYQL010000104.1 GCF_030697305.1 Phenylobacterium sp. | reverse complement strand
CCGGAGCTGAGGATCACGGGCAGGGCAGGGTGCAGCGCCACGGCTTCGTGCGCGAGGTCCACCCCGGTCTTGCCACCCGGCATCACTACGTCGGTGAGCAACAGGTCCACGCCCGGGGTGATGCGCAAGGTCGACATGGCGCTGTCGGCGTCGGGCGCACGCACCACCTCATGGCCGAGATCCTCAAGCATGGCGGTGACCATGTCTCCGACATCCTCATCGTCCTCGGCCAGCAACACCTTCAGCGCCGCGCGCTTCGGCTCGCTTCGGGAGGTTGGCTCCTGCGGGCTCGCCGCGACGAGCTCCTGCGAGAGCGGCATGTAGAGGCGCACGGTGCAGCCCTGGCCGGGCGCGCTGGACACCGTCGCGCCGCCGCCGCTCTGATGGGCGAAGCCATAGACCTGCGCGAGACCGAGACCCGTGCCCTTGCCGGGCTCCTTGGTGGTGAAGAACGGCTCGAACGCCCGGGTGATGGTCTCGGCGTCCATGCCGACGCCGGTGTCGTGCACGGAGACGCAGACGTAGTCGCCGGCCGCGACGCCTTCAACCTCGGAGCGTGCGACGTGCGCCACCTGGCTCTCGATCCGGATCACTCCGCCGCTGGCCACCGCGTCGCGGGCGTTGACCACCAGGTTCATGATCGCCGCGTCGAACTGGGTCGGGTCCAGCCGCGCGACGGCGTTGTGGGCCGCCGGCATGACGGTGAGGCTGACCGCTTCGCCGACCGCGCGCCGCAGCAACGGCTCGGCGTCGAGCAACAGGGCGTCGACGCTGACCAGTTCGGGCTTCAGGGTCTGGCGGCGCGAGAAGGCCAACAGCTGTTGGGTCAGGCGTTCGCCGCGCCGCGCCGCGCTCTGCGCCGCCTCCAGCATGCGGTCACGCCGGGCCGCGTCGTTCGGGTGGCGCTGGACCAGGTCGATGGCGCCGCTGATCACCGTCAGCAGGTTGTTGAAGTCGTGGGCGACGCCGCCGGTGAGCTGGCCCACCGCCTCGAGTTTCTGTGCGCGGCGCAGCGCGGCTTCCGCCTCGTCGCGTTCGGCCAGCGCCGCCTCGACGCGCTCGGCGAGCAGGTCGTTGATGTGCAGCAGGTCGGCCTCGGCGCGCTTGGCGTCGGTGACGTCGATGGCGACGCCCACAAAGCCCACGAACTCGCCTGTGGGTCCGAACCTGGGTTGCGACACCGAGCGCAGCCACCGATCGGCGCCGTCGGCCCTGCGGTAGCGCGCCTCGAGCGAGAAGCGCCCGCGCCCGGTTTCCCCGGCGCGCTGTTCGGCCAGGACCCGCGGCAGGTCTTCGGCATGCAGTCGAGTGCGCCAGTCGAAGGCGAGCGCGACGTCGTAGGGCTCGCCGAGAAAGTCCAGGTAGGCGCTGTTGACGAATTCGCGCGTGCCGTCGAGGCGGCTCACCCACATCAGCACCGGCGCACTGTCGGCGAGGCTGCGGAACCGCGCCTCGCTCTCGCGCATCTGCTGTTCGGCCAGGCGGCGCTCGGTGACGTCGATCTTCACGCCGAGCGCGCCGATCACCCGCCCTTCGCTGTCACGTCCGGCTTCACCACGAGACAGCATCCATCGCTCGGCGCCGTCGGGCGCGGCCTCGCGATATTCGTGCGGCGCCACATGGCCGTCGCTCGCCGCCGCGGCGTGCGCCTGGCGCACGAGATCGGCGTCGTCCGGATGCACGTCCTTCCACAGCAACTCCTGGCCGTCCCCCAGATAGCTCCAGACCCCGACACCTCCGGCCTCCTGAGCGAGGCGAAGGCGGACCTGGGTCTCCTCCAGGGCCTCGCGCACGACGCGCTGCGTCTCGCGCATCTCATCCAGTCGCACGAGCGCGCTGCGGAAAGCGTCAGCGAACAGCACCACCACGGCGCCTGACAGCATGAACATGGTGGTGAGCGCAGGTGTCGGGCCGTTGGTGAGGGGGCTGGGGGCGAGCAGGTTGAGCCCGATCGCCGCGACAAGCGTCGCGCCGCCCCACCAGGCCCCGGCATACAGCGTCACCGCCAGCAAAGCCGGAAGATAGGTCACCGACAGGCCGAGGCCGCGGTCGAAGCCAAGGAAGAGGACACGCAAGACGATCGCCGCGGCGAGGGCGACGACGCTGAGCGTGAGCGCGTTGAGCACCGGCGGGTTTCGGCGAGGGATGAGCCGAAGCGGCCATTCGACCGGCGTCATCGGCGGGGCGGCTCCGAGTCAGTCGCGCAACCCTGCAGCGACCTGCTGAGCATGGCTGCGCTGGTCCCGGCGCGCAACAGACGATATCCCCAGGCCATTCGCCGCCACGAGGGCGGACCGGGCCAGATGTGAGCGGCAAGCTGAAGACGATCTTCGCAATGACGGCCCGGCGGCTGGCGTTCTGCGCCCTGATGGCGTCGGCGCTTGCGTCGAGCGTCGCCTGCGTCTCGCTGCGCGGCGCCCCGAACGGCCACGCCCAGGGTCTCACCGCGATCTCGGGCGGCCTGTCGGACATCGGCCTGGGCGCGCTGATCGCCGATATGGATTCGGCCATGCTGGCGCTCGCGCGGCGCCACGACCCCGGCAGCCGCAGCGCGGACACGTGGGGCCGCCCGGTCGGCTGGGCCAGTCTGGACCTGACCACCGCGCCGGACCTGGGCATTTCCGCGCCAGACGCACAAACTGCTCGCGAACTCAACGCCTTGCGCCCATTTGCTTCATCACCGGTGCGACCGATGCGGCCGTTCATGCTGAAGGCCGGGCCGCTCGACGCCGAGCGCGCCCTGCAGTGCCTCAGCCAGGCGGTGTATTATGAAGGCGCGCGCGAGCCGCTGAAGGGTCAGCAGGCTATCGCTCAGGTTGTTCTCAACCGCTTGCGTCACCCGGCCTATCCGAAATCGGTATGCGGCGTGGTCTATCAGGGCTCGGCGCGGACCACCGGCTGCCAGTTCTCCTTCACCTGCGACGGATCGTTGAAGTGGGCGCCGGAGCCGGGCCTTTGGGCGCAAGCCCAGTCGGTGGCTCGCCGCGCGCTTGCGGGCTTCGTGATGCGCGAGGTGGGGCCGGCGACGCACTACCATGCCGATTATGTGGCCCCGTACTGGGCGCCCACCCTGGTCAAGCTGAAGCGGGAAGGCCTGCACATCTTCTATCGCTGGACGGGGCCTTGGGGCGAGCCGCCAGCCTTCACCGGCCGATATGCGGGCGGGGAAGCGAGCCTCGCCCAGTCAGTTCTGGAAGGCCTGGATGAGCGCACCCAAGGCCTGCTGAACGCATCGCGCCTGCGCACGGTGACCCTGTCGGTCGGCGGCGAGACCCGCCAGTACACCGTCGCCGAACCCTCGATCAACGGAGCGCCCGCGGTCAGGCCCCGTGGCGTGATCCCTGGGCGCAGGCAGCCGACGGCAGAGGAAATCGCCACCATCAACGCCTCGCTGGCGACGATGGAACGCGACATGGCGCGCGAACCAACGCCCGCGCCCACGCCGGCGGCGCCCTGATATGGCGCTCGATCCGCGCGACGGCGTGTTCAGCCTGGGCCCCGTGGGGCTGATCGTCTTCTATGTGGCCGACCTGACGCGCGCGATGACCTTCTACGGCGAGCAACTCGGCCTGAAGCGCCTACTGCTGGGCGAGGGGCAGGCGCTGTACGACTGCGGCGACGTTCGGCTGTCGCTGCAGGAGACGCCGCAGAGCGCGCAGCTCACCGCCGCCTCGCCGGTGTGCTTCAGGGTGTCGGACATCGTCACTGCCCGGCGCGAGTTGGAAGGGCGAGGCGTCGCCTTCACCGACACCATCCAACTGGTCGCGACCCTACCGGAGCATGACCTGTGGATGACCTATTTCCGCGATCCGGACGGCCATCCCCTGGCGCTGACCGCGGAAGGTCCCAAGGGTTTCCCGCTGATCTAGGCGCGGATCACCACACGCCGATCTTGGTCGCGTCGGCGTGGGAGATCGGATGATGGGCCTTGCGGTGATCTTCCTCGGCGAGGAATCGCACCGCCTCCAGCGCCGCCATGCAACCCATGCCGGCCGCCGTCACCGCTTGGCGATAGATGTCGTCGGTGACGTCCCCGGCCGCGTAGACGCCGGGGATCTCGGTGGAGGCCGTGCCGGCCTTCACGTCGAGGTATCCGCTGGCGTCCATGGCCAGTTGGCCCTTGAACAGCTCCGAGGCCGGCGCGTGGCCGATGGCGATGAAAACCCCGTCGCAAGGGAGATCGCGGGTCGCACCGCCGTTGACGTCCTTCAGGCGCACGCCAGTGACGCCCATCGGATCCTGCGAGCCCAGGACCTCCTCGACGCCGTGATTCCAGATCACCTCGATCTTCTCGTGCGCGAACAGGCGCTGTTGCAGGATCTTCTCGGCGCGCAGCTCGTCGCGGCGGTGCACGAGGGTGACCTTCGACGCGAAGTTGGTGAGGAACAGCGCCTCCTCGACGGCGGTGTTGCCGCCGCCGACCACCACCACCTCTTTGCCGCGATAGAAGAAGCCGTCGCAGGTGGCGCAGGCCGAGACGCCGAAGCCCTGGAACCTCTGCTCCGACGGCAGCCCCAACCACTTGGCCTGCGCGCCGGTGGAGATGATCACCGTGTCGGCGAGCCACACCTGACCGCTGTCGCAGACCAACCGGAACGGTCGCTTCGACAGGTCGGCGTCGACGACGATGTCGCCGATGATCTCGGCGCCCACATGCAGGGCCTGGGCGCGCATCTGCTCCATCAGCCAGGGGCCCTGGATCACCTCGGCGAAGCCCGGGTAGTTCTCGACATCCGTCGTGATGGTGAGCTGGCCGCCGGGCTGGATGCCCTCGAGCATCACCGGCGCCAGCAAGGCGCGCGCGGCGTAGACGGCGGCGGTGTAGCCGGCCGGGCCCGATCCGATGATCAGGCAGCGGGTGGTTCTGGGTTCGGAACGTTCCTGAGACATGTGATCTAGATAGGAGAGATTCTGGAGCGTTGCGATGGATCGAAGGTGGAAAGCTGTGGGTGTAGCGGCAGGGATCGCCGTGGGCATTGTCCTGATCCGCGGGCTGGGCGTGGCTTCGATCGCCCTTTGCGGCGCTGATCGGACTGGCCGGAGGCGTCGCGGCGAGCGGCCCGCTCAGGATTAACGACGACTTCAGCGGCGGGGCGTAAGAAGGCTCTCACCGCGCGAGAGTCCGAAACCCATGCCGCAAGCCCTGCCGCCCGAGGTCGAGATTGCCGGCCGCAAGGTCGGCGCCGCCCACCCGCCGTTCGTCATCTGCGAGCTCTCCGGCAACCACAACGGCAGCCTGGAGCGGGCGCTGGCGATGATTGATGCGGCGGCCGCCACCGGCTGCGACGCGATCAAGATCCAGACCTATACCGCCGACACCATCACCTTGGACGTCGACCGCCCGGAGTTTCGCATCCATGGCGGGCTGTGGGACGGGCGCACCCTCCACGAACTCTATCGCGAGGCTCAGACCCCCTACGAATGGCACGCGGCGCTGTTCGAGCGGGCCCGGGCGAACGGCGTAATCCTGTTCTCCAGCCCATTCGACGAGACGGCGGTGGACCTGCTGGCCGGCCTCGACGCGCCGGCCTACAAGATCGCCTCGTTCGAGGCGGTCGACCTGCCGCTGATCCGCTACGCCGCCGCACAAGGCAAGCCGCTGATCATCTCCACCGGCATGGCCAACCTGGACGAGATCGAAGCCGCCCACGCCGCCGCCATTGAAGGCGGAGCCGCCGGCGTGGTGCTGCTGCACTGCGTGTCCAGCTATCCGGCGGAGATGGCCGACGCTAACGTGCGCACTGTCGCCGACATGGCCCAGCGGTTCGCCTCGCCCATTGGGCTTTCTGACCATACGCCGGGCTCGGCCGCCTCCGTCGCGGCCGTGGCCCTGGGCGCCAGCGTCATCGAGAAGCACTTCACCCTGGCGCGGTCCGATGGCGGCCCCGACGCGGCGTTCAGCCTTGAACCCGCGGAGTTCACCGCCCTGGTGGCAGACTGCAAAGCCGCCTGGGCCGCCCTCGGCCGTGCGCACTACGACCTACTCGGGTCGGAGCGCGCCAACCGTCAATTCCGCCGCTCGCTCTACGTGGTCGCCGACGTCAGCGCAGGCCAACCGCTGTCGAAGGCCAACCTACGCTCGGTGCGTCCGGGCCTGGGCCTGCCGCCTGGCGATCTGGACGCGGTGTTGGGCAGGCCGGCGGCCCGCGATCTGAAGCGCGGCGAACCGCTCGCCTGGGACATGGTCGTCCGCTAGCCGGCGTACGCCGAGCTGTTGACGGGGAGGGCGGCGACCTGGGCCGAGGTGAACGCCGGATCGATCGGATACAGCGCCTCATAGACCTGCCGCACGAAGTCCAGGTCCTGGGGCGCGTCCACTGTCCAGCGCAACTGCGGCATGGGCGTGTCGCTGACCACGGACCCCAGCCGAAAGCGCTCCGGCCGACGGTAGAGAAAGGGGGTCACGTGTTCGCGCTCGTAAGGGTCGACAGCCTCTCGCCAGGCAGCCTCCAGCGCCGCAGGCGTCGCCGCCTCGACATCCAGACCGTGCGGGAAGGTGCGCTCCGGGGCGGTGTTGTTGGTGTAGTCGAAGCCACCGGCCACATGGGCGTCCACCACGGCGTCCACCACGGTCCAGTCGCAGAGCGGGCAGTCGGCGGTGAGCCTGACCACCGTGCTGGCGGGGCCGAACGCTTGGACAGCGCCGTGGAAACGCCCCAGCACGTCCTCAAGGGAGCCGCGATGGACCGACACGCCGAGGCTATCGCAATAGGCCGCAAGGGGATCGTCGCCGGCAAGTTCGCTGGTCGCCACCACCAGGCGGTCGAGGCTGCGGGCGCGGCGCAGACGCTCGATCTGGCGGCCGATCATCGGCACGCCGAGCACGTCGGCCATCACCTTGCCGGGCAGCCGCGTGGACGACATGCGGGCCTGCAGAACGGCCAGGATCATGGATCAGGCGGCCGAGGCGCTGAGCGGCGAGGCGCTCTGCATGGCGGCGGCTAGGCCTGCGCCGATCTCGGTGAAGCGCGCGCCGATCGACGGGTGCTCCCAGGCGCCGGAAACGAAGCCCCCGCCGACCCGCCGCTCCATCGCCTGCAAAGCGCGCCAGGCCTCCAGGGTCATGACGCCGCTCCGGGAGGGTGTCAGGGTCGCAAGCCGCTGCCCGATCCGAGCCGGCTCGTCGGTGAAGGCCGAAAGCAGCTTCTGGGCCTGGCAGCGGACAACGCCCTCGGGCGCCGGTCCGACGCATTCGACGCAGGCCAGGGTCTCGCCCCGGCTCTCATAGACGGAGACCCGGAACACGACGCCGGCGGCGGTGAAATCCTGGACGACGAAGGGCGCGGTGCGAGTCAGGCGCACCTTGAACACATGGCTGAGCGCGCGGTCCGCCCCTGTGGCCGCCCGCCGCATTCCCTGGGCGGCCAGCAGCGGCGCCGGATCGTCCACCCAGACGAGGATTTCGCGGTGGTTGCGCTCCATGGTCGCGCGCGCCGAGGGGAGCGGCCCCTGCGGGATGTCTACCCCGATGTTCTCCAGCGCCTTGCGCATCGCGCTGCGCAGGTTGCAGAAACCGCCTCGGGGCAGGCTGACCGTGCGGCCGAGCCCTGCCAGCCCGCAGCCGTTGGCCAGGGCGTCGGCCGGCGACCGCAGCTCGCTGACGCCCAGGACCTCGGCGGCGCTGGCGTGCACCTGGTCGAGCCAGGCCTGCAGTCGCCATTGGCAGTAGCGCGACAGCGGCCCCTCGACCTCCGTGGGGTGGACGCGAAGGGCGTCGCGAAGCGTGATCGGGGTGGACGTCACCGGCGAGGCCTCGGCGGCCCCCTCGATCACCGGGCCCGCGTAGCCGTCAATGGCTGTGGGCTCCCCACGCAGCGTGGGATTGAGCGAGCCGCAATCGAGCTCGAAGCTTTCGAAGGTCGCGCCATGCCATTCCAGCAGCCGGCGAAGCGGGTCGGCGGGATCCCCGAAGAGGGTGCAGTCGGGGCGCAATTCCAGGCCGTCGGCGCGAAGTGGCGACGAGGCGTCGTTGCGGGCGTGGAGCGTGATGTCGCGAGCGCCCAGCCTGTGCGCTTCCAGCGCCGCGGCCGCGCCCAGGAGGCCGCTGCCGACGATGCGAACCTTGCTCATGCCCAGCCCCTGAACCTTCCTGCGAAGGCACAGTCGCCGCCGAGTCGCAAAAACAGGGTTAAAGAGGCGTGTCGCTGCGTCGCTTGGCCGCGATCAGATCAAGAAAGGCATCGGCGACGCGGCCGGCGCCCAATCCATCGCACACCTCGGCGCTCTTGGCGGCCAACCGAGCGCGCAGCTCGGCGTCCGTGGAGAGCCGCGTGAAAGCGCGATCGAAGGCGCTTTCGAAGTCCGGTGCGGCTGCATCCACCACCAGCGCCGCGCCGAGTTCCGCGAACGCGGCTGCAGCCGGCCTCTGGTTCGGCGCCAATACCAAAAGCAGCGATGGCAGGGCCAGCGTGCAGCGCTCCCAGACGCTGGAGCCCGCCGCGCCTACCGCGAAGTCCGCGTGCGCTGTGAGCTTCGCCATGTCGCGGGTGTCGACGTGCACATTCAGGCGTGAATCCCGCCTGGCCAGACGCTCCAGCCCAGTCAGGGTGGGGGCCGCGCCGCCCAGCACGACATCGAGCGCCACCTCGCCCAACCTGGGCCGCACACGGTCGAGCACGCGGGCCGTGATACCATCCAGGTCGGTCAGGCCCAGCGACACCAGCACCCGCTCCACCGGACCGCCGCGCCGGGCCAGCGCTGGCGCGCGAAGCGCTGCGAACTGCGGGCGGACCGGCGCATAGGCCGGTCCCAGCAACAGCCGGGAGCCAGCGGGAATCAGGCCCTCGTAGTCTTCCGCGCGTCGCTGCGGGCCGCTGTCCAGCACCATATCCACCGCGAGCGAGCGGTCGGCGAGGTCATCCAGCGCCATGCTGGGGCGCCCGCGCGCGATGGTCAGGTGCTCGCCCTGGGAGAGCCCATAGTGATCGAACACCACGGCGTCGAAGGCGCGCGCGTCGGCGTCCATCAGCTCGACCGCCGAGCGGCCGTCGGCGGGCACGCGAGGGATTTCGGGAGCGAACGCGTCCAATACTGCGGCGACCTGGGGCGAGGCCATGAACACGCAGGCGCCGCCGCGCTGACCCAGCGCCTCAGCGAGGGTCAACGAGCGCATGACATGGCCGCCGCCCACATGCGGACCGGCGTCGGGGATGAACAGGATGCGCTGGATGTCGCTCATCTTGGCGGACTGCGGAGAATCATCGGCGGGTTCCTCGCGCCGGATGGAAGGGCAAGGCGCAGCCGATTGCAAAGCCTGAGGCGCGTGAGGGCGTCAGGACCCTGCCCGATGCGCGTCGAGGCGGCGCAGGATCTCGTCCGCCGCCCGATCGGTCTCCGCCAGCGGGGGGTAGCTCCAGGTTTCGAGATCGCCGTTGAAGCGCCTGGAAATCCCCTGATCTTCCAGGTCCCTATGGAAGCGGGCGAACTTTGGCGAGCCACCTTCCATGGCGAGGATGTAGAGCGGCTTGCCCGTCGAGGCGGCCTCGGTGGCGATGTTGACGGAGTCCTCCGTGGCGAGCAGCACGTCCGCGCCGGCCAAGAAGGCGAAATAGGGGTTCTCGCCAGCGCCGTCCCAGATCGTGCCGGGCACGTCGCGCAGGCGTTCGGTGATGGCCGCTTGAGCCTCGGCCGGCGTGCGCCGGGAATAGGTGAGCATGATCGAGCCGCCTGCCGCCTCGACGGCGGTGGCGACCTGGTCCGCGATGGCGGCGGCGCGCGTCGGCGACAGATCGAAGGCGCGAGACTTGCCGCCAACCAGCACCGCCACGCGTGGGTGTGGCAGAGGCGCGATCAGGCTGGCGAAACGCGCCAGGTCGTCGCTCAGCCGACCGGGCGTGACGCGATTGGGCGAGCCGGTGATGGGGAAGACGTTCGCGCCCTCTAACCGGTCATGGCGCGGAGGGATGACCAGGTCGAAGGCGCGCGGCGGCGTTTGCGGGTCCTGGGTTTGCACTACAAAGGTCGCGCCGGCGGACCAGTCGCGGATCCTTGTCGACAGCGGCAGCGTCGCACGGCCCGCGGCGATCCACAGATCGGGCCAGGGGGGAGCGATCTCGGCGGGCGAACGCAATAGGGCGCGGGGAAACGGGATCAGGCCCCATGGCAGGCGGCCGATCGCGCCCTTCCAGCCGATCCGCTTGAGGATGGTCCGCGCAGGACGCCGTCGCGCGATCGCATCAGCCAGCCCCAGCGGCTGCACCTCGATGCCGGCGCGGCCGTCGGAGACCACCCAGATGGTCAGCGGTTCGGAGTCGGAGCCCGCCATGGCGGCGATCCGGCCAGAGCGGGTCTGCTAGACCCACTCCACCTTGGTGATCTCGTAGGCTTTGACGCCCCCAGGCGTGTTCACCTCGACGACGTCGCCACTCTCCTTGCCGATCATCGCACGCGCGATCGGGGAGGTGATCGAGATCCGTCCGGATTTCACGTCTGCCTCATGCTCGCCGACAATCTGGTAGCGAGCAGGTTCTTCGGTGTCCTCGTCGACCATCGACACCGTGGCGCCGAACTTCACATGGCTGCCGGACAGTTTCGACACGTCGATGACCTGGGCCCGCGCCATGCGGTCCTCGATCTCGGCGATCTGTCCTTCGATCCAGCCCTGCCGGTCTTTGGCGGCGTGATACTCAGCATTCTCGGACAGGTCGCCATGAGCGCGCGCCTCCCCGATAGCGGCGATCACAGCCGGCCGCTCTATGGTTTTCAGACGCTTCAATTCCTCGTCGAGGGCTTGGTAGCCCTCGGCGGTCATGGGAACTTTTTCCATCGTGGATGATGACTCGGGTTTCGCCCAGGGGTTCACGTGCCGGCCGCGGGCGCAGGCGTCCGGGGGGTGAGAGGATAGTGGGAAGCGTCGCTCAACTCAAGGGCTTCACTTCCAGACGGGAGTTGCATGACAGCGCGAAGGCCTGGTGCGTTGTCTTCCAGGATCAGCCGGCCGCCGTGCAGCTTGGCGCAGGCTGCGACCAACGCCAAGCCCAGACCGGTCCCAGGGCCGCTGCGATGTTCGTCAAGCCGCACGAAACGCTCCTGGACGCGTCCCAACGACGCCGCCGGCACCCCCCGTCCGGTGTCGGCCACGGAAACGCGGATCAAGCCCGCCTGTTCCTCAGAGACCGATAAACAGACCTGCGCGCCGTCGCCGGCATGGACGACGGCGTTGTACAGCAGGTTGCCGATCGCCTGCCTCAGCAAGGTCTCGTGTGTGACGGCGACCACGTGGGCCTGGGGGCCCTCGACGCTGAGCGACTGGCCGGCGTCCTCGGCCGCTGGGCCGAACAGTTCGGCCATCTCCTGGGCGAGCTCTGTCACGTCGACGCGGGCCATCATGGTACGTGACAGGCCGGACTCGGCCCGGGCGATGTCGAGCAGCGCAGAGAGCGTCGCCAGGATCGACTCGACTTCGCGATACGCCTGCTCAAGCGCTGCGGCGCGCGGCGCCTCGGCGGTCTCCGGATCTGAAGCGCGGGAGAGGGCGCCTTTCAGCCGGGTGAGGGGCGAGCGCAGGTCGTGCGCCAGGCTGTCGGTGACCGTGCGCATCCCGGTCATCAGTTCCTCGATGCGCATCAGCATGCCGTTCAACGCCCGGGCGAGATCGTCGAAGGCGTCGCCGTCGTGCCGGGCCGGCACGCGGGCGGAGAGGTCGCCCTCGGCGATGCGCTGGGCCGCGTCGGCCATCTCGCGGGTCCGTCTTAGCAGGATGGCGTGCAGGCCTAGCCCGGCGGCGATCGCTCCGGCCGCGGTGATCAGCAGCGCCGCAGCCGAGCCGCCCAGGATGGCGCGCCTGAGCGCGTCGCGCGCCGCCAGGTCCTCGGCGACGATCAGGGTGCGCCCACCGTCCAGCGGCGCGGCCAGCACGCGCCAGCGGCGCTTCGGTTGGGTGTCTGGCTCGACGACCGTGCGCCAGCCGGTGTCGGGGGCGTCCAGCGAGCTCAGTACGTCGGCGCCGGCCAGCATCTCGCCGCGGGGCCCGATCAGGGCGTAGCGGAAGCCATCCGGCGAGGCTTCACGCGCCTTGCGATTGAGGGCGGTCGAGAGGGCGGCGGGGCCCTCCTCGCGGGCGAAGGCGACGAAGTTGTCCCGGGCCGAGGCGGCGACGGCGGTCTGCTGGCGGGCGATGGCCGCTTCACCCCAGCGGTCGACGACGATCAGGCCCACGGCCAGCGCCGCCGCGGCGACCGCGAACATCGCCGTCGGCCACATCCAGGCGCGCAGCCGCAATCCGCCGATCATGGCGCCTCGGAAAGCCGGTACCCGGAACCGCGCACAGTATGCAGCAGCGGCCGGTCGAAGCCATCGTCGATCTTCTTGCGCAGTCGGCTGACGTG